>CAXTLO010000067.1:0-11806 GCA_964244965.1 uncultured Marisediminicola sp.
TGCGCGGTGACGATGCGGCTCGTCTCCACGTCGATGCCGGTCGTCTCGAGGTCGAAGACCGCGAGTTCGGCGTGCCAGGGGCGGGTCATGTGATTCACGGTAGGCGGGCGCACCGACATCCGGCCGTCGCCTCACCGACGTCTCCGGAGTCAGCCCGGTCGAACGACCATGCGGTCAGGAGTTCCGCGGGCGCGATCCGACCGGAGTCCCGAGGTGCAACCAGAAGAAACTCTGCGTGCCGAGGGTGACGGTGAGCTGTCCGTCGTCGGTCACCTGAGGGAACTCGGCGCCTCCGAACAGATCCCAGGTCGCAGACCCCGCCCAATCCGCGGCGTCGATCGTGACCGACACCGGATTGTGGGCGAAGCTGAAGATGCACAGCACGTCTTCGGCAGAGTCGCCGAACTGGCTCCCCGACCCCGGGTAGGACCGCACGAAGGCGAGTACCGACTCGTGCGACGTCGGCAGCACCTTCAGGGAGCCGAGCCCGAACGTCGGATGCGCTTTGCGCACATGCACCACGTTCCGCACCCAGTGCAGCAGCGACCGGGACTGCGCCAGCTGGGATTCGACGTTGGTGAGGTTGTAGTTGTACACCAGCGACTGCACGACGGGCAGGAACAACTTGCCCGGGTCGGCGGTCGAGAAGCCGGCGTTGCGGTCAGGTGTCCACTGCATGGGCGTGCGGGACGAGTCGCGGTCTGGCAGCCAGATGTTGTCGCCCATCCCGATCTCGTCCCCGTAATAGAGGAACGGGCTTCCGGGAAGGGAGAACAGCAGGGCGTGCGCGAGTTCGAGTTCCGCCCGCGAGTTGTCGAGCAGGGGGGCCAATCGCCGGCGGATGCCGATGTTCGACCGCATCCGCGGGTCGTAGGCGTACCAGCCGTACATCGCCTGCCGGTACTCCTCCGACACCATCTCGAGCGTGAGTTCGTCGTGGTTGCGCAGGAACACGCCCCAGCCGCTCGACGACGGGACGTCCAGCGTCTCGGAGAGCACGTTGATGAGTTCGGTCGCCGTCTGCGAGCGCAGCGAGTAGAAGATGCGCGGCATGACCGGGAAGTCGAACGCCATGTGGCACTCCGGCTCCTCGTCGGTGCCGAAGAAGGCTGCCACCTCGCGCGGCCACTGGTTCGCCTCCGCGATGAGGATGCGCCCGGGGTAGTCACGATCCACCATCTCGCGCATCTGCTTGATGAACTCGTGGGTCTCGGGCTCGCCCTCGCCGTTGCCTTCCTCGGATTCGAACAGGTACGGGATCGCGTCGAGCCGGATGCCGTCGACACCGAGGTCCATCCAGAAGCGCACGGTGTCGAATACGGCCTCGCGCACCGCCGCGTTCTCGAAGTTGAGATCGGGCTGGTGGGAGAAGAACCGGTGGAAGAAGAACTGCCGCCGCACCGGATCGAAGCTCCAGTTCGACTCCTCGGTGTCGACGAAGATGATGCGGATGTTCGGGTACTTCGAGTCGTCGTCGCTCCACACGTAGTAGTCGCCGTAGGGACCCTCGGGGTCGGCGCGGGACTGCTGGAACCAGTCGTGCTGGTCGGAGGTGTGGTTCAGCGGATAGTCGATGACGATGCGCATGTTGCGCTCGTGGGCCTTGGTCACCAGGTCCTTGAACTCGTCGAGTGTCCCGAACTCCGGCAGCACCTCGAAGAAGTTGGACACGTCGTATCCACCGTCGCGCAGCGGGGACTGGAAGAACGGCGGCAGCCACAACGCATCGATGCCGAGCCACTGCAGATAATCCAACCGGCTGATCAAACCCGCGAGGTCGCCGGCGCCATCGCCATTGCTGTCGACGAACGACCGCACCATCACCTCGTAGAAGACCGCGCGGCGATACCACTGCGGGTCCAGAGTGAGTCCGGGTAATTGGATGGGGGCAGTGAAGCTCACCGTTCTCCTTCGCGCCGTGCCTCCGTCGTCACTGGCGCCGGAGGGTGTCTACCCGTCGGTGACGAGTCTAGGGACCGTTTCGGACCGACTCGCGCGACCGGACTCCTATGCTGGGAAGTGATGGCAATTCACTCGCCGGCGGTCCGCTCGCCCTACCAGGCCCAGCTTGATGCGATCCCGGTCCGGCGCGACGAGGTCGACGTGCTCGGAAGCACCACGCGCTACTGGGTATACGGACCCGAGGACGCCGCGATCACCGTGGTGATCGCCCACGGGTATCGCGGTGAGCACCACGGCATCGAGCCGATCATCGCGCAGCTGCCCGGCATCCGCTTCATCGGTCCAGACCTGCCCGGCTTCGGGGAGTCGACCCCCCTCACCGAGGTGGACCACTCCATCACCGGGTACGCGAGCTGGCTTCAGTCGTTCGTGCGTGCGCTCGGACTCGAACGCGATGCGGTCATCCTCGGCCACTCGTTCGGGTCGATCGTCTCGTCGAGCGCCGTCGCCGACGGGCTGCGCACGCCTGCTCTCATCCTGGTGAATCCGATCGCGATCTCCGGTCTGAGCGGACCGCGGCAGTGGGTGACCCGGGCGACCGTGTTCTACTACGACCTCGCCAGCCGCCTCCCGGAAGCCGTGGGACATCGGTTGTTGAACAACTGGCTCATCGTGCGCTTCATGAGCGTGAGTCTCGCCAAGACGAAGGACCGGGCGCTCCGGCGTTGGATCCACAACGAACACCACACCTTCTTCAGTCGTTTCACCAACCGGGACACCGTCGTCGAGGGGTTCCGGGCGTCGATCAGCACCGACGTGAGCGCCTTCGCCGCACGCATTCCCGTGCCGACCCTCCTCGTCGCGGCGGAACTGGATGACATCACCCCGGTCTCGGCCCAGTACGAGTTGCTCCGCGCCATCCCGGACGCGACCCTCCGCATCATCCCCGGAGTGGGTCACCTCATCCACTACGAGACACCGCAGGTCGCCGCAGACGCGATCACCGCGTTCCTGCGCCAGCACGAACTAGACGGGCATCGACTCGACGGGCGCCAACCGGATGGGCACCGATTCGACGGGCACCGACTCGACGGGCACGAAGCCAACCAGCATCCGCTCGAATGAACGTCGTCTTCGATTGCCGGTACACGCGTCTGGTGCGTCACGACGGCGTCAGCCGGTACACCGCGGGATTGGTCGAGGCCTTCTCGCGGCTGCATCCGGTGACGATGCTCATCAGCGATGAACGGCAGCTCACGATGCTGCCCGATCTGCCGTGGGTGAAGGTGGTATCGCAGACCAGCGCCCTGGAACCGTGGGCTGCTCTCTGGATCAACAGGATGAAACCGGATGTGCTCTACAGCCCGATGCAGACGGTCGGGTCGGTGCACCGGAGCTTCCGCCTCATCCTCACCATCCACGACATGGTCTACTACCGCACGCGCACCCCTCCGCCCGGATACCCGTGGTTCGTGCGCCTCATCTGGTGGGGGTTCTACTTCACGTACATCCCGCAACGGATGGCGCTGAACCGGGCAGAAGCCGTCGTCACCGGGTCGTACAACTGCAGTCGTGAGATGGAGCAGGCGAAGTTGACCCGACGTCCGGTCACGGTCATCCGCCCGGGCGTCGACAAGCCTGACCTACCGCCGCGCACCTGGCAGGACTCGAGGACGCTCGTCTACATGGGCACCTTCATGCCCAACAAGAACGTCGAGACGCTCGCCCGCGGGATGCACTTCCTGCCCGGGTACCGTCTCCACCTCTTGAGCCGGATCTCGGATGACGCCCGCGCGCGTCTGAGCGCACTGGCACCCGAAGGCGCGCTCGTGTTCGAGAACGGGGTGACAGACGCGAGGTACCTCGAGGTGCTGCGCTCGTCGACCGCGATGGTATCGGCATGCTGGGACGAGGGCTTCGGCATCCCGCTCATCGAATCGCTCGCGGCCGGCACCCCGCTGGTGGTCAGCGACATCCCGCTGTTCCACGAGGTCGGCGGCATCGGCGCCACCTTCTTCGACCCGGACTCGCCCACCGCGTTCGCCGACGCCGTGCGCGTGATGGACACTCCCGCGACCTGGGATGACCTGACTCGGCTGGCGCTCGAGCAGGCCGATGAGTTCACCTGGGACGAATCGGCTCGCCGGTTGTTGCATCTCATGGAGAACCTTCCTCCCCGTAACCGCAAGTGGTGGAAGCCGTGGAAACGCGGCTGAGCACCGCATCCGCCGACCACGCGGGGCTCGTGCTGGACTTCTGGGCTGCCTCCGCCGAAGACAGCGGACGTCCGCGCGATGACATCGGTGCCGTCCGACGGCTGATCGAGCGCGACCCTGACGCGCTCATGCTCGCGTGGGACGGCGAGGAGCTCGTCGGTACTCTCATCGCCGGATGGGACGGATGGCGCTTCCACCTGTACCGGCTTGCGGTGCGTGCCGACCATCGGCGGCGTGGCGTCGCTCAGTCGATGCTCGCGGCCGCCGAAGCCCGCTTCGCCGCCGCCGGTGCGACTCGCGCGGACGCCATGGTGCTCGATGACAATGCGAACGCCCACCGGTTCTGGACGAAGGCCGGGTACTCGCCGCAGCCGGACTGGTCGCGCTGGGTCACGCCGCTACCCTGACGCAGCCCGCACCGTCGAGCGAGCTCCGGAGCCTAAGCCTCCGCCTCGCGGGCAGCGAGCGCATTCTGCTCGTCGAAGGCCGGCGCGGAGGAGTCCACCGACGCGTCCTCGATGGGATCGTCGAACAACACCAGGTGCAGGGCTCCGTCGACGAGGCGGAAGCTGTGCACCGAGCCGTTGGTGATCCGCACGCCGTGGAAGCGCTCCGGATCGGTCGCCACCGAATTGACGACGGCGCGGATGACCCCGCCATGCGTGGCCACGATGAGGTTCTGGCCGGGGTGTGCGACTGCGATGCGCTCGAGCGCCGGCACCACCCGCGCGGCGACGTGCTGGCGCGACTCTCTGCCCGGCACGCGACTGCCCTCGGGGAACAGGCGGTCGAGCGTGCGGTAGTCGAGTCCCTCGGCGGCTCCATAGGCGCGCTCCACGACTGCCGGCAACGCGACGGGCGCGCCGAGACCCACTTCCGCGGCGATGATCTGCGCCGTCTCGAACGCGCGCGACAACGGCGACGAGTAGATCGCATCCCAGCGCCGTCCGGCGAGGATACGACCGGTGCGCCGCGCCTGCCCACGTCCGGTGTCATTGAGCGGGATGTCGGTGCTGCCCTGGATGCGGCGGGCGGCGTTCCAGTCCGTCTCACCGTGACGCACGAGGTAGAGGTGGGTCATCCGGTCAGCTCGGGAGCCGCGCCGCGAGCGCGGACAGGTGCTCGGATGTGCCGCCGTCGATCTTGACGGTGGCGCGCAGATCACCTCGCGTCACCCCGCGGTTGACGATCACGATCGGGAGCTTCCGCTTCGCCGCCTGGTCGAGGATGCGGATACCCGAGTTCACCACGAGCGACGAACCGGCGATCAGCAGGGCGTCGGCGGACTGCATGAGCGCCGTCGCCTCGGCGAATCTGCCGACGGGGATGAACTCGCCGAAGAACACGATGTCGGGCTTGAGGGTGCCGCCGCACACCGTGCAGGTTGGAACCACGAACC
Source organism: uncultured Marisediminicola sp. (assembly GCA_964244965.1). Lineage (GTDB taxonomy): Bacteria > Actinomycetota > Actinomycetes > Actinomycetales > Microbacteriaceae > Marisediminicola. The sequence continues at coordinate 5,518 of CAXTLO010000067.1, forward strand.
GCCCGATATCGGTCACTTCGACGTCGCCGTCCGGCTGGAGCTCGACGGCATCCGGTTGATCCAGCCACTGGTTGGCCTCCGCGATGCGGGCCGCCACGTCGACTCTGGCGAAGGTCTGTCCGCAGTCCAGACAGCGCACCCTGTCCATGGTGCCGTGCAGGTCGACGACCCGCTCCGAACCCGCGCGCAGGTGCAGGCCGTCGACGTTCTGGGTCATCACGCCGTTCACCGTCCCGGCGAGTTCGAGGGCTGCCAGCGCGCGATGCCCCGCGTTCGGTCGTGCTGCGTCGAAGCGCCGCCAGCCGAGATGGCTTCCAGCCCAGTAGCGCCTGCGGTAGTCAGCATCGCTCAGGAACTGCTGGAACGTCATCGGATTGCGGGGGAGCGCCCCCGCGCCCCGGTAGTCGGGAATACCGGAGTCGGTGCTGACACCGGCCCCGGTGAGCACGGCGACGGTACGACCGGTGAGCACCTCGATCGCGTCGTCGAGTGCGGACCGTGGAGAGACGGCAGGAGCCGCGGCATCGAGCGTGACCATGCTGCTCCTTCCCCGCCTGAGGCGGATTCGCGGCGGTCGGCCGACGCGACGTCTCCTGGACTCCAGGATAAACACGCGGAGGGTCCGATATGTTTCCCTGAGCCGAGGGCGACCGACGAGGCGGAGGCAGCATGCACGAGGTGCGCATCACCGACCTCGACCAGCCCGGTCTCGACGACTATGCACGGCTGACGGATGTCGCGCTGCGTCGGAGATCGGAGCCTGCAGGGGGGCTGTACATCGCGGAGTCGAGCAAGGTGATCGACCGCGCGATCCGTGCCGGGCATCAGCCGCGTTCGATACTGCTGCAGGAGCAATGGCTCGGCGGCCTGCGCCCGATCCTCGAACCCTTCGACGTGCCGGTGTTCGTGGGGGAGCCGGCGGTACTCGAGCAGCTGACGGGCTACAACCTCCACCGCGGTGCTCTCGCCGCCATGCACCGGCCGCCGCTTCCGGACCCCGCCACGCTCATTGCGGGAGCGCATCGCGTCGTGGTGCTCGAAGACATCGTCGATCACACCAACGTCGGCGCGATCTTCCGCTCGGTGGCGGCCCTCGGCGCCGACGCCGTGCTCATCACCCCGCGGTGCGCCGACCCGCTGTATCGACGCAGCGTGAGGGTCAGCATGGGAACAGTGCTGCAGGTGCCCTGGACCCGACTGCCGGAGTGGTCGGATGCTCGCGGCATCTTGCACGACGCCGGCTTCACGATCGCGGCGCTCGCGCTCGACGACGACGCGGTGAGCCTCGACGCCTTCGCGTCCGAGCCGCCGGATCGGATCGCGCTGGTGCTCGGCTCGGAAGGAGATGGGCTCAGCCGGGCTGCGCTGAGCACCGCCGACACGATCGTCACGATCCCGATGGGCTCCGGCGTCGACTCGCTCAACGTCGCCGCGGCGAGCGCGGTCGCTCTGTGGGCCTTGCGGCCCCGCACCACGTGAGCCGCGGTCATCCGTCGCCCATCACTGCGCTGCGAACGCCGGCCCAGACCCGCAGCTCGTCGGCGTCGCGGGCGGCCAGTGCGAGGTTCTGCTCCTCGAGGTACCACGACACGTTCAGGCCGGTACGAGCGAACGACCAGCGCGCCGCCCGCACCGGATCGACACCGGCCTCGTCGGCGCCGAGCGCGAGCCGCGCCGCGAGCAACTCCGGCGCCCTGCCCGCACCGAACGGCGACCCGAGTTGGGCGATGAGCGGCCAGAGGTCGAACGACGGATCTCCCACCATCGGCTTCGGATCGACGACGACCCATCGATCGTCGAAGCGCAGGATGTTCCCGGGGTTGTAGTCACCGTGCACGAACGCGGCGGACGGCCCGGAATCGGCGAGCACCTCGAGCTCGTCGATCGCCGAAGCGACATGGTCGGCTGCGCCGAGGCGCTCCAGCCGCTCGACCTGACCGTTCCACCTCGATCGGGCGACCGCGACGTAGCCGTGCACGATCGACGTCAGAGTCGGAAGGCCAGCCGTCGGCCCGGAAGCCGCGATCCGGCCGAGCAACGACGCTCCCGCCTTCAACGCGTCCCGCACGGGGAGCTCAGCTACTGCCAGCGGAGTTCCCGGCAGGATCTCCTCGAGAAGCATCGCCCACGACCACGGATCCTGGTCGAGAACCTCTGGGGCGCAGCCGCCGAGTGCCTGCAATCCCACCGCCTCGAAGATGGCCTCCTCATGCGGGTAACCGAGCTTGAGCACCGCAGGCGTCCCCACCTCGGTGGTGACGCGCAGCACGGTGCCAGAGTAGCCGCCGAGGAACGTCTCACCGGCGGTAAGCCGCCAACGCGACAACACAGTCCCGAGTATCTCCACTGCGGCCGCATCCCACGCCGCCCTGGTCGGGTAGGCCGCGATCGCCGCAGTCTCGAACGGGCGGCACTCCATCGCTCCACCCTACGATTCCGCGTCCGCTGCCGGTGATCGTCGCAGCGACGGCGGATGGCCCGGCGGCGTGTCCTAACATGAGCGCGTGACATCGGACCCGCCGCCGGCTGCTCCATCACGATCGGTGCTCCGGCGCGGGGTGGTCGGCGGGATCGCGGCCACCACTGCGCTCGCCGCCGTCATGAGCTACGTCGCCGTGACTCTGGGCAGTCCGTTGGAGCCCGCTGCCCCCGAGATCGCCCGGTACCAGGCTCCCGACCGAGCGGTATCCGATCTCGCCTGGCCCGGCTTCGGAGCGAGTGCGATCGGCGCGGACGGCTACGACGGGGTCCTCGACTCCAGCGGCAGCGACGCCGCACTGCCCATCGCGAGCATCAGCAAGATCATCACGGCGCTCGTCGTGCTCGACGAGCACCCGCTCGCCGGCTCCGACGGACCGTCGATCACCCTGACCGCCGCCGATGCGGCTCTGTACGACAGCTACCTCGAACAAGACGGCACCGTCGTGCCGGCCAGGGCGGGCATGGTGTTCAGCGAGAGACAACTGCTCGAAATCACCCTCGTCGCTTCCGCGAACAACTACACCGAGACCCTCGCGACCTGGGCATTCGGCTCGGTGCCGGAATTCGCCGTAGCGGCCGATGCGTGGCTCGACGAGCGCGGACTCGCCGACACCACCATCGTCGAGCCGACCGGGATGGCGCCGCAGAACACGAGTACTGCCGCGGATCTCGTTGCCCTCGGGCGCCTTGCGACCAACGATCCGCTTGTCTCCGCGATCGTCTCCACCCCCGCGGTGGTGATTCCAGAACTCGGGGAGCTGCGGAACACGAACCGGCTTCTCGGTCTCGACGGAGTCGACGGGATCAAGACCGGCAACCTCGACGGCATCGGATCGAACCTGCTGTTCTCCGCCGACTACCCCGTGGGGGGCGGCATGGTCTCCGTGGTCGGCGTCGTGCTCGGCGCCGCAGACCGCGACGCGCTGTACGCGGGCGTCGACGCGCTGCTCGCATCCGTTCGCGCCGGCTTCTACGAGGTGGAGCTCGCCGACGCCGGCCAGCGGTTCGCATCGTTCTCCACTCCGTGGGATGCGACGGCCAGCGCGATCGCCGAGGAGGGCGCGTCCGTCGTCGTATGGCGTGACACCCCCGTGATGGCGGAGGTGCGCGTCGATCGCATCCAGCCGGAGTCGTTCGGGGAAACGGTGCCGGATGTCGGATCCGTCACCTTCACCGCCGGCCCGCGCACGGTCATCGTCGCGCTCCACCTCGACGCGCCCATCGAGGAACCCGACCCGTGGTGGAGGCTCACGCATCCGTTCGACGCCGACCGTGCAGGATGACGCGAACGACGCTATACAACACGGATCACGCGTTTGGCTACCTGCATCGCTTTCCCAGTTCGCAGCCTTAGTCTGATGCGAAGTAATCAGCCCCGGATTCTGGCTGGTAGTCCGCCAGCCGAACTGGAGCTCCATGAGCGCATCTGTCGCCGCACCCGTCGTCACCTTCACGAAGACGAAACCGGGTGGAACCCGAACCAATCCGACGACGGAGTACTCCACGCTCCTGCGCACAGTGCGAGATGCGGGCTTGCTGCGACGACGCACCGGCTTCTACGGAATGATGTTCGGGCTCATCTCTCTCGCGCTCGCCGGTGCGATCACCGGCTTCCTCCTCCTGGGCGACAGCTGGTACCAGCTTCTGATCGCCGGCGCGCTCGGCGTGATCTTGACGCAGTACGCCTTCCTCGCCCATGAGGCGTCTCACCGCCAGGTGTTCGAATCAGGCAAGGCGAACGACATCGCCGGACGCACGATCGCGAACCTGTTCGTCGGCATCAGCTATTCGTGGTGGATGACCAAGCACAGCCGACACCACGCCAATCCCAACATCCTGGGCAAAGACCCGGACATCGAACGCGACGTCATCTCCTTCACCGAGGCGGATGCCGCCAAGTCCAGGGGTCTCTACGCCTGGATGACCCGCCGCCAGGGGTACTTCTTCTTCCCGCTGCTCATGCTCGAGGGAATCAATCTGCATGCGCACGGCTTCCGCACGGTCTTCGGTCGCGGCAAGGTCGACAAGCGCTGGGTGGAGATCTCCATGCTCGTCTCCCGCATCGGCGCGTACCTCGCCGTCGTATTCCTGATGCTGCCGGTCGGGATGGGCTTCGCCTTCCTCGGCGTGCAGCTCGCCGTCTTCGGCGTATACATGGGCGCATCGTTCGCTCCGAACCACAAGGGCATGCCGATCCTCCCGCGCGATGCCAAGGTCGACTTCCTCCGCCGCCAGGTGCTCACCTCGCGCAACATCAAGGGCGGGTGGGCGATGGACACCTTCATGGGCGGACTCAACTACCAGATCGAGCACCACCTGTTCCCGAACATGCCGCGCCCGCATCTCAAGAGAGCGCAGGAGATCGCGAAGGAATACTGCGCGGGCCACAAGATCCCCTACACCGAGACGACGCTGACGCAGTCGTACGGCATCGTGGTGCAGTACCTCAACCGCGTGGGTCTGTCCGCCGGCGGCGACCCGTTCGACTGCCCCGCAGCATCCGCGTACGGACGCTGATCGCGCCGCACGTCGACGCCGTCCCGCTCGAAGTAGGGGCGAGGGTGATCAGTCGGGGTTTCGTGATCGGTCGGGCATACTGCCGGCTGTCGGCCGCTTCGCGCTGATCCCGTCGCCGGAGGACTGGTGTCGAACGCGCCGCACCACCCACGGCACCAGGTATTCGCGAGCCCAGCCGATGTCCTCGGTGCGGGCCTGCCGCCACGGAATGCGCGTCAGAGGGTCGGGCGCATAGGGTTCGAGGTCGTTCTCGACCCCCAATGACTGCAACACCATGCGGGCGATCGTGTTGTGACCGATCGGCGAGAAGTGCAGGCGATCCGGTGCCCACATCCGCGGATCCTTCAACTCCCGCAGTGCCCACATGTCGGCGACGATCGCGTCGTGGCGCGCCGCGAGGGCTCGCACGTTCTCGTTGAAGATCGCGATCTTGCCGCGCGAGCGGTTGAGCACCGGGGTCATCCCGATGTCCGGGCCGTTGAACACCACCACTGTCGCGTCGTCGGATCGTAGACGCGCGACCGCGACCTCCAGCCGGCTCGCGATCTCATCCGGATCGGTGTTCGGGCGGATGATGTCGTTCCCACCGCCGGAGATGGTGATGAGGTCGGGACGCAACTGCAGCGCCGGCTCGACCTGCTCATCCATGATCTGACGGAGCAGACGACCGCGGATCGCGAGGTTCGCGTACGCGAAGTCGTCGGTCCCGGTCGCCAGCACCTCCGCGACACGATCGGCCCATCCCCGGGTACCGCCTGGCGAGGCGGGCTCCGGGTCACCGATGCCTTCGGTGAATGAGTCGCCGAGAGCAACGTACCGAGACCACGGGTGCCGCTGGACCATTCCACCAGCGTGCCGCATCCGCGCGCCCGTTTCCACTTTGCCTCGCTCCTCACGACGGATTATGCAAAGAAAATTCACACCTCATCTTCAGATCAGATCCAGGTTGTCAACCCCGCGGGTCGCCTTGACCCGTGTTGACCCGGCTGGCACACTGCATAGTTGCGTCGAAACCCGACGTCGCATCACACGATCGACTGGGAGGTCGACATTGGGAATCATCGGTTGGATTGTTCTTGGACTGATTGCTGGAGCCATCGCGAAATTGATCCTGCCGGGTAGGCAGGGTGGCGGCTGGCTCATCACTCTGGTCCTCGGCGTCGTCGGAGCCCTGCTCGGCGGATTCATCGGTAGCGCCGTATTCGGAGTCGGCATTGACGGCTTCTTCGACATCTCGACCTGGCTCCTCGCGATCGGTGGCGCGCTCATCGTGCTGCTCATCTACGGCCTC
>CAXTLO010000068.1:0-11727 GCA_964244965.1 uncultured Marisediminicola sp.
TGCCTGTACTGCCTCGAACGACGACGCACCGACGTCGACCCGGCGTGGCCCGCCATCGCCGCTCAGCTGTGGGGGCGGCGCAGCACCCTCGACACGGGACTCGTCGCCGGCGAGGTGGCTGCCCGAGCCGCGAGGCTCGTGCTCGCCCGGCTCGATCGGGGCAGAGCAGGCGCGGCGACGTCCGTCACCCTGGATGCCGCGAGCGGGGTCACGACGACGACGACGTGGAGCCCGCACCCGGAGTGCGGCTGCTCAGTTCTTCCAGGAACCGCGACGGCGCTTGCGCAGCCGACCGCTTCGGCGCCTTCTGCGCCCAACTCAGCCTCAGCAGTCTCCGGGCCCGGGTGATGCCGACGTAGAGGAGGCGGCGTTCCTCGTCGATCGCGGCGGGGGTCCGCGCGTAGCTGATCGGCATCAGTCCCTCGTTCAGCCCGATGATGTGCACCGACTCCCACTCGAGCCCCTTCGCGGAGTGGAGGGTCGCTAGAGTCACCGCCGCCATGGTCGGCTCGTGCTGCCCAGCCGATCGGGCGTACAGCTCGTCGGAGAACTCGCGGAGCGTCGTCGATGATGGCTCCTCCTCCGCGAGGCCCATGATCGCGTTCAGGGACTCCCACCTGTCGCGAACCGCGCCTCGCTGCTCTGGGGCATCCTGCGTCCAGCCGAGGGATCGGAGCACGTCGCTGACCGTCTTGAACAGCGGCTCGACCGGTCCGCCGACCGACGCGCCCTTGAGCATCATCAGCGCCTGCTTCACCTCCGGCAGGTCGAAGAACCGGGTCGCTCCACGCAGCTGGTGCTGCACGCCGCGGTCGGTGAGTGCCGCTTCGAGTGCCGCGCCCTGCACGTTGATGCGATACAGCACGGCGATGTCCTGCGCCGGCGTGCCGCCCGCGATCTCCTCCGCGATTCGGGCGGCCACCTCGCGCGCCTCGGACCGGTCGTCGGGGAACGAGGAGATCTCCGGCGGCACGGCTTTCGCGGTCGAATCCGCCGCCCGTAGCACGATCGATCCCGCCCGCTCCCGCATCAGGCGATTCGCCGTGTCGACGATCGGGGCGGTGGACCGGTAGTTGCGTTCCAATCGCAGCACCGTCGCCTCTGGATACCTGCTGCCGAAGCCGAGCAGGAAGTCCGATGACGCTCCGGCGAAGGAGTAGACCGTCTGACTCGCGTCGCCGACCACGCAGACATCCTGCCGGTCGCCGGTCCAGAGATCGAGCAGTCCCTGCTGCAGGGGCGAGACATCCTGGTACTCGTCGACGACGAAGAAGCGGTACTGCTCGCGCACCTGCTGCGCCACCCACGGCTCGGACTCGAGCATCCCAGCGGTGGCGAGCAGCACGTCTTCGAAGTCGAGCTGCCGCCGTTCGTCCTTGACGGCTTCGTAGGCAGCGTGCAGGTCGATCATCCGCTGCACCGAGACGGCGTCCGGGAGCTGCCGGGTCGACGCCTTCGCCGCGTACTGGTCCAGGGTGAGCCGCGACACCTTGCGCCACTCGATCTCGGCAGCGAGGTCGCGCAGCGTCGCGGTGTCGAGCTTGAGCCGAAGCGACTCTGCGGCATGCGCGATCAGGCGCCCCTTGGCCGGGATGATGCGGGGCATCGTCCCTCCGACCACCTGTGGCCAGAAGAATCCCAGCTGCGACAGCGCCGACGCGTGGAAAGTGCGGGCGGAGACGCCGCCGGCGCCGAGCTGACGCAGCCGTCCCCGCAGCTCGCCCGCCGCTCGCGCGGTGAAGGTCAGCGCCATCACTCTGCCGGGCGGGTACACGCCTGTGGCAACGCCGTACGCGATGCGGTGGGTGATAGCCCGTGTCTTTCCGGTGCCTGCCCCTGCAAGCACGCAGACAGGACCGAGCAGCGCCTGCGCCGCCATCCGCTGCTCGTCATCGAGTGCCGCGAGCAGAGCTTCGGACGTCAGCGACACCGTGCCGTCACCAGTCGCGCCGATCCGCGATCGGCCCCCCATACCAGTCCTCGAGGATCGCCCTGGCGATCGAGGTGCCTCCGGGGAGCGCTATGTCGTCGAGTGCCGCGGTCAACTCATCGCGGCTGAACCAGCGCAGGTCGAGGATCTCCTCGCCATCGGGTTGAAGGCTCGATTCCTGAGCCGGATCGACGGTGGCGCGGAATCCGAGCATCAGCGAGGCGGGAAACGGCCACGGCTGAGAACCGAGATAGACCGGATCGATGATGCGGACGCCCGACTCCTCGAACACCTCGCGCACGACCGCGTTCTCGAGCGACTCCCCCGGCTCGACGAATCCGGCGAGCAGCGAATAGCGGTTCGCCTTCCACATCGCGTTGGACCCGAGCAGGATGCGATCCTGCGCATCGGTGACCCCGACGATGATCGCGGCGTCGGTGCGCGGGAACATGTCGCGACCGTTCTCGCCCCGCCGCACCCATCCACCGAGCGCGGGCTGGGTGGGCTCGCCGGTCACCGGCGAGAACTGATGCGCATCGTGCCAGTTCGCGAGGGCGAGCGCCTCAGTGAACAGCCCGGCCTCGAGGTCGTTCAGGTGCTGACCGTGCACCCGGAGGTTGCCCCACTCGGCGTCGGGACCGAAACCTGCCGCGACGTCATCCGTCACCACCGCGGCGACGTACGGCGTTTCCTCGCCGTCGGTGGTCCGCCCCAGATAGAGGATCAGTTCGGATGCCGGCAGCTCGCACGCCGGGAGGACGGCGAGCCGGTGGTCGCTCCCCGCAAGCAGGGCGTCGCCACTCCGGAGGACGATCGCGCGGGTGTCATCGCGTCGGAGGAGGTCCTCCAGGAGGTCCGGTCTACTGCGGGCGAGGTAGTCGCGGTCGAGCGCATGCCGGGAGAGAGGCAGTCGCTCGGTGAAGTCCGCGGACATCTGGCCTCCTTCTCGTTCGTGCGCACTGGGGAAGGGGTCGTGGCTCGGCTGGGTTCTGGCGGCCTCGGGGCGTGGCGCGGGAGCACGGTCACCTTCGAACGACCTACCCTGTCGGTATGGCCAGATCCCCTCTCACTCTAGCCGCGCTCGCGACGGCGGCAGTCGCCGGGCTCGACGTCACCCGTGCCTCCCGGCACGGCTCGGCCGCGGGTGGCGACTTCGATCAGGCCGTGCTCGAATTGCGCGACGGGGCGCGGGCTGTCATCCGTGTTCCGCGCGCGCAGAGCGCCGAGACCCGCGCGTCCGCCGACCTCCTCGCGCTGCAGGCGCTGACCACCGGCGTACGTGGCCGGCTCCCGTTCGCCGTCCCGACGGCACTCGGACAGGCGCCGGTGTCTGGGACACGCGCGGTGGTATACGACTGGCTGCCCGGTGCGCCCCTCACCCTCGACCAGTTGGATGCGGGCGTTGGTCTGGCGTACGCGATCGGGCGCGCGATCGCGGCCATCCACATGCTGCCGACGAGTCTTGTCACCGACGCCGGGCTCGGCTACACCCGCCCGGTGGACGCCCTCGCGACGACTGTGACCGTGATGGAGCAGGCGTCGTCGACGGGACTGGTGCCCGCCGCTCTCGTCGACCGGTGGGAGAACGCGGCGGAGGATCCCGCGCTGTGGCAGTTCGCTCCGACCGTGGTCAACGGCGCGATGAGCGCCGAGACCGTGCTGCACGACGGCGACCGGGTGACGGGGATCGTGGACTGGTTCGGGCTCGGCGTCGGCGACCCGGCGCGCGATCTGTTCTGGGTGCTCGGAGCGACGAAGACGGATGCGGCGGACAGCGTCTTCGATGCGTACAACCAGGCACGCGACGGCGCCGATCGTCAGGTCGTCAAGCGGGCCACGCTCTATGCGGAGCTCGAAATCGCGAAGTGGCTCCTACACGGCACTCAGCAGCGCAGCACGGAGATCGTTGACGACGCGGTCGGGATGCTGCACAATCTGGTCGACATCGTTCACACCGACTTGAATCGCACCATCGCCACCGACACCCGCCCCGTCATGACGGTCACCGAAGTGCAGGACATGCTCGACCGTCGCGACAGCGCGGATCGCAGCCAGACCCCGACCTCCTAGTTCACGACACGCGGGATCGACGCGAGCTGCGCCGCCGCATCCGTTCCCTGGTCCGGGCTGTCCTTCGTCGCCGCACGATCCTGATCGGCGCGTGCAACTGCCGGAGGTCGACACGCACCATGAGGCGTCCGGTGCGGGCGAGCACGAGGGCGATCGCGACGGCGGCAGTCGCGGGAACGAGGCCGGAGACCGCGAAGGCGGTCCGCGCGCCGAACTCCTCGGCGAGGTAGCCCATCAGCGGACCGCCGATCGCCTGCCCGCCCAGGAGCACCATGATGTACAGCGACATGACCCGTCCGCGGATGCTCGTGTTCGACGACAGCTGGGTGAGCGACTCTGCGCCTGTCGCGAACAGCAAGCGAGACAACCCGACGCCGACGAGTGCGATGGCGAAGACGCCGGCGGACGGCAGGAAGCCGACGGCGGCGGTGATCACACCGAAGACGACGGCGGAACCGACGATGGTACGCAGTCGCAACGAGGTGCGACGGGTCGAGAGCACGGCGCCGAGGAATGCGCCCACCGCAGCGAGGGAGCTGTAGGCGCCGTAGCCGGCGGCACCGGTGCGGTACACGTCGTTGGCCATCGCGGTGAGGAGCACCGGCAGGGACATTCCGAAGGTGGAGACGAAGGCGAGGGTGACCATCGACCAGAAGATCGGCGGCTTCCCGGCCACATAGCGCAGTGCCGCCCGGATCTGCCCGCGGCTGGGCGGGAGGCGTGGTGATCGTCTGAGCTCGGATGGGCGCATCCGGAGCAGCGCGCCGATCACGACGAGACCGGCCAGCGAGTTGATGCCGATAGACCATCCGGATCCGACGACCACGATCAATGCGCCACTCACGGCGGGGCCGAGGAGTCCACCGAGGTGGAAGATCGACGCGTTCACGCTGATCGCGTTGCGCAGGCGCCCGGTACCGACCATCTCGGTGACGAACGCCGATCGGGCCGGACCGTCCACTGCCGCGACCGAGCCGAGCAAGAACGCCCCGAGCAGCACCTGCCACGGCTCGACCGCGCCGATGATGGTCAATGCCGCGAGTACCGCGCAGAGCGTCGCGACGATCGACTGCGTCCACAGCAGCACGGCGCGCTTGGAGTAGCGGTCCGCGATCACGCCGCCCCACGCTCCGAAGAGGAGGCTCGGCGCGAACTGCAACGCGACGGTGATGCCCACCAGCGTGACGCTGCCGGTGAGCTCGAGCATCAGCCAATCGACGGCGATGCGCTGCATCCACACCGCCGTGCTCGCGATTGCCGATGAGAGCACATACAGGCGGTAGTTGCGGATGCGGAGCGAGGAGAAGGTGTCGCGCCATGCGGGACGATCGAGGATCATCGGGATGGGTTCGGTGGCCGGCGGGATGTCGAGTCTGGAAGAAGCCACTACTCGACTGTAGGCACGCCGACCACATAAGGGAAACCAATCGACCCTATAAGTCTCATTGAGTTATTCAATGCTAGCCTGACGCGGTGTTCGATCCGGTGCTGCTGAAGACGTTCGTCACTGTCGCCGAGACTCTCAGCTTCACCCGCGCTGCCGAGGTGTTGCAGCTCAGTCAGCCGACGGTCTCGCAACACATCCGCAAGCTGGAGACCGTCGCCGGACGTGCGCTGGTCGCCCGGGACACCAGGGACGTACGCCTCACCGACAACGGCGACGCGATGGTCGGATTCGCTCGCACGATCCTCGCCGCGCACGATGAGGCCAGCTCCTACTTCACCGGATCCGCCATGCGGGGGCGCCTTCGATTCGGCTCTGCCGACGACCTCGCCTCGACGCAGCTGCCGCAGATCCTCCGCGACTTCCGGCAGCTCTACCCGCGTATCAACCTCGAGCTGACCGTCAATCAGAGCGGGTTCCTCACTCGGCGGCTCGCCGCCGGCCTACTCGACCTCGTGCTGGTGAAGCAGGGTCCGGGTGCCTCGGACGGACGGGTGGTCCGGCGGGAACGGCTGGTGTGGGTGTCTCACAAGTCGATGACGCTGGACGCCGCCGCGACGGTCCCACTGATCGCCTATCAGGCGCCGAGCATCAGCCGGACCGCCGCCATCCACGCTCTCGAGCAGATCGGTCGCACCTGGCGCATCACCTGCAACACGCGGGAGGTGAACGGCGTGATCGCGGCGGCGCGCGCCGGCATCGGCATCGCGGTGTTCCCGCAGAACATGATCCCGTCGGACCTGGTGGAGGTCGGTGGCGCATTCGGACTCCCGCCGCTGGGTGAGGTCGAGTTCGCTCTCCTGTCCAACCCGTCCACCGCGAGAGAGCCGATCGACGCTCTCGTCGCAGCGATCGTCGGCCGCCCGGGCTCCCTGGTCACTAGCGCGATACCCGTGCAGCGAGGCTGACCGGATCAGCTCGCGCTCCCGGCGATGGAGGCCCGCCAGAGCGTGACGAGCTCCTGTTCGTCGTAGAGGCGCTCCGGCACGATGGTCCGGTCCTCGGCGACGTAGTAGAACGCCGCGTCGACCCGCCCCGGATCGATCCCCCGCCAGCGGGCGAAGGCGAGCCGGTACAACGCCAGCTGGAGCTGCCTCTCCGCCAGCTCCTCGGCATCGGCGGGTATCCGACCGGTCTTCCAGTCCACGACCTGGAACCGCTCTCGCTCTCCGGTCCCACCAAGCGAGTAGATGGCGTCGATCTTGCAGATGATGATCTGTCCGTCGAGAGGAAGGTGGATCTCGCGCTCCACGTCTATGGGTTGTTGCTGCGCCCAGACGGACCGCTCGAAGGTCGCCCGAAGGGTGTCGAGGGTCGACGGCGTGCCATTTACGTCGTGGGGTTCGCCGACAGGAGACTCGGCGATCCCGGAATCCAGCTCGGATGCGACCGCGTCGATGGTCTCTCCGGTCCCTCCAGTGCCGTACCTCTCCTCGACCCAGCTGTGGAAGAGCGTCCCGAGGCGGGTGGCACGGTACGGGCGCTCGGGCATCGGGCGTCGGAGGGCGGCCGCGACCGAGCGCGGGTCGGTCACGAAGTCCTTGAACCGCGAGGCGGGCACACGGCTCGGCAGGGCCACAGAGGATGAGCGGTCGAGGCGACCCGACCTCTCGGCGAGGAGGAGGGCGATGTCGTGCGCCCACGGTCCGCGCAACTCCGGTGTCGAAGCGGTGACCGCATCGGCGGCGGCCGACACATCCGCGCGCCGCGCGCCGAGTGGATCGGTGGGCCAGGTCATCCGGTCGAGCTCGTCTCCGAGAGGATTCTGCTCGAAAGCGGACTCCGCGGGAAGCTGCGCCACCAGGGCGGCAGTGCTGAGCTCGGTGAGGAACGGGCTTGGTCGCCTGGGCTTGGACTGCGTCGCCCAGAACGACCCGCTGAGATGCAGGGAGTGCCGTGCGCGGGTCACGGCGACGTACGCCAGGCGGCGTTCCTCCTTCGCCCCATGATCGCGCACCGACTCCTTGAAGCGCTTCTCGGAGTCGAGGAGTTCCTTTCGCGTCGACGCCGCATCCCACTCGAGCACGGGTAGTTCTTCCGCGTCGCCGCGGAACTGCCATGGCAGCTGCCCGAAGGCCAGCCACCCCCGGTACCCCTCGCGAGGTCGGGCGGGCAGTTCGTCGTCCACCAGCCGCGGGACGGCGACGGCGTCCCACTCGAGCCCCTTGGACCCGTGGATCGTGAGCACCTGCACGGTGCCGGGCTCGGGATCCTCCGGCCGCGGCGACAGGTCCTCGCGCTGCTCCGCCTCGCGCAGCCAGCCGAGGAAGCCACGCAGGCTCGCCGCGTCGGCGATAGCGAGGTAGCCGCTCAGCGCGTCGTAGAACGCATCCATGTTGGCGGTTCCGACCGCGCGATGATCGTTCGCCGCGACCTCGATGTCGAGGTGCATCTCCTGCTCGACCAGCGTGACCAGGTCGGGCAGGTCGAGGGCAGCCCGCGACCGGAGGCGCGCGAAGAAGCGCGCGGCCTCGGAGAGACGTTCGCGACCGAGCGCGCTGAACCGCTCGAGCGCCGTATGGGTGGGCTTTGCGGTCGCCATGAAGTCGAGGGCGTCGACGAGCGAGGCCCCATCTCCCTCACTCACCGACGCGCGCATCCGCTCTCGCACGTCGTCGTCGAGCAGGCTCTGGCTGAGGTCGCGGTCGCGGAGCCACGACGCGAGTCTGCTGAGGGTGTGCAGGTCCTGCACACCGATGCGCCAGCGGGATCCCGCGAGGAGCCGCACCAGTTCGAGGCCCGCGCCCGGGTCGTCGATGACGGTGAGGGCGCAGACCAGATCGGCGATCTCCGGCTCGGCGAGGATCCCTCCGATCCCGAGGACATGGAATCGGATGCCGCGCTCGCGCAGCGCTGCGAGGAAGAACGGCTGCGTCTTGCGGGAGCGGAAGAGCATCGCCGCCGACGGCACTGACCCGTCGATGCCGACCTCGCCCAACCGATCGGCCAGCCACGCCGCGGTCTCAGCCGCCTCGTCGACCACCGTCTCGTGGAAGGCGACAGCGACGTCCCGGGAACTCGCGGTCGGCGACGGCTCGAGTCGGTCCACGGCCACCGTGGCTCGGGACTCGAACGGCGCGACGAGCGCGTTGGCCAGATCGAGTATCCGGCGACCGTTCCGCCAGCTCGTCGACAGCGAGAACTCGCGCTCGTCCGATCCGAATTGCGCCGGGAACTGGTCGAGGTTCGCGGCGCTGGCCCCGCGCCACCCGTAGATCGACTGATTCGGATCGCCCACCGCCATCACCGGGTGGGCAGCGAACAACCGGGCGAGTAGCCGAGTCTGCACGACCGAGGTGTCCTGGTACTCGTCGAGGAGAACCACTTTGAACCGGTCACGGAGATCCGTGACGACTTTGGGCTGTGTGTCCACGATCGCCAGAGCCAGCGCGACCTGATCGGAGTACTCCACCGCGCTACGACGCGTCTTCTGATCGGTGAACTCCGCGGCGAGATCGATGAGCACGTCGAGGGCTCCGACGCTGTCGGCGAGCTCGACGGCGGACGCGAGTTCACCGCGAGCACTGCCGGTCGGGAGCTCGCGGAGGGCGGCGAATCGCAGCGCGAATCCACGCACCGCCTCCGGGTCGGCGACGTTCTCGGCCAGCGAGCGAGCGAGGGTGAGCACGGCCGCAGTCACCTGATCCAGGTTCTTGCCCAGGTCGGGCAGACGTGGGTCGGAACTACGGATGACCGTCGACCGCGCCAGCTGCCAGGCGGCGGCGTCACCCAGGATGGCTCCGTCGCCTTCGCGGCCGAGGAGGATGGCGTTGTCGCGGTAGATGAGGTTGGCGAACGAGTTGTAGGTGGCCACGGTCGGTGCCTCGAATGCGTCGTGGCCGCTCGGCATCAGTCCGGCCGCCGAGAGCTCGCCGATCCGCTCTCTGACCCTGGTGCCCAACTCGCCTGCCGCCTTCCTCGTGAAGGTGAGACCGAGGATCTCGTCGGGGCGCACCCGTTCGTTGGCGAGGAGCCAGAGCACGCGGTTGGCCATCGTCTCGGTCTTGCCGCTACCCGCACCGGCGACCACCAGGGCCGGGGCCAGCGGCGCTTCGATGACCGCCCGCTGCTGCGCGGTCGGTCGGAAGCGCCCGAGCGCGTCGGCGATGAGGTCGGCGCTCACCGACGCGCTACCCCCGCCGTCGGACTGGGGATGCGGTGTGGCGGATTCGAGCCGGTCGAGATATCCCGTGCGCTCAGTCACTGGATACCGCCGGCACCCTGTGCAGCTGCAGGCGCGGCACGTTGCCCAGTCCGTACGAGCTCAACTCCACTTCGCCGACGAACTCGGCCGCCGCCATACCCGCCGCCGCCTGGCGGATGCGGGTGCGGAACAGCTCCAGGCCCTCGTCATCGAGCGGGGCCTGCACGCTCTCCCGGTACGCCTTGCCTCCCACACCCTTCTTGACCCAGAGGAGCTTCGCGCCGCCCGGGGTGTGGTCGCCGGATTCCGCGAGGAACTCGTCGAGCAGTCCGGAGCGGTAGGCGAGTTGATAGGCGCCCAGCTGGGGGTGCGCGTCGATGACGGCGCGGGAGGTCGTCGGGGTGCCGGTCTTGAGATCGACGATCATCACCTGCCCATCGGCCGTGCGCTCGACCCGGTCGATCGAGCCGTTGACCACAGCACCGTCGATCTCGAGGGTGAAACGCTTCTCAGCGGCGATGAGAGCATGCCCGTCGCGCTCGAAGTCCGTGAGGTACTCGGCCATGGCGGCGACGAGCACGCGGGCGGCTCGCCGGTGATGCTCGGCGAGCCAGGGCGATTCGAACATCAGCTCGCTCCACCGCGACGCGACGGCGTCCCAGACGGCGTCGACCAATACGGCGTCGGGGCTCGGAACGTCGGCGGTCTCCATCGCCCAGTGCAGGATCGTGCCCACGCTCATCGAGACGGTCGGCGGCGAACCGGCGATCGTCTCCAGGAACCAGTCGAGCGGCGATTCCTCAAAACGCTCGACGCGGGACGGAGACACCGGAACCTGGCCCCCCTCGAACAGCGGACCCGTCGTACTCGGTTGGAGCAGACCATGCCACTGAGCGGGATCAGCCCCTGGGACCCGCGCCTGCGCGAGCTCGGCTAGGGTCGCCGCCGCATCCGCTCGTCGATACGGATCCGCCCTCTGGTCGACGAGCTGGCGACGCAGGCGTCCGGTCACGGCACGGAGCGAGAGGGGCACCGCCGTGGTCGAGTCGATCAGGGGCGTGTCGGGTGGGAGGAGCGAGAAGAACACGCTGGGGGCTTCGTCGTCGTTGGCGACCGCGGCGAGGACGACGGATGACCGCGCTCTCGAGACCGCGAGCGCGAAGATCCGCAGCTCGTCGTCGAGTACCAGGCGACGCTCGTCGAGGGTGGACGAATCGAGCGATGTGATGGCGCGGACCAGTTCCTGGGGGGCCAGAAGCGAACCCCGGAGGCGACGGTTGGGCCAGACCCCCTCCTGCATGCCACCGACCACGACGGTGTCGAATTCGAGTCCGACCGCGCCGGACGGTGTCGTCACGAGCACGGCGTCTCCCCCGGAGCGCGGCGAGAGCGTGTCCTCGGGGACCTCGGCGTCCAACACGTCGTCGAGGAAGACGCTCGCGGGAGCATCCGGACGCCGTTCGGCGAAGCGCTTGGCCGCGGTGAACAGCGCGACGACCCCGTCGAGGTCGCGATTGGCCTCGGCGGAGAGGATGCCGGAACCGAGCGCGTGATCTCGCCAGGTAGCCGCGAGGCCGCTGCGCTCCCACACCAACCAGATGAGTTCTTCGATGGAACCGCGGTCGGCGGCGAGATCGCGAACCGAGGCGAGGGTCGCGCTCATCCGCGCAGCCGTGCGCCCGACCCGGTGGTCAATCGTGGCCAGTCGCCCGGGCGCGTGCAGTGCGTCCACGAGCAGGTCATCGGCCGGACGCGACCCCCCGCCGGCCAGCTCCTCGGCGCGCAAGGCGAGGCGCAGACGGCGCACGCCGAGCCGATCCAGTCCGCCGAATGGCCCGAGGAGGAGGTCAGTCGCCGTCTCGGCGGTCAGCGGTCGTCGTCGCATGCCGGCGTCGACGACGAGCAGGAGCGCGCGCGCGGAGCGGTCGTCACGGAGCGGCCTGCCGCCGACCGCCGTGCGGGTCGGTACCTCCGCGAGCGTCAGCGCCCGCGCCACCTCGGGAACCTGGGCACTGCTGCGCACGACGACGCACGACTCGGCCCAGGGAACGCCGTCGAGCAGGTGCCGTTCCCGCAGCACCCGCGCCACGGCCGCCCACTGCCGCGCCGAGGTACTCGCCTCGATACGGCGGATGGGCT
>CAXTLO010000069.1:0-11677 GCA_964244965.1 uncultured Marisediminicola sp.
TGACATCACCGTCGCCGGCCCCGAACTGCTGGTCGCCTGACCACCCCCGCATCCGAGACAGGAATCATGACCAGTTCATACCCAGCACTGCCCGAGCACGTCGACACTCTGGTGATCGGCGGCGGAACCGGCGGAGCCGCCTTCGCCGGAACCTTTGCCGCAGCGAGCGATGAGACGGTACTACTGGTAGAGGCCGGACCCGACTACGGCGCCTTCTCGGACGGCCAGTGGCCGGCCGACATGCTCGACGGTCGCGCCATCCCTCTCTCCCATGACTACGACCTGCACACTGCCCGGTCGTCGGGGCGCGGCTCCCTCGATCTCCCCCGCGCCAGAATCCTCGGAGGCTGCTCCGCACACAACGGATGTACCGCATCGGTCGGGGCGCGCTTCGAGTACGACGAGTGGGCTGCAAGGGGAAACATCGGATGGTCCGCCGCCGATGTCGCCCCACTCCTCGACGAGGTCCGTGCCCGGTTCCAGACGCGCCGGTATGCGATGAGCGAGCTCACTCCGCCCCAGCGCGCGTTCGTGAACGCCGGGCTCGCAGCCGGACTGCCGTTCGCCGATGACCTCGACGACCTCGAGGCGGGGGAGGGGATCGGGCCGATGCCGGTCAACATCGCCGACGGAGTGCGCTGGAACAGCGCCTTCGCCTTCCTCGATCCGGTTCGTCACCGTTCCAACCTCACGATCGCCGCTGAGACGACGGTCACCCGGCTCACCTTCGACGGCACCACCGCCACCGGCGCTGACGTGATTCATTCCGGTGGGACCGCCCACGTCGGCGCGAACCGGGTCGTGCTCGCGGCAGGCGCATATCATTCGCCCGCCATCCTGCTGCGGTCTGGGATCGGCCCGTCGGCAGATCTCGCGGAACTCGGCATCCCCCTCGTGATCGATCTCCCCGGAGTCGGGAGACATCTGCTCGACCATCAATGCGTGCAACTCGACTTCGCCGGTCAGCCTGGACTCGCCGCGGAACTCGCCGCTCTCGACTGGAACCCCGACGAGCAGACCGTCGGACGAGCGCGCTCGAGCCTGTGCGACGACGGCCCCTACGACATCCACGTCTTCATGGTCGCGGGGGAGAACAGCGGCCACCCCGGCCTCCCGCCGATCACCCTCTACGGCGGAGCCATGCGCGCGCGATCAGAGGGAACCGTCACGCTCGGAGCCGACCTCGACGTCGGACACCCCGTGATCGACCACCGATATGGAACCGACCCGGATGGGCACGATCGCACCGTGCTCCGCGAGGCACTCGGACTACTGGAGTCGATGGTGGCTCAACCGGAGTTGGCAGCCGTGCTCGGCGATCGCGTCGGGTCAAGTGACCCGCTAGCCGACATCGTCAACTACTGCCACCCCGCGGGCAGCTGCAAGATGGGCCCGGACAACGATCCACTCGCGGTCGTCGGCCCCGACGGACGCGTGCACGGCATCGGCGGCCTCCACATCGCCGATGCATCCATCATGCCGACGATCACCCGCGGAAACATCAACCTCCCCACCGCGATGATCGGCATGAATATCGCCAACCGGCTCCTCGGCCGGGATCTCGGCGAGCCTTCGCCGAACCTCCTCACCTCCCACGGAACGAGCACCCCTAGATGACCGACCTCACCCCCTTCGAACATGACATCCTCGATCAGCCGGCAGCCCTCCGCCGGTTGATCGAGCCCGCATCGACGGCGGAACTGACGGATGTCGCGGCCCATCGCTGGGACCGCGTCGTGCTCACCGGCATGGGAAGCTCCCACTTCGCCGGGATGCCGACCTGGAGGAGACTGACCGCCGCTGGAATCAGCGCCTGGGTCGTGGACGCCGGGCAGCTGCTCGACACGACGGAACTGCTCACCCCGAATACCCTGCTGATCGCGACGTCCCAGTCCGGGGCGAGCGCGGAGGTGGTCGAGCTCCTCGATCGGATCGACGGTGGAGCGATCTCTCCCGGACGCGTCGTCGGGATCGCCGCGGACGATCGAAGCCCGCTCGCGACGCGCTCCGACGTGTATGTGTCCCTCATGAGCGGCGCTGAGGCGACGGTCAGCACCAAGAGCTATCTCAACACCCTCGCTGTCCACCGCAGGATCGTGGCGGCCTTCGACGGCGAAGACGCGGATGTCGCGACCTCCGAGATCGCTGAGTCAGCGTCGCTGGTCGAGACGCAGCTTGCCTCCGGTATCGACGAGACCCTCGCCCACGGCATCCTCGACCATGATCGCCCACGACTGGCCGCGATCGGCAAGCGGGACGACGCCGCCACGGCGCTCTACGCGGCCCTGATCACGAAGGAGTCGTCAAAGGTCGCCATCGAAGGCTACGTCGGAGGGGAGTTCCGGCACGGTCCCTTCGAACTGGCCGGTCCCGGGATGACCGCGTTCGTCTATGGCGCGCATCACTCAGTCGGCGACGCCGCACTCTCGCGTCTCGTGGATGACCTGGTTGGCACGGGCGCCACGGTGATTCTCGTCGGTGACATCGAGTCGCCCGGGTCGGTCACCATCGACGCTGCTCGTGCGGGATCGTCGCTGACGGCGTTGGCCACCGGCTCCGTGGCTGCACAGCTGGTCGCCGTCGCGTTGGCGCGAGCCAATCAGGTGGTTCCCGGAGCGTTCGCGTTCGGCAGCAAGGTCACCACCGCTCTGTGAACACGGAGACAGGATTCGACGGCCGATCCGTTGCAATCGGAGTCGATCTCGGCGGTACCGGCTCGCGATTCGTGGCCACCGCCCCGTCCGGTACCGTCGTCGCCCAGTCGGCACTGAAGACTCCTCGGGATATCGACGCCGCGGCCACGGTCGGGTTCCTCGTCGAGCAGATCCGCGCAGTCGCGCAAGGGGCAGCCATCCGTTCAGTCGGGATCGGGGCGAGCGGGCCGATCGACCCGAGCGGGGTCATCCGCAATACCGCTACCCTTCCCGCATTCAGCGGATTCGATCTCACCGGGGCGCTGTCCGAGTCATTGGCGGTCCCGGTCGCCATCGACAACGACGCCGTCACCGCGGCGGTCTTCGAGGATGTGCTCGGAGTGGCCCGTTCGTTCGCGAGCATGCTGATGGTCACCCTCGGAACCGGAGTCGGCGTGAGCGCCCTCGTCGGCGGGCGACCGGTGCGCGGTGCCGACGGGGCGCACCCCGAGGCCGGACACCTCGCGGTCACCGGCGTCGAAGCTCCCTGCTACTGCGGTCGGCGGGCGTGCTGGGAGCAGACCGCGTCCCGTTCGGCGCTGCAGCGCGCCGCGGGCGAGATCCTCGGCCGACCGACTCTCGCTATGGCCGACCTCGACGACCTCGCGGAGCGCGCCGACTCTGGCGACGGCGCCGCCCGAATGTTGTTCGAGGACTACGGCGTTGCGATCGCCCACGGGCTCATCGATCTGCTCACACGGCACCGATCGGAGTGCGTCGTGCTCGGAGGAGGTGGCGCGCGCTTTCACCGTCTCTACCGGCGCGCCCTGATGGACGGCCTGTCCTCGATCGACACCTACGCGACGATGCCCGCCTTGCTGGTCTCGAGCCAAGGCGACCTCGGCGGCGCCCGCGGAGCAGCGATGTTGGGCGCTCATCTGGCCGACGAACTCCCCGAGTGATCGGCGGGCGGACCTGCGGTGTCATTCATCACACCTAGTTCCCTTGCAGTTCCCTCGGTACACCTAGTACAGATGAGGTACCACACGACCATTACACAAGGATCAACCGTGACCGTCCGAACTTTCTCCCCCGACAGCATGTTCCAGCCGGTGCCGTATCACCACGTCTCAGTGGGCACGGGCACCCGCCATGTGCACGTTGCCGGCCAGATCTCCCGCGACAAGGATGCGAACCACCTCGCCACAGGCGACCTCGCCGGGCAGGTCGCGCAAGTCCTGCGAAACACCGCCGTCGGCCTCGCCGCGGCCGGTGCCACCTTCGACGACGTGGTGCGACTGCGCTTTTTCTTGACCAACTCCACGCCGGAGATGTTCGGCGACTTCATGGCGGGCATCCAATCCGTCGCTGCAGAACTCGGACTCCCGTCACCGCTGCCGCCAGTATCTGCAATCGGTGTCGACTTCCTCTTCGAGCCCGATGTGCTCGTCGAGCTCGAGGCCTACGCCATCCTCAACTGAGGGGTTCGAGGATCACCGCTAGCGGCCAAGAGTCACCTTCAGGATTCTCTCGTCGCTGTTGCCGGCGGTACTGTCCTTGTCACCTCGTCTGGTGGTGGTGAGCCAGAGGTTCCCGTCGGACGAGGGTTCTACCGTGCGGAGTCGACCGAACGTTCCCACGAGATACTGCTGAACGTTGACGAGCGACGTTCCGCTGATCTCTGCTCGATAGAGCCGTTCACCGCGACCGCAGGCCACGTACAAGGCGTCGCGCACGACGGTCAGTCCACTGCACGATCCGTCAGCGGTCGAGTAGGTGCGCTTTGGCGCGATCAGCCCGGTCTGGCCGCATCCGCTCCCGGATGTCCCTTCGCACTGCGGCCATCCGTAGTTGCCGCCCTTCTGCACGAGATTGGTCTCATCCATGATCCCGTTGCCGAACTCCTGCTGCCACAGCCGTCCTTGACTGTCGAAGGCCAGACCCTGAGGGTTCCGATGCCCGTAGCTCCAGATGTACGAGCCGGCGAACGGGTTGTCCGCTGGAACCGACCCGTTCGGAGTCATCCGGAGGATCTTGCCGTTGAGCGCACCGGTGCCGGTCAGTCGCTGGGCGAATGCCTCGTTCTCCGCATCGCGGTGGAGGCGTAGAGCATTCCGTCTGGGCCGAAGCGGAGACGACCGCCATTGTGGAACTTGGCGCGCAGGATGCCACTGACCAGCACATCGACCGTCGAGGTGTCGATGCGGTTGTTCTGGTAGCGCACCCGGATGACGCGGTTGTCGGTGGCGGTCGTATGCACGATGTAAAGCCACGGGTTCGTTGCGAAGTCGGGGGCGATGGCGAGGCCCATGAGGCCGCCCTCGCCGTCGGTGCTCTGTACTCCCGGCACGGTGCCGACGTTCTGCTTCGCCCCGGTGGCGGGTTGATGCGCAAGCCCGTCCTCATCGACATCGGCTTCTCCGAATTCACGGCAGGACCCTCGCTCTCGTAGTGACTTGATCGTCGGGTCGCTGTGCGTTCTCGTTGTGAGACTACGTACGCTCGCGAAGAGAATCTAGACGCGGTGGACAGATCGGTCTCAAAGCAGGATCCAGTGAGGATCATCGTTCGCTCTCGCGACCCGTGGGTCAGCGACGCACACATCCTGCAGGCGGGTCCCGTGTGCTGGAACCGGACCCGCCCCTGTCATCGTTAGACCGGTGTCTTCCACTGCTGCGGCCACTGCTGGTTGCAGTCCTGAAGCTTGAGATCGGTGCCGAGCGCGAGATTACCGGCGGGAAGGTCGAGACAGCGCCCGGACTGGGGGTTCAGGATCGAGCCGTTGGGCTGCGGGAGCCACTGCTGGCCCGGATTGCCGTTGCAGTCCCAGAGCTCGATCTTCGTCCCGTTGGCTGTACCTGTTCCGCTGCCGTCTGCGTCCATGCACTTGGAGAAAGCGCGGAGCGTGCCGTCGGTGTGCCGGGCCCACTGCTGTCCCGGGATGCCGCTGCAACTCCAGATCTGAATGGTTCTCCCGTTGACCCCGCTGTTGGTGTCGACGTCGACGCAGAGCGTATTCGTACCCGGGCCGGTGATCGGACCGGTCGGCATGCCGGGCAGATTCCACACCTGACTCGCGAGCCCGTTGCAGTCGTAGATCTCCAAGTCGGTGCCGTCTGCCGTGTTGCCTTGCGGCAGGTCCAGGCAACGACCCGACTGAGGGTTCCGCAGGCTGCCGTCAGCACGCGGGACCCACTGCTGTGCCCCTGCGCCGCCGATGCAGTCCCACAGCTGCACCTTGCTGAAGTTCGCGGTGCCGTTGTTCCTGACGTCGAGGCACTTCCCGAAGGCGCGGATGGTGCCGTCGGCCGATACTGACCAACGCTGGCCGGTCGCGACGCCGCAGGTGTAGAGCTGCACGGCACGTCCGCCGATCGCGGTGTTGGTATCCACGTCCACACACTTCCCACCGGGACGTGTGATCGGACCGGTCGGGCCCGCGAGTTGGCCGATACCGAACTTCAGTTCGCACTGCGTGCCCTGGCGCAACGTCGACGCGAAGTACACGAAGCTCGTGCCATCTTCTCGAGGGAGCGCGGGCGTCGAGTATCCCGGGCAGGAGGCCACCCCAGGTGCATAGCCGCCGGTGGGATTCACTGTCACGGGAGCTTCGAGTTCGTTCCACGGACCGGATCCGAGATTCGTGTTCCCGAACAGAACGGTGCCCGATTCGGCCAGTACGGTCTTATTCCCTGTCGGTCCGCTCACGACTCGCTGGCCGGAGATCAGGACTGTTCCGTTGGGCCCGCCACCGGGTAGCCAGGACACATAGGGCGTGTGGAGCAGTTCTCGGCCGTCGGATGTCGCGACCAGCGTCCCAGCGCTTCCCGCAGCGCCCCAGTTCAGACCGTCGTCGCTGAACTTCACGTAGACCTCGCACGCGTTGTCGGGGTTCGTGGCATCGCGGCACATCTCGTACGACATGACGAATTGACCGTTGGGCAGTTCGGCGAACGTCTGCATGCCCGGGCGGCGGAGATTGTCCGCGGGGAATGCGACGTCCGGCGTGATGGTCGGACCCCATGAAGCCCCGCCGTTGGTCGAGGTGTAGTGCCCGATGATCTGGTTGTTGGTGACGCTGTTGGACGGGCGCTCGTCCGAGATGAAGCACGCGAGAGTGTTGTTGTCGCTCACCAGGAAGGTCGGTTCCCAGATCCCATGCCCCCACGAATTCGGTTGTCCGGATGTCTGGGTGCAGTTCGACAGAAACTGCCAGCTCTGGCCCTTGTTCGTGCTCTTGAAGACCTCCACCTTCTGTGACGAATAGTTGCCGACGCTCCAGGCAGTCCCCGCGGCGAGGATGTCCCCTTGGTTCAGCCCCGGGATGTTCCTCGGCACCTCGAAGAGGGTGGGAGCCTCCAGATCCCACCCTGGCGTGTTGGAGGAGATCGATGAGATCTGACTCCAGCTGGCACCTCCATTGACACTGCGGTAGATGGGCAAAGTAGTCGGTCCGTTGTGCCCGCCCCGGGCGAAGGTGACGAGCATCGTCTGGGCGGATGCTCCGTCGTGATCGACTCGGATCGCGCGCGGATACCCGGCGGTGCCACTCGGGTAGGTAGCGAGATTGGGCGAGTAGAGGCTCTGCCCCGGTTGGACGGCGGCGGCCGGCGGCGAAGCCGTCAGCAAAGATGTGATGAGCAGCAGCAGGCTGATCAGGGCGGCTGTCAGCAGCAGTGTCCGCGGTCGTAGCCGCGGGTGGGCGAGTGGCGTCATGAGCTTCCCTCTCTGAGGTACGCGCCAACGCACACTCAGCTTGGCCGCAACTTGCCAACGTTGCAAGACCCAGTGTTCTACCCCGTTCTCGCACCCGCCATCGGGCTATCCGCCGCTGCTCTCACGGATCTTGAGGGTGTGCGGCGCAACGATCTGCTGGGGCGCCAATTCGGGACCCTCGATCCGCGAGGTGAGGCGCGCGATCGCCTGCTCGGCGATGAATCCCGTATCGAGCGAGACGGTACTCAGGGACGGCCGCGAGTAGTGACCCTCCTCGATGTCGTCGACTCCCACGATCGCCACGTCGCTCGGAACGTGCAGCCCTGCGTCGAACACAGCGCGAATCGCTCCGATCGCCAGCAGATCGGAGAAGCAGAAGATCGCGTCGGGCCGCGGATCGAGCGCGAGGAGTTCTGTCGCCGCCTGGTATCCATCGGCTCGGCTGTAGTGCGCCGCCGCTTTGGTGTACCGCGGGTCGAAATCGATGCCGTTGTCGGCGAGGGCGGATGTGTAGCCGGCGGTGCGCTGCTGCGGCGTCGCGTACTCCTCCAGGGGCTGAGCGCCGATGGCCGCGATTCGGCTGCGGCCACCTCCGACGAGATGCTGAACCGCATCACGGGCGGCACGGACGTTGTCGATCGCGACATGATCGAATCGGCCGTCGAAATCGTGCTCGCCGAGCAGCACGAGGGGCATCCGCGGGTCATTCATCTCGAGCAGTTCGGACTTCGTGACGAGGGGGCTGAACAGAATCCCGTCGAACAGCATCGTGCGGCCGCCGCCGGTGAGCAACTCGCGTTCGCGATCGTGATCGTGCCCGGTCTGATCCACCATCACGCGATAGCCGAGCGCGGCCGCCGCATTGATGACGTCGCGGGCGAGAGCGCTGAAGTAGGGCACGTCGATCTCGGGAACGACGAGCGCGAGCATGCCGGTGCGACCTGTCCGGAGAGTACGCGCGACCGGATTCGGCCGATAGTCGAGCTCGTCGATCACCTCGAGCACCCGCTTGCGCATGCGCTCGCTCACGTGTGCATAGCCGCTGACCACGTTGGAGACGGTGCGGATCGAGACCTGCGCGTGTTCGGCTACATCACGAAGCGTCGCCGGCATCCGGACCTCCATTCGATATCGGTGCCACTTTAGTGTTTGCAACGTGTGCAAAGTGCGGCTAGTGTTTTGCGCACGTTGGCAAACGCAGGTGCTTCGTCGTGCGATCATCATCGCGGGACCGAGCCCACGTCACGAAGGAGTGTCACTTGCACCAGCATCACGCGACCACATCGAAGCGCCTCGCTGCGGCAGGCGTCGCCTCCGCGGTACTACTCGCACTGACTGCGTGCGGGCCAGACATCACCGCGGGATCCGGGACATCCGAGGCGGAGCTGCTTCGCGCGCCATCGGAGGAGTCACCCTCGGGCGAGATCACGATCTGGGACCGGTCCGGGGATCTGTACGAGGTCTTCGACGCCGCGATCGACGACTTCAACGAGGTCTATCCCGACATCACCGTCAACCACGAAGCGGTGGACATCGACGCGAAACTCCAGAACACCCTCATCACGGGCACCGACGTGCCCGATGGCGTCTTCCTCGATGACGCCAAAGTCGCCGGGCTGGCCGAGTACATGTGGGACCTCAGTGATGTGCTCGAGCCCTACGCGGACGAGATCGCACCGCAGAAGCTCGACGTGAACTCGATCGACGGAGGCATCTACGGGGTACCGTTCGACTCCAATCCCGGGCTGCTCTACTACAACGCCACCGCCCTAGAGGCCGCCGGCGTCGACGCGACAGCGATCGAGACGTACGACGACCTGCTCGAGGCAGCTCGCGCGTACAAGCAGGTAGTGCCGGCCGCGGGCCCGATCCACCTCGAGCAGTCCGCCTTCCTCGGGCAGTTGCAGCTGGAGATGTACGCGAATCAGCTGGGCACGAGCATCGCCGACGAGGACGGCGAGCTGCGGCTCGACTCCCCTGAGTACGAGCAGATCCTCGGCTTCCTGGACACCGTGCAGAAGGACGGACTGGGCACCCGAGCCGAGTACCTCACCCCGACCGATATCGCCGAACTCGAATCGGGCAATCAGGTCTTCTACCCGTGGGCGATCTGGTTCGACTTCGCGCCGCAGCAGCTACTCACCGAGACGAAGGGCGACTGGCGAGCCATGCCGCTTCCAGCGTGGGAATCGGGCGGGGCGCGAAGCGGCGCGATGGGCGGCGCCTCGTTCGCCATTCCACGGGACGGTGAGAACGCGGAACTGGCCTGGCTGTTCTACGAGTTCCTGATGTTCGACGAAGCCGGATACAGCGCGGTGTGGGGACCGAACCCCGTCTACCCGACCGGGCTCAACACCTCCATCCCGAGCTACCAGCCCGCCGCGGATCCTGCGAACCCGCTATTCGAGCCGGTCGACGCGCTCGGCGGGCAGGACCTCTGGGCCGTGGCGACGGAGGCCGGAACCGAAGTTCCCCGCAGCGTGCCCACTCCCGCGTGGTGGGCTGGTGCGGTCGACTACCTGGGCAACGATCTCCAGCGGATGCTCGATGGAGAACTCACTCCCACTGAAGTGCTCGACAAGTCCTCCGCCGACATCCAGTCGAACCTGATCGACCGGCAGTAGGCCCAGCCCGACCCGCCCCGCCGCCGAGACGAGGACCATGACTGCGATCACCACCGCGAGGACCAGACGACGTCTTGCGCCGTATGTGTTCGTCGCCCCCTTCGTGGCCGTGTTCCTCGCTTTCAGCGTCTACCCGCTCATCTTCACGGCTCGCCTCAGCTTCACGAACTGGCGCGGGTCAGGTGCGGCGGAGTGGGTCGGATGGGACAACTACATCTATCTGCTGACCAACGCGGGCTTCTGGGATTCGCTCGGCAACTCGGCCGTGCTCTGGGTCCTCGTCATTCCGGCTCAGCTCGTGATCGCGCTGCTTGCGGCGGTGCTGCTCGATAACGCGAAGCTGCGTCTGCGCGGATTCTACCGGGTCGCATTCCTCGTACCGTTCGTCACACCACTGGTGGCGATCGCGCAGATCTGGGTCGTCGTGTTCGATCAGAACTACGGCGCGGTGAACGCCCTCCTCGGCGTGTTCGGCCTGCCGGACGTCGGATGGCTCACCACCAGCGAGTGGTCGAAGCCGACGCTCGCCCTGCTGTTCATCTGGAAGACCAGCGGCTTCATCATCATCATCCTGCTGTCCGGTCTGCAGTCGATCGACTCCGCGGTCTACGAAGCGGCCGCGCTCGACGGATCCTCTCCGGCGCGCACCCTCTGGAGCATCACGGTGCCGCTGCTGCGACGCACCATCATGTTCGCCGTGGTGCTGCAGACCCTGGCGGTCTTCCAGATGTTCGCCGAACCGTTCGTCGTGACGCAGGGGGGACCGTACCGATCGACCACCACCGCCGGGTACTACCTCTACAACCACATCACCCGGGCAGACCTCGGCACCGGTGCGGCGAACTCCTTCCTGCTGGTGATCCTCGTGATGGCACTGTCGCTGGTGTTCGTGCGGCTCCTGAGAGCGAAGGACTGACGGATGACTGTGGAACTGACGACCCCGGCGGTCCGAGACAGCGGCGTGACGGATGCGACGGACCTTCGCCGCGCGCCGAGGCGCGCTCTGCGGTCGCGGCCCGCGATCGCGTCGCAACTGTTCCTCGTGCTGCTCACCGTCGGGTTTCTCGCCCCGGTGCTGTGGGCGCTGGTCTCCGCGTTCAAGCCCGCCAACGACATCATCCGTTCACCGCTGGCGTTCGATATCGGCACCTTCACCCTCGACAACTACGTCGCGATGTTCGAGGACGTGCCGATCGCCTCGGGCTTCGGGACGACGGCGGTCGTGCTCGTGTTCAAGGGCGCCATCACCCTCTTCTTCGCCCCGCTGGCGGCGTTCGCGTTCGCGAAGTACGACTTCATCGGGAAGAACCTGGTCTTCGGCGCGGTACTCGTGACGCTCATGCTGCCGACGATCGTGCTGATCATCCCCCTGCTGCTCGAGATGAAGCAATTGGGTTGGGTCAACACCTACCAGGCACTCATCTTGCCCGGCTCGGTCGACGCGTTCGCCATCTTCTGGATGCGGCAGGTGATCTCCGCCGTCCCCGACGAACTGCTCGACGCGGCACGCGTGGACGGCTGTGGCGAGTTCGGCATCTTCTGGCGTGTCGTGCTCCCGGTCATCCGCCCCGGTCTCGCGGGACTCGCGGTGCTGACCATCATGAACATCTACAACGACTTCGTCTGGCCGGTGGTGATCGCCAGTTCGGAACGGATGGCGACCCTGCAGGTCGTGCTCTCCACGCTCGCGCAGAACATCACCGG
>CAXTLO010000070.1:0-2778 GCA_964244965.1 uncultured Marisediminicola sp.
GAGCGTGGGCCTCACCTCCGACTCGATCATCATCGACGGAGGCAAGCCCCTCCGCGGCACCATCGAGGTGCGCGGCGCGAAGAACCTGGCGACTAAGGCGATGGTCGCCGCGCTTCTCGGGCAGACCCCCAGCCTGCTCAAGGACGTGCCGGACATCAGCGACGTGCAGGTCGTGCGCGGTCTGCTCGAGGTCTACGGCGTCAAGGTCACCAGCCCGGCCCGCGGCGAGCTCGAGTTCGACACCAGCAAGGTGGACCGGGCGCACTTCGCCGAGATCGACGCGCACGCCGGCGCCAGCCGCATCCCGATCCTGTTCTGCGGGCCGCTGCTGCACCGGCTGGGCGAGGCGCTGATCCCCGATCTCGGCGGCTGCCGTATCGGCGACCGCCCCATCGATTTCCACCTCGACGCCCTCCGTGCGTTCGGGGCGATCGTCGACAAGAGCTACGAGGGCATCCACCTCACCGCCCCCAACGGTCTCTCCGGTGCCGACATCGAATTGCCCTACCCGAGCGTCGGCGCAACCGAGCAGGTACTGCTCACGGCCGTGCTCGCCAACGGCACGACCGAGTTGAAGAACGCCGCGATCGAGCCCGAGATCATGGACCTCATCGCGATCCTGCAGAAGATGGGCGCGATCATCTCGGTCGAGCCGAACCGCGTCATCCTCATCGAGGGGGTCGACCGGCTCGACGGGTACACCCACCGCGCCCTGTTCGACCGCAACGAGGTCGCGAGCTGGGCATCGGCCGCTCTGGTCACCAAGGGCGACATCTTCGTCAAGAACGCCAAGCAGTCGGAGATGATGACCTTCCTCAACGTCTTCCGCAAGGTCGGAGGCGCCTTCGAGGTGCGCGAGGACGGCATCCGGTTCTGGCACCGAGGCGGACCGCTCAACGCGGTGACGATCGAGACCGACGTGCACCCTGGCTTCATGACCGACTGGCAGCAGCCCCTCATCGTCGCCCTCACCCAGGCCGAGGGCGAGTCCATCGTGCATGAGACCGTGTACGAGAACCGCTTCGGCTTCACCGACGCTCTCAACGAGATGGGCGCGAACATCGTCGTGCACAAGGAGGGGCTCCCTGATCACCCGCGTCGTGTCGCCCGCCGAGACTTCGAGCAGGCGGCGATCATCACCGGCCCCACCAGCCTCCACGGCGCGAACGTCAGGGTTCCCGACCTCCGCGGCGGCTTCAGCTACCTCATCGCCGCACTGAGTGCGGAGGGGCGTTCGGTCATCAGCAACATGGGCATCATCAACCGCGGCTACGAGCACATCGTCGACAAGCTCGGCGCGCTGGGCGCCGACTTCGTGTACGAAGGCTGACCGGCCGGTGGCCGGCACACGGAAGGCCCCACCGGATCGCGGATCGTCGGAGAAGACGCCGGTCTTCCGGGTGCTCGCGTTCCTCATCCTCCCCTTCATGAATCTCGTGGCCCGCTACCGCATCCACGATGGTGACAAGCTCCCGGCGCGCGGCGCATTCGTGCTCTCGCCCAACCACTACAGCGAGATCGATCCGATCGTGATCGGAGTCGTGATGTGGAAGCTGGGACGGATGCCGCGCTATCTCGCCAAAGCGGGTCTGTTCACGGTGCCCGTGCTCGGCTGGTTCATGCGCCGGTCGGGACAGATCCCGGTCGAACGGGCGGGAACGGTCCGCGGCAGCGACCCGCTCGCTGCCGCCCGCCGCATCGTCGACGATGGTCTCGGCGTCATCATCTACCCCGAGGGATCGCTCACCCGGGATCCGGACCTGTGGCCGATGCGCGGCAAGTCCGGTGCCGTGCGCATGGCGTTGCAAGCCGGCATCCCCGTGATCCCCGTCGCGCACTGGGGTACGCAGCACGTGCTGCCCCGCTACGCGAAGCGCATCAGAGTCTTCCCGCGGAAGACGATCGACGTGCGGTTCGGTGACGAGGTCGACCTGTCGGCGTTCCGCGGGCGCCCGCTCGACACCACCACGCTCAACGCCGCGACCGCGGCCGTAATGGAACGCATCACCGCCCTGCTCGAGGAGCTGCGGCAGGAGACGGCGCCGGCCGAGCGGTGGGATCCGACGAAGAACAATCAGAAGGAGACCGGGCGCTTTTGAGCATGTTCACCATGCCCATCCGCATCCCCCAGACCGGTTCGCGCCGCGTCGCCGTGCTGGGTGCCGGCAGCTGGGGTACCACCTTCGCGAAAGTGCTCGCCGACGGGGGAGCGGATGTCGCGCTGTGGGCACGCCGCCCGGAGCTGGCTCGCGAGATCTCCCAGAGCAAGCGCAACAGCGACTACCTGCCCGGCATCAACCTCCCCCGCAATCTGTGGTCGTCGCCGCGGCTCCCGGAGGTACTCGACGGGGCCGAGATGGTGTTCGTCTCCGTCCCGAGCCAGTCGCTGCGCGAGAACCTCGCCATCGTGCGGGAGCTCATCCCGTCGTCGGCGGTGATCGTGAGCTTGATGAAGGGCGTCGAGCGGGGGACGGGTCTGCGGATGAGCGAGGTCGTGATGCAGCAGCTCGACATCGGCGCCGATCGCATCGCCGTGGCATCCGGTCCCAACCTCGCCCTCGAGATCGCCAAGGAGCAGCCGACCGCCGCGGTCGTGTCGTCGTCGAGCATGGAGACCGCGACGCTCGTCGCCTCCGCCGCGACGAACTCGTACTTCCGGTCGTTCGTGAATACGGATGTCATCGGCACCGAGTTCGGCGGCGTGCTGAAGAACCTCATCGCCGTCGCCATCGGGATCGTCGATGGGGTCGGGTACGGCGAGAACACGAAGGCCTCGAT
>CAXTLO010000070.1:2788-11660 GCA_964244965.1 uncultured Marisediminicola sp.
CCCGCGGACTGGTCGAGAAGACCGACTTCGCAGTGGCATACGGGGGGCGCGCGGAGACCCTCTCCGGCCTGGCCGGACTCGGCGATCTGATCGCCACCTGCGAGTCACCGCTGTCGCGCAACAACACCGCCGGGCGCCTGCTCGGGCAGGGCTACAGCTTCACTGACGTCGTCGTGCAGATGAACCAGACCGCGGAGGGGCTGGCCTCGGTCAGTCCCGTGCTGGAACTCGCCGCGGCCAAGCACGTGGCCATGCCGATCGTGTCCCAGGTCGCCCAGGTACTCGCCGGCACGATGGACCCCCGCGATATCGCGCCGCACCTGACCACCGACAGCGACGAACCCCAGCCGGAGGTCTGAGTGTCAGACGAGGCAGTGTCATCGAAGAGGCCATCCAAGACCGTCGTGGTCGTGCTGTTCGGCGGCCGCTCGAGCGAACACGCCATCAGCTGCGCGACGGCGGGAGGAGTGCTCGCCGCCATCGACCACGACCGGTACGAGGTCATCCCGGTCGGCATCACCACCGACGGCGCATTCACCCTCCAACCGGATGACCCGTCGCTGTTCGCCCTCGGCGCGGACGAGCTGCCCTCGGTGGCCGACAACGGCACTCGCGTGCAGCTGCCGGAGTCCGCCGCATCCCGCACCCTGTCCGTGCGCGAAGGCGACACAATTCGCGCGATCGGCGAGATCGACGTGGTCTTCCCGATCCTCCACGGGCGTTTCGGCGAGGACGGCACGGTGCAGGGGATGCTCGAACTGCTCGGTCTGCCGTACGTGGGTGCCGGAGTACTCGCTTCGGCGGTCGCGATGGACAAGCAC
The DNA here is from genome assembly GCA_964244965.1 of uncultured Marisediminicola sp. Taxonomy (GTDB): domain Bacteria; phylum Actinomycetota; class Actinomycetes; order Actinomycetales; family Microbacteriaceae; genus Marisediminicola. The sequence continues at coordinate 3,610 of CAXTLO010000070.1, forward strand.
TTCGCGAAGACTGTGCTCGCCGCCGCCGGCATCGATGTCGCACCGTGGGTCACGCTCACCCCGGACGGATGGGCGCGCGACCCTGATCTGTGGCGTCGCCGGGTGGCGTCGCTCGGATCGCCGGTGTTCGTGAAGCCGGCGCGGGCCGGATCCTCCGTCGGCGTCAGCAAGGTGAGCTCGCCCGATCAGCTCGACGCCGCCCTGGGGCTCGCCTTCGCCGAAGACTCACGGGTACTCGTCGAGCGCGCCGTCGTCGGACGCGAAGTGGAATGCGGCGTGCTCTCCGGGAGAGGAGGCGCTCAGCCACGCGTCAGTGTCGCCGGCGAGATCATCGTCGACGGACGCGACTTCTACGACTTCGAGGCGAAGTACGTGGATCCGACCGGAGTGCAGCTGATCTGCCCGGCGCCGATGGGCGAGACCGAGCTCGCCGAGATGCAGCGGATCGCAGCGCGAGCGTTCGAGGCGATCGGCGCCGCCGGGCTCGCGCGGGTCGACTTCTTCTTCGACGGCACGCAGTTCGTCGTGAACGAGGTGAATACGATGCCGGGCTTCACGCCGCTGTCGATGTTCCCGAAGTGCTGGCTCGCGTCGGGGATGAGCTATCCCGACCTCGTCGATGAGCTCATCAGCACCGGGCTGGCGACCGTGCGCTGATCCAGCTGGCCCCACGCGGCTGAGCGGCTCCGGTTGTCGCGATGCTCACCCCGCCGGCGGATCGAACGTCGCATCCTGCGGGGTCGTGCAGGCCCGCTGCGCTTCGTTGACCTCGACCGCGTCGGCGATCTCGTTGAGCACCGTCGCCTCGGGAACCGACGCATCGACGACCACCTGCACTGCCGGATCGCGGCCATAGGTGGTGAACACGCCTCGGCTCTCGTCCGAGTCATCCACCAGCCAGTCCACCTCGCCGACGGTCACGCACCGCAGCGTGCTCGGCGGCGGCACCGGAACACCGCAGGTGAGCAGCACCGTGGCAGGCGTACCCCACGCCGCGGTCGCCTGAGCGCTGGTCTGTCGCTTCTCGAGGTCGTCGATCACCTCGGGCAGCTCCACGCTGATGTCGGCGCACTCGGGGTTCGCCGCGTCATCCGCGGGCTCCATCGGCACGGTGGGCGAGCACGCCGTGAGCGCCAGACCGAAAGCCAGTACCACCAGTGCGCCGGCGACGCGGCGGGTGGCTCCAGCAGTCGGCATCATCGCGGCCAGGCTACCGTGAGAGCCATGGCGCACCCTGGAACCCTCGACGATCCGGCCACCATCGGCGGCATCGGCGAGGTGGCCGCACTGGCTCGGATCTTCCCTCGGCTGCCCCGCGCCGATGCCGAACTCCTCGGCCCGGGCGACGACTGCGCGGTCGTCGCCGCTCCCGACGGCCGCGTCGTGGTCACGACCGACATGATGGTGCACGGTCCCGACTTCCGCCTCGCCTGGTCGACTCCGCACGACCTCGGCTGGAAAGCGGCCGCCTCGAACCTCTCCGACATCGCGGCGATGGGAGCCGAGCCGACCGCCCTGCTGGTCGCGATCGCCGCGCCCGAGCACTCGCCCGTGTCGTTGCTCGAGGGCATCGCCGACGGACTCCGCGACGCCTGCGCCGAACTCGCGCCCGGATGCGGCGTGGTCGGCGGCGACCTGTCGGTGTCAGCCACCCTCACCATCGCGGTGACCGCATTCGGCGACCTCGGTGGGCGTGCCCCCGTCACCCGAGCGGGCGCTCGCGCGGGTGACATCATCGCGGTGTCCGGGCCGCTCGGCGATGCTGCGGCAGGTCTCGCCCTCCTCTTCCGGAACGGCATGGTCGACGGGGAACCGGATGCCGCAGCCGCCGCATCTTTGCGGTCCGAGCACCCCGTCGAGGTGCTGGCTCAGCTCCGGCCGTCGCCCCCGATCGGCGACGGCGTGCGCGCCGCCCACGCCGGTGCCACCGCGATGATCGACCTGAGCGACGGCCTAGCACTCGACGCCTCCCGGGTGGCTCGGGCCAGCGGTATCCGGCTCGACCTCGACTCGTCCGCTCTCGGCACGGGTCTAGCCGGCGGATCGGGTGCCGCCTACGCGCTTGCCGGCGGGGAGGACCACAGCCTGCTGGCGACCTTCCCGGCGGACGCGTCCCTCCCCGGTGGCTTCCGGCGCATCGGCACGGTGCGCTCCGGTGAGGGCGTGACCCTCGACGGCGCCGCTCTCCCGGCGGCCGGCTGGGACCCGTACGCCGACTGGGACGGATCGGCGGGATGAGTCCGAACCGCTCGGCGAACGCGGACCTGTTCACGGCGATCGGCGACGCGAACCGCCGCCGGATCCTCGAACTGCTCGCGACCCGGGAGCATGGCGTCGGCGAACTCGCCGCGGCCCTCGGCATCGCCCAGCCCTCGGTGTCGCAGCATCTCGCGCTGCTCCGCGAGGCGGGGGTCGTCGCCTCGACCAGGGTCGGGACGAGCTCGCGCTACACCCTGACACCCGGTCCGCTCGCCGAGGTCACAGCATGGGTCGCCTCACTCGGCGGCTGAGCCCTGCCGTGCCCACCACAGCGTCGTGTCGCCGTAGTCCTTTCGGCGGTCGAGCTCGATCCCGCCGGACCACCGTGGCTCAGGCGACCGCGACCCGCGCTCGACCAGCACCACCGCGTCATCCGCCAGCTTCGGTGCCAGCAGCTCGAGGTCCCGGGCGAGCGTCGTCTCGTCCAGGTCGTACGGCGGGTCCAGGAAGGCCACGTCGAACCGTGTCATCGTGCGGTCCAGGAAGGCGTGCACCGAGGTGACCGCCACGTCCACCCGCACGCCCACAGGTACCGCGCGGAGCACTGTCGCGGCATTCCGTCGGCAGACCGCAGCGGCGCGGGGGTTCTTCTCGACCAGCACGACGTACTCGGCTCCCCGGCTTGCCATCTCGAGCCCGAGGGCGCCGGAGCCGGCGTAGAGGTCGACGACGGATGCCCCGGCGATGACGTCCCGCGAGGCGAGCGCGGAGAAGATGGCCTCCCGCACCCGGTCGCTGGTGGGTCGCGTACCCGCCCCTGGCACGGCGAGGGTGAGGGAGCCGGCAGACCCGGCGATGATGCGCGTCACCGGTTCACCGTATCCGCCGATCCACCATGGACACAGCCGCGGAACTTCCGACGCGTCGTGCCCAGTTCTTCCGCCGTGGCGTGCTGAACGGCAGAGAAGTCCGCCCTGCCGCGCATTGGCGGATCGCGAGACCGAGTCCGGGCTGCTCCGTCGACCCGCTGTAGGAGTCGGACAACCGGTTGGGCGAACGGATGGAGGTCGCCGACACTTACCCGCATGACCACAGTCGATCGCACCGTCCGACCCTCGTTCACCAAGTCGCTCTTCCTCGGGCGGGTCGACTCCGAGCTCGTGTTCCCCTATCCGTCGATGGCGGACGATGAGCGGGCGAAGGTCTCCGCCCTCGCCGCGACCGCCCGCGAGTACCTCACCACCACGTACGACCCGATGCGTGCCGAGCGCGACGGCTGGGTCGGTGACGACACCATCCGCGACCTCGGCGACCTCGGTCTACTCGGCCTGTTCGTCGACGAGCGCTTCGGCGGGCAGGGCCTCAGCCAGTCCGGCTACTGCCGCGTCATGGAGGAGTTCGGCCGGGTCGACGGTGCGCTCGCGGTGGTGATGGGGGTTCACCAGTCCATCGGCACCAAGCCCCTCCACCTGTTCGGAACCGAAGAGCAGAAGGCACGCTTCCTGCCGGATCTCGCCGCCGGCCGCAAGCTCGCCGCGTTCGTGCTCACGGAGCCGAACGTCGGATCCGACGCGTACAACCTGGAGACCTGGGCCGAGCGGCAGTCCGACGGCTCCTGGATCGTGACGGGGGAGAAGCGCTGGATCGGCAATGGCGACCGCGATGTGCTCACCGTGTTCGCGCGGTCCGAGCACGGTCACGTCGCCCTGATCGTCGAGAAGGGGATGGATGGACTCAGCACCGGACCCCGATTCCAAACCCTCGGGCTGAAGGCGAATCAGCTGCAGCGCGTGCATCTCAATCGGGTCAGGGTGCCGGCGGAGAACCTCCTCGGCGAAGCCGGCGACGGCTTCCGCATCGCGATGAACACGCTCAACAACGGGCGCATGTCGATGGGTACGTCGATCACCGGCGGCATGAAGCAGTTCCTCGATCTCACCCTCGAGCACGCCACATCCCGCCGCCAGTTCGACCGGGAGTTGATCGATTTCGAGCTCGTCGAGGAGAAGGCGGCGTGGATGACGTCGCAGATCTACGGGCTCGAGTCGATGTCGTACCTCACCACCGGACTCGTCGACCGGGGCGAGGCGGACTTCTCCCTGGAGTCCGCGATGACCAAGGTCGTCGCGAGCGACGTCGGCTGGTACGCGCTCAACAAGGCATTCCAGGTGCACGGCGGCACCGCCTACACCGAGGATCATCCGCTCGGTAAGGCGCTGCGCGATTTCCGCATCTTCCCCATCTTCGAAGGAGCCAACGACGTGATGCGCGCCTTCGTCGCTCTCAACGGCATCAAGGCGCTCAGCGAGGATCTCCCCGACGTGCGCTCGCTCAGCATCAGCGACCCGGGGAAGGCGATCGGCGTGCTCGCCCCGTACGTCTCGGGGCGCATCAACCGCGCGATCCGGCCAGGCCGGCTCGAGGGTCCCCATCCCGCCTTCACCAAGCACAGCGCCCGCATCGGCGAGCAGGCGACCCGACTGAGGGACGCGACGGAGGCGGGCCTCCGCAAGCACGGCAAGAAGGTGCAGGAGCGTCAGCTGCTCCAGCGGCGACTGTCGGCCGCGGCATCCGGCATCTACTCTCAGGTGGCGGTCATCGGCCGCGCATCCGCCCGGATCGAACGAGACGGCCTGGCCGCATCCGCATCGGAGAAGACGGTAGCCGTGCACTACCTCAAGCGCAGTCAGCGCGAGGTCGCCCGTCAGCTGCGATCGCTCGAGGTCAACGACGACGAATATACGCGCGAGATCGGCACAGGAGTCCGCGCGGCGAAGGGGTACGAGTTCGAGATCTGAGCCGTCCCTGTCGCGATCTCGCGTGCGACGGGGTTACCGTTCAGTCATGGTCACGGAGTCTCGGCGCCCTCTCGGCGCGAAGCTGCTGCGCCGGCAGTCGACGCCGGCGATCCCGGATGGGGATTCCCCGACGACGGATGACCCTGTCTCCACCCATCGGTCCAGCGTGGTCAACAACGCCATCTACCTGGGTGGGGAGAAGGTCGCCACGCCCGACACGTTGAGCGAGACCTATGCGACGCTGGCGAAGCATCCCGACGCGATGGCGTGGATCGGTTTGTACCGCCCGGGCGCCGAGGAGCTGGACTCCCTCGCCCAGCAGTTCGGGCTGCACGAACTCGCCGTCGAAGACGCCATCAACGCCCACCAGCGGCCGAAGATCGAACGCTACGAGAACCACCTCTTCCTGGTTCTGCGGGCTGCCCGCTACGTCGACGAGCGCGAGGAGGTGGAGTTCGGCGAGCTGCACGTGTTCGTCGGGCCCAACTTCGTCATCACCCTCCGTCACGCCGAATCACCGGACCTGTCGGTGGTACGGCGGCGCCTGGAACAGACCCCCGAGCTGCTCGCGCTCGGCACGGAATCGGTGCTGTACGCGATCCTCGACGCCGTCGTCGACGCGTACGCCCCGGTGGTCGCGGGTCTCGAGAACGACATCGACGAGATCGAGGGCCAGGTATTCAGCGGCGACCCGAAGGTCTCCCGTCGCATCTACGAGCTCTCCCGCGAGGTCATCGACTTCCAGCTCGCCGCCCGTCCTCTCGCAGGCATCCTTCAGACCATCACCGACGCCTTCGACGAGTCCGACATCAACCCCGGGCTCAAGAAGTACCTGCGCGATGTCGACGACCACATCCGCGCCGTGACGGAGCGGATCGAGGAGTTCCGTCAGGTGCTGCGCGACATGCTCACCGTCAACGCAACGCTCGTGGCGCAGCGGCAGAATGACGAGATGGCGCGCGTCGGCGTCGCAAGCAATCGTCAGGCGGAGGAGGCTCGCAAGATCTCCGGCTGGGCCGCCATCCTGTTCGCCCCGTCGCTCATCGGCTCGATATACGGGATGAACTTCACTTTCATGCCCGAGCTCGATTGGCCGCTCGGCTATCCGTTCGCGCTTGTGCTCATGCTCGGAACCAGCGGCACCCTCTTCGCCGTGTTCCGGAAGAAGGGCTGGCTCTAACCTGCCAGTGCTGTCGACGGAAGGGGCGTCAGAGGCGTGCGTACCGGGCGCGGATGAAGCAGTACACGCCGTACGCGATCAGGCCGAGGGCGACGACGCTCAGTACCACCACCCCGAACGGCAGCGACGCGAGCGATTTGAGGGCGCCGTCCAGTCCCGTGGCCTGCTCGGGATCGGCGGTGAACGCCGCGACGGCGAACAGGATGCCGACCACACCGATCGCGATGCCCTTGGCGATGTATCCCGTCTTACCGATGGTCTCGGTTGCGCGCCCGACCGCACCGGCGGGCCGGGTGATGTCCCGGAGGAACGTGCTCGTAACGCCCTTGACCACGAAGTAGACGCCGATCGCGATGACTCCGAGTGCGAGCAGCACCAGAAGGACGACTCCGCCCGGGTTCGCGAGCAGTTGCGCGGAGAGGGATTGGGTCTGCGACGAGCTGTCGGATCCGCCGCCTGTGGCGTAACTGAAGGCGGTGAACCCGATCGCCAGGTACGCCACGCCCTTGCCGGCCTCCTTCGCCCGGTCCGTCCACGCGTCCTTGTCGGTTCCCCGCACCAGCGCCGCTTCCAGCAGTTGGAACAGGCCGAGCCCCCACAGACCGACCACGATCACCCAGTGCACGGCGACGCCGAGAGGATTGTCGGCGAGCTGGCCGAGCGCGCCACCCTGGTCGGCCTCGCCGCCACCGCCGAACGCGACGCTGAGCGCGATCGCCCCGATGAGGATGTGCAGCAGGCCGTTCACCGCGTACCCGACCCGTGCGGCGGTCCTCAGCGCGGTGCTGTTCTGGACTTCGGATGCCGCCTGCCGCGACGTGTTCTTGCTGAGCTTGGCCACGGGGTCAACCTACCGGCGAATCGCCCCTGTGCGCGGCGTCCGCGGAGACTGCCGCTTCTACGGCTGGTGGCGCCACGAATGCCGCAGAAGCGGCGTTCTCAGTGGCCCGACTTCTCGTTCAGACGTCAGAATCGGACCATGAACATCGACCTGGTGAATTTCGATGTCGTCGACCTCCCCGAGTGGATCGAGGTTCAACGCACGGCTTACGTCCACCAGCGAGTGCTCGCGGGCGATGATGTCGCGGCAGCCGAGCGCAACGCCGCCCAGTCCTATGAGACGGCGTTCCCGGACGGTCGACCAGCCTCCGGCCATCACGTCTTCCACCTCAATTCAGCTGAGGAGCGAGTCGGCGTCGCCTGGATCGGCCCTCATCCGAATGGCGTCGAGGGCGTCGCCTGGATCTGGGAAATCGAGATCGCCGAAGCGCATCGCGGTCGCGGATATGGACGAGCCGCCATGCTCGCCCTAGAAGATCGAGCCCGCGCACTGGGCCACACCGCGATCGCCCTCAATGTGTTCGGCACGAACACCGCGGCTCAGAGGTTGTACGAGTCAGTGGGCTTCACGACGACTGCAGTGCAGATGCGTAAGGCGCTCTGAGCCAGGTCGAGCAGGAAGGCGCCGCGCTCGACCTGCTCGCGATCACCCCGCGTCATCCGTGCCGAATACCATCGGAGCATGCCCGCGTCGCCGCTCGAACAGAATGCGTCGCCGCTCGATCAGAAGCTCAGCAGCAGCGTCATCGGGGGCCGCACGGCCGCCGCGCTGAAGAAGGGTCTGGGACTCGAGACCGTCGGCGACCTCCTCAGTCACTACCCCCGTCGCTACGTGAAGCGCGGCGAGCTGACCGCGCTCACCGACCTCGCCGTCGACGAGAGCGTGACGATCATCGCCGAGGTGATCGCCGTCGCAGAGCGGCCGATGCGCAACAAGCGCGGCAGCATCCTCGAGGTGCGCATCACCGACGGGTCGGGCGTGCTGAGCCTCACCTTCTTCAACCAGGCCTGGCGCAAGCAGGAGCTGCACACCG
>CAXTLO010000071.1:0-11559 GCA_964244965.1 uncultured Marisediminicola sp.
CCCCGGAAGGAACAGTCGCATGTCTCAAGTGACCGGAACGACCGGGGGTCTCCTCCCCACAGCCGCTCCGCTCGACACCGTCGAGCGGAGAACGAGGACTCCACGAAAAGGAGTCCGGCAAAGGAAGATCACGCCGTATCTCTTCCTCATCGTGCCGCTCGCGTTGCTGATCACGTTCACCTACGTGCCGGCCGCGAATCTGATCTGGTACAGCGTCACGGACTGGGACGGCCTCGACCTCGAGAAGGAGTTCATCGGGCTCGAGAACTACATCGAGATCTTCACCGAGCCCGAAGTCTTCCGCGTCTTCTTCGTGAGCCTGTACTACATCGCCGCGTCCTTCGTCCAGATGGCGATCGCCTTGTACTTCGCGACCATCCTGAGCTTCAGCACCCGCTTCCGCAATCTCTTCAAGGGGGTGCTGTTCTTCCCGTTCCTGATCAACGGCGTCGCGATCGGCCTGATGTTCCTGTACTTCTTCCAGCCCGACGGCACCTTCGACAGTGTGCTGCGGGCAGTCGGCCTCGAAGCGATCACCACTCAGTGGCTCGGTAATCCCGACACTGTGAACACGTCCCTCGCCGCGACATCCGTCTGGCGGTACACCGGCCTCAACTTCGTGTTGTTCCTCGGCGCCATCCAGTCGATCCCATCGCAGCTCTACGAGGCCGCCGATCTCGACGGGGCGAACAAGTTCCAGCAGTTCCGCTACATCATCGCGCCTGGTATCAAGCGCATCATCAGCCTCTCGTTCATCCTCGCGATCTCGGGTTCGCTCGCCGTGTTCGAGATCCCCTTCATCATGACCGGGGGAGCCAACGGGAGCGCGACCTTCGTCATCGAGACGATTCAGCGGGCCTTCGCTTTCCGGCAGGTCGGCTTCGCGTCGGCGATGGCCGTTGTTCTCCTGATCATCGTGATCGTCGTCACCGTGATTCAACGAAGACTCGTACCCGACGATGAGGTGAACCTGACATGACCGCCACCAGCCAGCGCACAGTACGCCCGCCCGCCGCTATCGCCGCACCCAACTCCGGCGGACGATCCCACGTCGCGAGCCGCCGCTTCTTCACCTTCGTGAAGTACGCATCGCTGCTCCTCGCGTGTTTCGTCACACTGTTGCCGCTCGGCGTGCTCCTGATGACATCGCTGAAGACGAAGGCCGAGTACGCGTCGACTGGTCCCCTCGACCCGCCGCAGAACTGGTTCAATCTGGAGAACTTCATCATCGCGTTCACGCGAGGCAACATGGCGGTGGGGTTCGCGAACACCGCGTTAGTGCTGGTGGTGTCGCTTGCCGGCACCATTCTCATCGGGACCATGGCTGCTTACGCGATCGATCGATTCGACTTCCGCGGCAAGAGGGCCGTGGTTGTGCTCTTCCTGCTCGCAACGCTCGTTCCGGGAGTGACGACCCAGGTCGCCACATTCCAGATCATCGTCGGACTGGGTCTCTACAACTCGTTGTGGGCGCTCATCGCGCTCAACCTCGGCACCGACATCATCGCGATCTACATCTTCATCCAATTCATGCAGTCCATCCCCAAGGAACTGGACGAAGCGGCGATGCTCGATGGAGCGAACAAGTTCACGATCTACTGGCGCGTGATCCTCCCGCTGCTCAAGCCGGCGATCGCCACGGTCGTCATCGTGAAGGGCATCGCGATCTACAACGAGTTCTACCAGCCATTCCTCTACGCCAAATCCGACAACTTGAACATGATCTCGACGGCGCTGTTCAAGTTCATGGGTCCGTTCGGAGCGCAGTGGGAGATCATCTCCGCCGCATCCGTGCTCGTGATCATCCCCTCGCTCATCATCTTTCTCGTCCTGCAGCGCTACATCTACAACGGATTCACCCAGGGAGCCACGAAGTGACTTTGACCAGCACCAGCACGGGCACGAGTATCCGCGTCGATCGGGAACTCGCCGACGGATGGACCGCGGAAGTGGTCGCCGGAGTCGCGCCGGAGAACGTGCAGGGAACCCTGATCCCTGCGACCGTCCCTGGCAGCATCCACACCGATCTGATGGCCGCCGGTCTCATCGTCGACCCGTATCTCGACGACCACGAGCGTCTGGTGGCCTGGGTAGGGTCCTGCGACTGGCAGTACACGACCTCCTTCGAGTGGAGCACCGACGGCCACGACCGGGCCGACCTCGTCTTCGAAGGATTGGACACGATCGCGAGCATCGAGCTCAACGGCGACGCAGTCGGCGAGACGGTCAACATGCACCGCACCTATCGGTTCGACGTGCGCGACCAGTTGCGCGAAGGCACGAACGACCTCGTCGTCACTTTCTCCTCGCCGATCAAGTACGCGGACCGCGCGAGCCTCGAACAGGGGTACCGCCCCCACGTGAATTTCCATCCGTACAACTCGATCCGCAAGATGGCCTGCAGTTTCGGCTGGGATTGGGGACTGGACACCGCCACGGTCGGCATCTGGAAGCCGGTGACACTGTCGAGCTGGTCGACTGCGCGCCTGGCGGATGTGCGCCCGACCGCGACGGTGACTCGCGACGGAGACCACGACCGCGGATCCGTCGCGATTCACGTCGACCTCGAGCGCGCGGATGATGCGCCGGTGACCATCACGGCGACCGTCGGCACGAGCACGGCGACGGTGGTGGTGCCGGCGGGTGAGGCATCCGTCGACCTCACCGTCGACCTCGACAGCGTCGATCGGTGGTGGCCCAGCGGCTACGGGGAGCAGCCTCTGTATGACGTCAACGTGATCATCGAGGGCGAGGACGCCCCGCTCGACGAGTGGGCCGGCCGGGTCGGTTTCCGCACCGTGCGCCTCGACCACGAACCAGACGAGCATGGAACACCGTTCACTTTCGTGATCAATGACACTCCGGTGTTCATCAAGGGTGCCAACTGGATCCCGGATGACGCGTTCCCCCACCGGGTCGATCGCGCGAGGTACGCCGAGCGGATCGCTCAGGCGGAGAGCGCGAACATCAACCTGCTGCGGGTGTGGGGCGGCGGCATCTACGAGAGCGACCACTTCTACGCCGAATGCGATGAGCGCGGCATCCTCACCTGGCAGGACTTCCTCTTCGCCTGCGCCGCGTACTCCGAGGACGAGCCGATGCGCTCGGAGGTCGAAGCCGAAGCGCGTGACAACATCACCCGGCTCATGCCGCATCCGAGTCTCGTGCTCTGGAACGGCAACAACGAGAACATCTGGGGCTTCACGGAGTGGGGCTGGGAGAACCGGCTCCGCGGGCGCAGCTGGGGACTGGGCTACTACCTCGAGCTGCTGCCGGCGCTGATCGCAGAACTCGATCCCACCCGGCCGTACACTCCGGGCAGCCCGTTCTCTCCGGAGGGGTCGGATGGGGCTCCCGAACGCCACCCGAACGATCCGACGCATGGCTCCACGCACCTGTGGGAGCTGTGGAACCGGCAGGACTATCCGCACTATCGCGACACCGCTGCCCGCTTCGTGGGCGAATTCGGCTGGCAAGGTCCACCGACGTGGTCGACCATGACCCGTTCCATCTCAGACAACCCGCTGACGCCGGAGTCTCCAGGCATGCTGGTGCACCAGAAGGCGATGGACGGCAACGTCAAGCTCATCGACGGACTGGTCGCGCACATCCCGCTGCCCGACGACATGGACGACTGGCACTGGGCGATGTCACTCAATCAGGCCACCGCCGTGCAGGTGGGGATCGAGCACTTCCGTTCGCTCAGCCCGCTCAACATGGGCACCATCGTGTGGCAGCTGAACGATTGCTGGCCGGTCACCTCGTGGGCCGCGGTCGACGGCGACGGCAGGGCAAAGCCACTGCTGCACGCGATCAAGCATGCCTACGCCGACCGTCTGCTCACGGTGCAGCCGCGAGGCGACGGCCTCGTCGTCGCGGTGGTCAATGACACCTCGGATCGGTGGACCGGGTCGGTCACGCTCGTCCGGCGTGGCTTCGACGGCGGGGAGCTCGCGGCCTCGACCGTGGACGTGGATGTCGCGGCGCGCGGAACGGTGACCATCGAGGTCCCCGCCGAGCTCGCCTCTCCCGACGACGCCTCCAGCGAGCTGCTGGTTGCGGAGTCGAACGGCGTGCGCGGCCTCTGGTTCTTCGCCGAGTACCGCGACTCCACTCTGGCTGCGCCGCAGCTCGAAACCGACGTGTCGCATGTGGACGGCGGATACTCGGTCACCGTGACCGCCCGCAATCTCGTGCGCGACGTGGCGCTGCTGGTCGACAAGGTCGACCCATCCGCCACCGTCGACGAGCAGCTCGTGACGCTGTTGCCGGGGGAGAGCGCGACGTTCGCCGTGGCATCCGATTCGCAGCTCGATGCGGAGACGCTCGGTGCGCCGACGGTCCTCCGCAGCGCCAACCAGTTGGTGGCGGGCCGATGACCGCACTCGATCCACGCTCGCTTCAGCCAGAGTCGCTGCAACCGGAGTTGCTGCAGATATGTGGCATGACGTGGGGCTGGACCGGCATCCGGGGCACCTGGGCGACACCGAGCGCGACCGAGTCCATGGAGGCGATGAGCGACCTCGCCGTGAACTGGGTCGGCATCTCGTTCGGCGCACTCCAGGCGACGGCGCAGTCGACCGAGATCCGCTTCGAGTCGGAGCCGACGGTCACCGACGACGAGGTGCGATGGGCGATCCGCTCCGCGAAGGGACTCGGGCACCGGGTGTGTCTAAAGCCTGTGGTCAACGTCGCCGACGGTACCTGGCGCGCCTTCATCGGGTTCTTCGACGAGGAGGTGCCGGGCGAGCCGAGCTGGGCTCAGTGGTTCGAGTCCTACAACCGGTTCATGCTGCACTACGCCCGCATCGCCCAAGAAGAGGGGTGCGAGATGCTCTGCATCGGCTGCGAGATGGTGCAGACCGACAAGCGCGCGGATGAATGGCGTGCGCTCATCGCCGAGGTGCGGGGTGTCTACGACGGCCTGATCACCTACAACTGCGACAAGTATCAGGAGGACCGCGTCACCTGGTGGGACGCCGTCGACCTCATCTCGTCGAGCGGGTACTACCCGATGGGTGACTGGGACACGCAGCTCGACCGGATCGAGGCGGTGGTGAAGCGCGAGGGGAAGCCCTTCTTCTTCATGGAGTCGGGATGCCCGAGCCGCGAGGGATCGCCGGCGCGCCCGAACGACTGGACGCTGCAGGGTGCGCCGTCGGAGCGGGCTCAGGCGGACTGGTACCGCGATGCGTTCGACGCGTGCTCGCGCCGGGACTGGGTACAGGGGTTCGTGCTGTGGGACTGGCCGGCGGACCTGTATCCGATCGAGGACGCGGCGGGGGATGACGACTACTGCCCGTACGGCAAGGAGGCGGCGTCCGTCATCCGGGATCACTATCAGGAGCGGGCCACCCGCGAAACGGCGGCCTGAGCACCGCTGGCATCCGCCCAGCTGGTCGAGCTTGTCGAGAAGCCGGTTGCGGCGGGCGTTCACCCACGAGGGCGGACGGCGACACGCCGCTTCATCCGTCCCCGTAGCGCGTGGTGTCGCCGCTCGCCCTCGGTTACGCACGCCGGGAGGACGGAGCCGGAGCGCATCCTGACGTAGGGTCGCACCATGCCGACGCGCACCCATGACCTCATCGTGGTCGGCGCCGGTCCCGCCGGGAGCGCCGCCGCCCTCGCCGCGTTGAACCGGGATCGCGGTGCTCGCGTGCTGATGCTCGACCGCGCGCCACTCGGACGGGACAAGGTCTGCGGCGACGGGATCGCACCGCACGCCGTCGCGGAGCTGCGGACGCTCGGGGTGGATGCGGTTCGGCCAGAGGAGATCGTGCCCACGGTGCGGCTGTCTGCTCCCGGCGGTGCGAGCAACGCCGCGGTCACCGCCTCGCCCGGGTACGTGATCCCGCGTGCTGCATTCGACGAGCGCCTCGCCCGCGCGGCCGTCGACGCGGGCGCCGAGCTGGTGCGGGAGAAGGTGTCATCCGTCGTGCAGTCCGGCGACCTCGTGACCGTCGACGACCGCTACTCCGCCCCCATCGTGATCGGCGCAGACGGAAGCAACTCCGTGGTGCGGCGTCTCGTCGGCGAGCCGTCGAACACCGGGCGGGCCATGGCCGTGGCTCTGCGCGGATATGCGCCGTCGATCGGGTCCGACGAGCTCGAGATCCGCTGGGACCGCAAGCGCGCGGGCGGTCTCTGTTACGCGTGGGCGTTTCCGACCAGCGACGGCGTGACCAATGTCGGCTACGGCATGTCGTCGGCGGCGATGTCTGGCGGGCGGGCGGAGTTGACCGAGCGGATGAGGGCGCTGCTGCCGGAGTACGACCTCGACGGGGTCGAACTCGCGGGCCACACCCTCCCCTTGACGGTGTCACGGCCGCGACCCTCGGTCGGACGGGTGCTACTGGTCGGGGATGCGGCCAGCCTGATCAACCCGTTCACCGGTGAGGGGATCTACAGTGCGATCGCGTCTGGGGCCATGGCGGGATCTGCCGCGGTCGAGGGGGCGGATGATGCGGCACGGGTGTACCGGAAGCGCCTGGGCCGCCGGTTCTCTCGCCAGCACCGGCAGATGACGGCCCTGTACCCGTTGATCGACTCGCGTCTCGTACTCGATACCGTCATCCGCGCGTGCCGTGCCGACCGCCGCCTCTTCGACCGGTTGCTCGACGTCGGCCTCGGCGACCGCAGTTTCAGCCTCCTCGACATCGTGCGCTTCGGCCGGCACCTGCGGTTCAGTACTCCGAGCTGAATCGAGCTACCGGACCGGCGGTCCGTGCCTCTACGAGAACAGGAGCCCGTCGACGAAGTCGTTGCGGAACTTGCCGTCGGGGTCGAAGCGGGATGCTAGTGCGCGGAAGTCGTCGAGCCGTGGGTACAGCGCCGCCACATCCGTCGCCCCGGTGTCGAAGACCTTGCCCCAGTGCGGGCGCGCACCTAACGGGGCCAGCGCGGCCTGGATGTCGCGGACGACCGCCTCCACCTCGGGCAGGTGCGGAGCCCAGGTGAAGTGCAGAGCGAGGCAGTCCTCGGAGTGTGATGGGCTGAGCCAGAGCTGGTCGGCGGCGACGGTGCGGAGCTCGCCGACGAACAGGTGCGGGGTGATCCGCGGCCCGAACGCGCGTACCGCCTCGATCGCGGCCACCGCGTGCCGCCGCGGCACGAGGAATTCGCTCTGCACCTCCTCGCCATGGCTCGGGGTGAAGCCGAGCTGGAAATGCGGCAGCCGATTCCACCAGCGGCCGGGCACGCCGAGCTGCCGGGTGGTGTTCGACGCATCGAGGTCGGGAAGCGGATGGTGCTCACGCGCGGCACGCGTAGCGCCGAAGAACTCGCTCTCGAGCACGGCCGGATCCGTGGCGTCGGTGCGCGACTTCGTCCACACCAGCGCGAGTCCGCGGTCGCTCCAGTCGGTGAAGCAGCTGACGCTGTACGCGCTACCGGTGATCGCGTCGTAGTTGTCGAGGAAGGTGCTCCACGGCATGCCCTCGAAGACGTCCTGCCGCACCTCGAAGGCGGGGACGAGGTCGAGCGTGATCCGGGTCACGACGCCCAGGCATCCCAGGGCGACCACCATCCCGTCGAAGTCAGGGTCTCCACGGCGTGCCGAGACGGTCGTCCCATCAGCGATGACCACCTCCAGCGCTGCGACGTCGCCCGCCAGGCTCAGATTGGCGTCGCCCGAACCGTGCGTTCCCGTCGCGACCGCGCCCGCGACGGAGATATGCGGCAACGAGGCGAGGTTGCGCAGCGCCCAACCCGCCGCATCCAGCTGCTCCACGAACTCGCCGTATCGGGCGCCGCCGTTCACCGTCACCGTGGCCGCGTCGGAGTCGATCTCGACCTGCGCCGGTAGCCCGGTGGTGGTCAGTTGAGCGCCGGTCGTATCGGCGATCCGGTTGAAGGAGTGCGCACTACCGAGCACTCGCACCCGGTCCGTCCGCGCCACCGCGGGTCCGACCTGGTCGACGGATGACGGCCGCTCGACCGACGACGCCGCGAAGGTGATGTTGCCCGCCCAGTTCCGCTGCTGAATCACTCATCCATTCTGCCCGTCGCGACCGGTCGCCGGCGCCGGGCGAGGAGGAGGACGAAGCCGATCACGACCCCGGCGATCGCCAGCCACGGCAGTGCGACACCGAACGCGACGAGCACCGACCCGGTGAAGGCGACCAGCGAATCCCACCCGGTCGCAAGCCCGCTCAGGAATGTGTCCGGGGTGTCGATCGGGGCGGTCGCCGTGGTGCCGAACGCCACCGAGATCGTCGCGAGCTCCACCTGGTCTACCAGTGCCCGACGCTGCGCCTGCAGGCTCTCCAAATCCGACTGCCGGGTCGAGAGCGTCGTCTCGATATCGAGGAGGTCTTTCGTCGTGCTCGCGGATGCCAGTAGTCCGGTCAGGCGCTCGGTGGACGTGCTCAGGGCGAGGATGCGCGCGTCGAGATCTTCGGACTGCGCGGTGACGTCGCTTCCACCCAACTGCACCGCCTCGACCTCGCCGAGAGCTTTGATCCGGTCGAGGGACTGCGTCAGCTGCGCGGAGGGGATGCGGACGACGAGGTCCGCCCGGGCGGTATCGCCGTCGCCCTCGCCGCCGGGATCTTCGTTGCGGCTGTCGACGCGCCCGCCGTCTCCCTCGACGATCCCGACCGCGTCATCCGCCGCCTCGATCGGGTCCTCCGTCGTGATCGTGATCGACCCCTGCGATACCAGCTGCCTCGGGCGCGAGCCGTCGGCGCCGGCAGCCGGATTCATCCCGGAGTCCGCCTCCGTGGTCGCATCCTGAGGGAGCGACGACTCCTCGAGCGGGGTCGCGGGCAGTTCCGTCTGATCGCTGTATCCGCTCGCCCCCATCGGATCGTCGCTACTCGAACCGCCGAGGCTCCCACCGGTGCATCCGGCGAGGAGCAGTACGCCCGCCGTTCCGAGAGAGATCAGTGCGGTAGTGGTCAGTGCCGTGGACTTCGATGTGCGCCTCATACCGCCACGGTAGGAGCGAGCCGGCAGTGTCACCACCCAACGTTTCCGATCTTTCGGGCGTACGCCCGCCTGCCCAGGGGACTGATGAAGCGACCCCGTCGGCGGTAGACTGGGACTGCGTGTCAGCGTTGACATCCCCGTGATGATGCCAGACCCTGTGGCTCGCCTGTCCGCTCGGATGCACCCGACGGTCGGACGCACCCGACCGTCCGACGCACCCCACTGTCCCAGGAAGGGTCTCATGTTCCGCCGGAACCGTCCGCGCCTGGCCGACCTCCCGACCGACGCGTCTCGACCGATGCGGTCACTCGCCGCATGGCTCGCGCCCTTCCGCGGGCGGATCCTGCTGTCGACGATCGTGTTCGGGATCAAGGACTCGCCGCAGTGGGTGATGCCCGTCATCATCTCGGCGGTGATCGACGTGGT
Organism: uncultured Marisediminicola sp.; assembly: GCA_964244965.1. Lineage (GTDB taxonomy): Bacteria > Actinomycetota > Actinomycetes > Actinomycetales > Microbacteriaceae > Marisediminicola. The sequence continues at coordinate 9,355 of CAXTLO010000071.1, forward strand.
CGTGCAGCGCGGGGATCCCGCTCGGCTCGTGGTGCTCCTGTTGCTGGGGCTGGCGATGCTGACGCAGAACTTCCCGACGAACATCCTGTTCGTGAGGCTCTACATGGGCAGCGTGCGGCAGCTCGCCGTCGACATCCGGAACCGCCTCACCCAGCACCTGCAGCAGCTGTCGATCGGATATCACGCGCGGGCGAGTTCGTCGATCCTGCAGACCAAGCTCGTGCGCGACGTCGAGAACGTCGAGCTCATGATGCAGCAGACAGCCAATACCGGGCTCTCGGCACTGTTCGTGCTGTCCGGAGCGATCGTCGTCACCGCTGTGCGGGTGCCAGAGTTCGTTCCCGTGTTCGCCCTGACCGTTCCCGTCGCGGCGCTGCTCGTGCGCGGACTTCGTCGCCGCTCCAACGCGCGTAACGAACACTTCCGTCATACCGTCGAGGACCTCTCGGCGCGCGTGGGCGAGATGGCCACGCTCATGCCGATCACCCGCGCGCACGGACTGGAGTCCGTCGCCGCCGGTCGGGTGGGCACCAGTGCCGAGGGCGTGCGAGACGCCGGCCTCGCCCTCGACCGCCTGAACGGGTCGTTCGGCGCGCTGAGTTGGATCTCCTACCAGTCGCTGGGGCTGTTCTGCCTGGTCGGCGCCGCGTTCGCGTCGATCTCCGGCGTCATCCCCATCACCGCCGGCGAGGTGGTGCTCCTCAGCACGTACTTCACCATCCTCACCGGCAGCATCATCGCCCTGTTCTCGCTCGCCCCGGTGATCACGCGCGGGCGGGAATCGGTGAAGTCGATCTGCGAGGTGCTGCAGGAGCCGGACGTGGAGCGCAACCAGGGCGGAATCGAGGTCGACGACGTGAGCGGAGACATCCGCATGGACGACGTCAGCTTCGAACACCCCGACGGCAGCGACCGTCCTGCGCTGTCACATATCTCCCTGCACATCCGCGCCGGTGAGACGGTGGCCTTCGTCGGTCCATCCGGCTCGGGCAAGTCGACCCTGCTCAACCTGCTGCTCGGCTTCCTCCGGCCGACCCATGGCCGCGTCATCTTCGACGGTCGGGAGATGAACGAACTCGACATGCGCGCGTTTCGCAAGTTCGTGTCGGTGGTGCCTCAGGAGTCAGTGCTCTTCGAGGGGTCGGTGCGTGACAACATCGCCTACGGACTGGTGGGCGCGACCGACGAGAGGGTGCGCCGGGCACTCGACGATGCGAATGCGACATCCATCGTCGATGAGATGGCCAACGGATGGGACACCGTCGTCGGGGAGCGCGGCGCCCGGTTGTCGGGTGGGCAGCGGCAGCGCTTCGCGATCGCGCGGGCCCTCGTTCGGAACCCCCGGATCCTCATCCTCGACGAGGCGACCTCCGCGCTCGACAGCGAGTCCGAGCGACTCGTGCAAGATGCACTGCACCGCCTGATGGGCGGCCGGACGACCCTCGTCGTGGCGCACCGCCTCTCCACCATCCGCTCCGCGAACCGCATCGTCGTGCTCGATCACGGGAGCATCATCGAGGTCGGTTCCCATGACGAGCTGATCGCGCTCGACGGACGGTACGCGCGGCTGGTGAGCGCGCAGAGCTCCTGATCCGGGGTGCGAGCCGAGCGCTTACGCTGGCGGGATGGACACTCGCACCCTCGGCCGTACCGGCCGCACCGTCTCCGTCATCGGCCTCGGCACCTGGCAGCTCGGCGCCGACTGGGGCGAGGTGCGGGCGGATGACGCGCGCGCCATCCTCGACGCCGCCGTCGACTCCGGCGTCACCATGTTCGATACCGCCGATGTCTACGGCGACGGACGCAGCGAGAGCTTCATCGGAGAGTATCTGGCGGGCAACCCCGGTCACGGCATCACGGTCGCTACGAAGATGGGCCGGCGTGAGGCGCAGGATCCGGCGAACTTCACCTTGAACCGGTTCCGCGAGTGGACCGACCGCTCCCGTCGCAACCTCGGCGTGGAGACGCTCGACCTCGTGCAGCTGCACTGCCCGCCGACGTCGGTGTTCTCCACCGAGTCCGTCTACGAGGCGCTCGACGCACTCGTCTCGGAGAACGTGATCGCCGCGTACGGGGTGAGCGTGGAGACCGCCGCCGAGGCACTCACCGCGATCGCGCACCCCGGTGTGGCGTCGGTGCAGATCATCTTCAACGCGTTCCGGCTCAAGCCGCTCGACGAGGTGCTTCCGGCCGCCGCATCCGCCG
>CAXTLO010000072.1:0-11466 GCA_964244965.1 uncultured Marisediminicola sp.
TGAGCGAGCTCACGCTCCTCATCCTCAGGCTGGCGTTCCTGCTGGTGCTGTGGGCCTTCGTGTTCGCGGTCGTCTACGCCCTGCGCACCGACCTCTTCGGCCAGCGGGTGCGGCGTCAGGCGGCACCGGATGTCGCGGCCGCCGCTCCATTCCCCTCCTCACCCATCTCCCCTCCGGCGCCATCGGTGGCTCCCGTGCAGCGTCCGAGCCCGGCCAACGCGCTTCCGCACAGCACCGCGCCGGCCGCGACGGCGTCGTCGGCGTCTCGCCTCGTGATCACCAGCGGCGCCAAGGAGGGCATCGAACTACCCCTCGGGAACCAACCGCTGACCATCGGGCGCTCGGGTGAGAGTGGTCTGGTCATCCGCGACGACTACACCTCCACACATCATGCTCGACTGATGCTGCTCAATGACTCGTGGGTCATCCAGGATCTCGACTCGACCAACGGCACCTACGTCGACGGGGTGCGCGTCGTCGTGCCCACGCAGATCCCCCTCAACACGCCCGTGAAGATCGGTTCGACCAGTTTCGAACTACGGAGGTAGCCCGGTGGCCACAGCGGGCAGGAGCGCGGCCGCCTCCCACGTCGGGAAGATCCGCGCCAACAACCAGGACTCCGCGTACGCCGGACGTTCGCTCTTCGTGGTGGCTGACGGCATGGGCGGCCACGCCGGTGGCGACGTGGCGTCGGCGATGGCGATCAAGCGCATCATCGACACCGACCACGGCTACAACTCCGCCCACGACGCGGAGTTCGCCCTCAAGTCCGCCCTGCTCGCCGCCAACACGGCCATCGCGGAGACGGTGTTCGAGCATCAGGAACTTACCGGGATGGGGACGACGGTCAGCGCCATCCTCAGGGTCGGCGGCAAGATCGCGCTCGCTCACATCGGCGACTCTCGTATCTACCTCTACCGCGACGGCGAACTCGAGCAGATCACCGCCGATCACACCTTCGTGCAGCGCCTTGTCGACTCCGGGCGCATCACACCCGAGGAAGCAGCGGTGCACCCCCGACGCTCCGTGTTGATGCGTGTTCTCGGTGACGTCGACGCCGCGCCAGAGATCGATACCACCGTCATCGACACCGAGGCGGGCGACCGTTGGCTGCTGTGCAGCGACGGCCTCTCCAGCTACGTCAGCGACGACCGGATCAAGGCGGTCCTCGATACTGTGTCCGACGCGAATGCGGCGGCCGAGCGCTTGATCAAGGAGAGCCTCGACCAGGGCGCCCCCGATAACGTCACCGTGGTGATCGTCGGCGTCGACGAGACGGATGATTCCGCAGCTCCCACCCCGACGATCGTCGGGTCCGCCGCTGCCCCGCTCTCGTTCGACGCCGAACAGGAGCGGCGCCCCATCCGCCTGCCCACCCTGCTCCTGCACCCGCTGCGCCCGTCGCCCCCAGAGGACGCGCACTTTGAGCCGGAGTCGGAGGAGTACCTCGACGAGCTCATCCTCGAAGACCGCCGGCGCGCTCGCAATCGCCGGATCGCCTGGCTGATCGCCATCGCGCTCGGGGCGATCGCCGTCGTGGTGGGAGTCATCCTCGCCTACCAGTGGACGCAGACCCACTACTTCGTCGGCGCCGACGACGGTACCGTCGCCATCTACCGGGGTGTGCAGGCCGACCTCGGCCCGATCGCGCTCTCGAGCATCTACCAGCAGACCAGCGTCACCCTCGACGGACTCCCGACCTACACGCGCGAGCAGGTCGAGAAGACGATCAACGCGGGGTCCCTCGACGATGCGATGGCAATCATCGACCGACTGGATGCGCTCGATGACTGACGCCTCCGCACCCCGCACATCGATCACCGAGACCATCAAGGTGCGCCTGCGCACGCCGGCGCGGATGCGCAACCTCGAGCTGCTGATGCTGCTGTTCGCGTTCGCCATCAATGCCGGGGCGATCGTGCTGGTGCAACTCGGCGCCCTCGGCACCGTCGACTCGCAGATCTTCACCTACGTGCTCGTGCTCGACGCCCTCGTGCTGGTGATGCACCTCGCACTCCGTGTGGTGGCGTCGCAGGCCGACCCCTTCATCCTGCCGATCGCGACGGTGCTCAACGGCATCGGTATCGCGATGATCTACCGGATCGACGTGGCGGATGGTCGCGAGGGCTGGGAAGCGGCGGGTATCCGGCAGATCGCCTGGGCGGCCATCGCGATCGTTGCCGCACTGACCGTGCTGGTGGTCATCCGCAACCACCGCGTGCTGCAGCGCTACCGCTACATCGCGATGTTCCTCGGCATCGCCCTCCTGCTGCTGCCGCTGGTGCCCGGCATCGGCAGGGAGATCAACGGCTCCCAGGTGTGGATCGGAATCGGCCCGCAACGACCGGACGGCAGCGTGCCGCTGTCGTTCCAGCCCGGCGAGCTCGCGAAGATCGCCCTCGCGGTGTTCTTCGCCGGGTACCTCGTCACTGCTCGGGACAGCCTCTCGCTCGTGGGCAAGAAGTTCCTCGGGCTGCGCTTCCCCAGGGTCCGCGACCTCGGACCGATCCTCGTCATCTGGGTCGCGGCGATGGGGGTGCTGGTGTTCCAGCGCGACCTCGGTACGTCGCTGCTGTACTTCGGGTTGTTCCTGGTGATGATCTACGTCGCCACCGGTCGGCTGAGCTGGATCCTCCTCGGCCTCGCCCTCTTCATCGGCGGGGCGGTCGCGGCGAGTCAGCTGCTCGGGTACGTCAACAACCGGTTCAACGGCTGGCTCGACGCCTTCAGCACCGACGTCTACGAGCGTGCGGGCGGGAGCTACCAGCTGGTGCAGGGCATCTTCGGCATGGCCAATGGCGGCCTGATCGGATCGGGTCTCGGGCAGGGCACCCCCGAACTGGTTCCGCTCGCCGAGAGCGACTTCATCGTGGCGAGCCTCGGTGAGGAACTCGGCCTCGCCGGACTGTTCGCGCTGTTGTGCCTGTTCCTGCTCTTCGTGTCCCGAGGGTTCCGCATCGGGTTCGCCGGTCAGGATGACTTCGGCCGCCTGCTCGGCGTGGGGCTCGCGTTCGTCATTGCGCTGCAGGTCTTCATCGTCATCGGCGGTATCACCAGGGTCATCCCGCTGACCGGCTTGACCACCCCGTTCATGGCCGCCGGGGGCTCCTCCCTGGTGGCGAACTGGATCATCGCCGCGCTCCTGCTGCGCCTGTCCGACACGGTGCGCAACCAGCCCCGGCTCGTCGTGGACGACTCGGCGCGCGGTCAGCTCGCGTCGGGTCGCGCCGTCACTGCGGGCAGTGGCGCATGATCGAGATTGCGAGGGCCATTCGGTGATCAAGGAACTACGCCGCATCACCGCGGTCGTGCTGCTCATGTTCGTCGCGCTGTTCATCTCGAGCACCCTCATCGGGGTGGTCGAGGCCGACAACCTGCGCGCCGACGGCCGCAACACCCGCGTCATCTACGAGAGCTACTCCGCCCAGCGCGGCCCGATCCTGGTCGACGGTACCGCGGTCGCCGACTCGGTTCCCGTGGACGACGAATACATGTTCCAGCGCCGCTACGCCCAACCGGATGTGTACTCGGCCATCACCGGCTACTACACGCTCAACCAGGGCGACTCCGGCATCGAGGGGGCGCTCAACGATTACCTGAGCGGCACCGCGAACAACCAGTTCTTCGATCAGGTGAACGCGATCTTCACCGGCCGCGAACCGCAGGGCGCATCGGTGGAACTGGCGACCGACCCGATCGTGCAGCAGGCCGCCTGGGACGCCCTGGGTGACTACAACGGATCGGTCGTCGCAATCGAGCCCGCAACCGGACGCATCCTCGCCATGGTCTCCAAGCCGGCCTATGACCCCAACGTGCTCGCCTCGCATGACATCGATCAGGTGATCGCGTCGTACAACGCGCTGATCGACGACTCGGGTCGTCCGCTTCTCAATCGCGCGATCGGCGGCGACCTCTACGCTCCGGGGTCGGTGTTCAAGCTCTTGATCGCGGCGGCCGCCATCGACAGCGGGCAGTACACCGCCGAGAGCGAGTTCCCGAACCCGCCGACGCTGCAGCTGCCCGGATCCAGCACCGTGATCACCAACGCCGAAGGCGGGAATTGCGGCGGCACCCCGACCGTGACCCTGGCCAACGCGCTCAGGCTCAGCTGCAACATCCCCTTCGCTCAGCTCGGTGCGGAACTCGGAGCCGACCTGATCGGTGATTACGCGGAACGCTTCGGGTTCGAGCGCGAGCTGGGGGTGCCCCAGCCGGTCACCCCGAGCGTGTACCCGCGCAACACCGACACCGCTCGGTTGATGCTGTCGTCGTTCGGTCAAGACGAGGTGCGGGTCACTCCGCTGCAGGTGGCGATGGTCACTGCTGCGATCGCGAACGGCGGCGAGTTGATGGAACCGACGCTGGTCGAGTCGATCACCGCCCCCGATCTGATCCCCATCGAGGAGTTCGAGGAGACCTCACTCGAGCAATCGATCAGCACGGACACGGCAAGCATCATGAACGGTCTGATGGTGGCCAACGTCGCGAGCGGAGCGGCCGACAATGCAAGAATAAGCGGGGTCGATGTGGCCGGCAAGACCGGCACAGCGCAGAACGGCGGAGGGCGCCCCGACACCCTCTGGTTCACCGGATTCGCCCCGGCAGCGGACCCCGAGATCGCCATCGCGGTGGTCGTCGAGAACGGGGAAGGTTTCGGCAATTCGGTAGCAGCGCCGATTGCGAAGAGAGTCGTAGAGGCGGTACTGAGCAGATGAGGCCCACGAGCGGGCTCACCTTCGGTGGGCGATACCAACTCACCAGCAGAGTCGCGATCGGCGGCATGGGCGAGGTGTGGGAGGCGACGGACCTCGTGATCGGGCGCGTCGTCGCTATCAAGATCCTCAAAGACGAATACCTCGGCGACCCCGGCTTCCTCGAGCGGTTCCGCGCCGAGGCCAGGCACGCGGCGCTGGTCAACCACGAGGGCATCGCGAACGTCTTCGACTACGGTGAAGAGGATGGCAGCGCCTTCCTGGTCATGGAGCTGGTGCCCGGCGAGGCCCTCTCCACCATCCTCGAGCGCGAGCGCACCCTCTCGTCGGATCGGGTGCTCGACATCGTCGCGCAGACCGCCTCGGCGCTGCACGCGGCGCACTCTGCCGGTCTCGTGCATCGTGACATCAAACCGGGCAACCTGCTGATCACCCCCGAGGGCCGGGTGAAGATCACCGACTTCGGGATCGCGCGCATCGCCGATCAAGTGCCGCTGACCGCGACGGGTCAGGTGATGGGCACGGTGCAGTACCTGTCTCCCGAGCAGGCCAGCGGGCACTCCGCATCACCGACGACCGACATCTACTCGCTCGGAATAGTCGCTTACGAGGCGCTGGCCGGGCGTCGTCCGTTCACCGGCGAATCGCAGGTCGCGATCGCCATGGCGCAGATCAACGAGCAGGCCCCCGACCTCCCCGTGACGGTGTCTGAGCCGGTGCGCAACCTCGTCTACTCGTGCATCGCCAAGAAGCCCGCCGATCGGCCTGCCACCGCAGCTCACCTCGCGCGCGCCGCACAGGCGCTTCGCCGCGGCGACGTGCCCGGAGCGGCCGCATCCGTCCCCGCCATCATCGGCGGAGGAGTCGGCGCGACCGGCGGTCTTCCCGCGTACGGATCCGCCGCTCCCACCCAGGCCACGCAGTTGCTCTCCTCCACCCAGGCATCGACCGCCGTCGCCGCGCCTCTCCCGCCGGAGGAAGAGGAGAAGACCCGCAACCCGTGGACCTGGCCGCTCATCGTGCTGGGCATCATCGCCCTGGCCGTCGTCGGCATCCTCATCTTCGTCGCGGCAACGCGGGGCGGTGATCCGACACCCACCGAGTCCTCTGCATCGCCGTCACCGACCGTCACACCGTCTCCGTCACCGACGGTCACACCGTCGCCGAGTCCGACCGAGAGCGACGTCATCCCGATCGAGGAGGAGGAGTTCCTCGGGCTCACCGAAGCGGATGCGACGGGGCGGCTCGAGGCTCTCGGGCTGCTCGTGACGAGAGTCGACGGCAGCCCCGCGACCGAAGACGGTCAAGAGGGCACCGTACAGGCGATCAGCCCGCGCGGCAATCTTCGCGAGGGGCAGACCGTTACGCTCACCATCTTCACCGCACGACCGGCTCCGGGGAAGCCGGGTGCACCGACGGTCTCGGGCACCCCGCCGTTCGAACCCGCCGCCACCGTCGACGTGCAGATCCCCGCCTACAGCGGATGCCCGCCGAGCACCTCGCTTACCGCCATCAGGGTCACCGTGGGCAACGGCACGACGACCCTGCCCAATCCGGCACCGCCGTCGACGACCTCCTTCGAGGTGACCCTCGGCGCAGGCGAGGCGGGACAGACCACGGTCAGCTACCTCGCGGAGTGCTCAGGCATCCAATCAGCCCCGTCCGACCCGCTCGTCATCGACTACGCGTCCGCCGACTGATGGCCGAAACCGCCCCCGGTAGACTGGCGGATGCCCGAATCCCCCGCCCAGGAGATCCACCTGTGACCGAGACCTCACGTCTGCTCGCGAGCAGGTACCAGGTCGGGGACCTGATCGGGCGCGGCGGGATGGCCGACGTGCACATCGGCATGGACACCCGCCTCGGGCGGCGTGTGGCGATCAAGCTGCTGAAGCCGTCGCTCGCGGTGGATCCGCACTTCCGCTCGCTGTTCCGCGAGGAAGCCCAGAAGGCAGCGCGCATGGCGCACCCGACCATCGTGCGGGTCTTCGACGCGGGCGAGGAGACCGTCGCGGGAGCCGACGGCGTTCAGCGCCAAGTGCCCTACATCGTGATGGAGTACGTCGACGGCCGTCTGCTCAGAGACGTCATCTCCGATGGACCGCTGGAGCCGAAGGAGGCCGTGCGCATCATCGCGCAGGTGCTCACGGCGCTCGAGTACAGCCACCGTGCCCTCCTCGTGCACCGGGACATCAAGCCGGGCAACGTGATGATCACCCAGAACGGGCGGGTGAAGGTGATGGATTTCGGCATCGCCCGCGCCGTGTCCGACAATTCAGCCACGGTCGCCGAGACCGGCGCGGTACTCGGGACCGCCCAGTATTTCTCGCCCGAGCAGGCACGGGGCGAGACTGTCGACGCCCGCACCGACCTGTATTCCACGGGAGTCATCCTCTTCGAGCTCCTCACCGGCCGCGCACCGTTTCGCGGCGAGCGCGCGGCCGCCGTCGCGTACCAGCACATCAGCGAGGCGGCCGTGGCGCCCTCGAGCATCAACCCGCGCGTCTCGCCGGCACTCGACGCCGTCGTGCTGCACTCGCTCAACAAAGACAAGGGAGCCCGCTTCCAGACCGCCGCGGAATTCCGCGACGACGTCGAGACCGCCGCCGCAGGTGAAGTACCGGTGCACCGCACCCCCGCGGCCGACTTCAGCTCGACGCTCTTCGGTGGCCCCGCGAGCGTCCCATCCAGCTCCGATGCCGCGCTCCGGCAGCTCTCGAGCGAGGACGACGAACGCATCGTCCGCACGCAATCCCGCCCCCCAGTCGCGTGGATCTGGGCCGGAGTGCTCCTCATGGGCGCGATCCTGATCGCCGTGGTGATCTGGGTGGTCAACCTCCCAGCCGGTCAGTCGCCGCTGGCCGACGGCCTCTCAGTCGAGGTGCCCAACGTAGTCGGGGCGCTGCAAGAAGATGCCGAAGCGACGCTCACCGGTCAGGATCTCATCGTCGTTCCCGTGGGTGAACCGAGCGAGACGGTTCCCGACGGACAGGTCATCCGCACCGACCCTCCAGCCGGGCAGCGCGTCGCCCCCGAGCAGACGGTGCGCATGTACTACTCCGTCGGGCGGAATCCCACGGAGGTTCCCCGCATCGAAGGCATTGGCGAGACAGCTGCGATCGAGGCCATCGCCGCGGCGGGGCTGATCTACGGGCGCACCACCCCGGAGTACTCGCCGAACATCGCCGCCGGTGTCGTCATCTCGAGCGATCCGGAATCGGCCGCCCAGGTGCGCGAAGGCGACACTGTCGATCTCGTGGTCAGCAACGGTCAGATCGAGGTGCCGTCGGTCGTCGGGCAACCGTTCGCCACCGCATCCACTCTGCTCTCCGACCTGCAGCTCACGGTCTCGCTCGCTCCGGACAACGGATGCCCGGGGGGCAATGTGCAGGGTCAGTCGCTGCCCGAGGGACCCCAGCCGCAGCAGTCGGAGATCGTGCTCACCTACTGCGCCGGCGGCTGATACCCCGCTCCGATGGAAGATGACTCAGTGGAAGATGAGTCAGTGGGAGATGAGCAGAGGGCTGAGCCCCGTTGCCGCGGCCTTCGCCGTGGGCAGGCCGGCGACGTCCAGCCAGTTCGCGAGCATCAGGTAACCACCCTCGGTGAGAACCGACTCCGGATGGAACTGAACGCCGTACACCGGCGCGCTCTCGTGCCGTAATCCCATGATCACTCCACCGCGGGTGCGCGAGGTGACGATGAGCTCGTCGGGGACGGTTTCGTCGACGACGGCGAGCGAGTGGTAGCGGGTGGCGGTGAACGGATCTGGCACGCGGTCGTAGAAGGCGCTGCCGTCGTGCTCGATGCTCGATGTCTTACCGTGCATCAGCTCGTCCGCGTGAGTGACCGTGGCTCCCATCGCCTCGGCGATCGCCTGGTGTCCGAGGCATACGCCGAGCAGCGGCTGACCCGATCTCACCGCGGCGGTCACGACCGGCACCGACACCCCCGCGGCGGCCGGGGTGCCCGGGCCGGGGGAGATCAGCACGGCGTCGTAATCCGACATGACGGCAGGCGCTGCTTCCGCCGTGAACGCATCATTGCGCACCACCTCGGTCTCCGCTCCGAGCTGCTGCAGGTAACCGTTGAGCGTGTAGACGAAGCTGTCGTAGTTGTCGATGACGAGGACGCGGGTCACCGCTCCACCGTAACCTCTGTGGTGTTGACGAAGGTGTTGAGCCAGGGGAATACCACGTAGACGCAGAGCGCCAGCACCGCGGCGATCAGTACCAGCACGAGGAACACCCTCACCCAGACCGGGCCGGGCAACACCCTCCACAGCGCGCCATACATCAGATCACGCTCTGCACGAGGGCGGCGATCTCGGCCGGCGGCCCCGCGGATGCCGGCTGCCAGGAGTCGTACACGCTGTAGGCGATAATCCGCTCGGCCGCGGAGTTGATCGGATTGCAGCTGGTCATCGTCATGATGCGTCCGGTCGCGGGCACGTCAGGCTGCTGCGGTACGGGCTCGAGCACCTCGACGCCTTCCGGAACGACGTACTCCATCGACCGGAAGGTGTAGGTGTACCAGCCGTCTGCGGTCTGCACGTAGATCCGGTCGCCCACTCTGAGGTCGGCGATCTTGTTGAATGGTGCGCCCCAGGTCGTCCGGTGCGCGGCGACAGCGAAGTTGCCCACCTCTCCCGGCATCTGCGTGTCAGGGTAGTGACCGATGTTCGTGCGCAGCAGCAGGTCGCCCTCTCCCTCGGCCACAGTGCGCACGTAGTCGGCGCCGAATCTCGGAACATAAATGTTGGCGAAGCGCGCGCCGCTCTCGGCGGCCGCTGTGATCACCGGCTCGCCGTTGCCCGCCGGCTCGGTCGGCTCCGTTTCAGTGGGGGGAGCCGCCGTGATCCCGAGTTCACGCCCGAAGTCGAGCGCCTCGGAATTCTGCTCCGCCCCGACGACGAGGTCGTTGAGCCAGAGCTGCCAGCCGAGGAAGAGGAAAACGAACACCCCGGCTGTGATGAGGAGCTCGCCGATAACCCCGATCACACTGAACCGGCGCGCCGGTGCGCGGTGTACGACCGCCGCGACCTTGGCGGCCTCGGGCTCGGGCGTGGTCATCCCATCGAGTGTAGACGGCACGTCTCGATGCTCGATCGGCCGCAACGGACCGCGGCGGGAGCCCCGATAGGGCGCGCGCGGTACACTTCCCGAATGGCCAGATCCAACGAGCGATCCAAGTCCCTCGCCAACACGGGCGATGAGGCTCTTCCCGAACGACGTGGGGGCGATGACGCGCCCAACCCCGTGTGGTTCAAGCCGATCATGTTCGGCCTGATGCTCCTCGGACTCGTCTGGATCATCGTCTACTACGTCAGCAGCACAACACTCCCGATCGCCGAACTCGGCGACGGGAACATCATCGTCGGCTTCGGGATCCTGTTCCTCGGATTCCTCATGACCACCCGCTGGCGCTGACCGGACCGGAACGGGTGGGAAACTGCTGGGAAGCGTCCCCCAATAGGCCGACAATTACACGGCTGTAATCATCCCCACTGTGGATACGGCTGTGGATAACTAAGGGCGCGCGCCGTGCTCCTGGCGCTAAAGCAGGATGACGACGCCGACGACGGTGATGGCGACCAGCGCTGCGGCGACGGCGGCGAGTAACAGCCGTTGGGTGCCACGCTGGCGGACGCCGCGGGTCCGCGCGATCACGAAACCGATCGCGAGCCCCGTGACGACACCGCCGACGTGCGCCTGCCATGAGACGCCGGGCACGAAGAACCCGATCGACAGGTTGAGCGCGATGATCACGAGAAGCTGCGTGCTGTTGCCGCCGAGGCCCCGCTGAATCGCGAGGATCGCGCCCATGAGCCCGAAGACGGCACCGGATGCGCCGATCACTCCGCCGGTGGGATCCAGGAGCAGCACGGCCACCGATCCGCCGAATCCGCTGATCAGGTAGAGCGCGAGGAACCTGCCCCGGCCCAGCATGGGTTCGAGGATGCGACCGAAAATCCACAGCGAGAACATGTTGAAAAGCAAGTGGAGCGGGCTCGACTCGCTATGCGCGAAGATCGCGGTAACCATGGTCCACGGCTCGAGGCGCGTGAGCACGGGGAAGTACGCGAGCAGGTTCCCGACCAGACCGCTCGTGAGGAGCTGCGCCACCCAGACCAGCGTGGTGATGCCGATGATCGAATAGGTGACTACCGGAGCGTCGCCGGCGGTGAGTCGACGCACGACTCGCGCGGGGTTCGCGCTCCGGTTTGGAACAGACGCTCGCCCTTCCCTGATGCATTCCGGGCAGTGGAACCCGACTGCCGCCGGGGTCTGGCACTCCGGGCAGATCGTGCGTCCGCACCGCTGGCAGAGGATGAAGCTCTGCCGGTCCGGATGCCGGTAGCAGTGATCCACATCCGCACGAGGACCACTGACCGTGGGACCGTCTGTCACTTAGTCACCGTCGGTCAGACCTCGTCGATGGTGACGCTCTCGATGACGACGTCCTGCTTGGGACGGTCGCGACCATCCTTGTCGACGGCCTCGATCTTCTTCACGACGTCGCGGGAGTCCTCGTCCGCCACCTCGCCGAATATCGTGTGCTTACCCTGCAGCCAGGTGGTCGGCACCGTCGTGATGAAGAACTGCGACCCGTTGGTGCCGCGCCCGGCCTGCTTTCCCGCGTTGGCCATGGCGAGGATGTACGGCTTGGTGAAGTCGAGCTCCGGGTGGATCTCGTCGTCGAACTGGTAGCCGGGGCCGCCGATGCCCTGCCCGAGCGGGTCGCCGCCCTGGAT
>CAXTLO010000073.1:0-11193 GCA_964244965.1 uncultured Marisediminicola sp.
CACCAGCAGGGCCGCAATGGCCTCGGCAAGGTCTTCTCGAGTGGTCCAGCTCACCGGCCCATCCGCGGGCGCCCGCAACTCGCCGACGGCTAGGGCACCGCGTAACTGCTGCACCGGAGTGTCTGTATAGAAGCCGTTGCGGAGGGCCGTGAAGGGAACGCCGGACTCGAGCAGCATCTGCTCGGTCTTGGCGTGACCGACAGTAGGAGGAAAGGCGGACAGCAAGTCTGAGCCCACGTGGCTTGTGTAGAGGATCCGACCCACACCGGCGCGCTGCGCAGAGTCGATAGCCGTCCGATGCGCACGCAAGGCTTCCTCTCCGCGGCGAGGGACTGAAACCACCAGGACCTTCGATGCTCCTCTGAATGACTCGACCAGAGTTTCTTCCTCATCGAAGTCACCTCGACGAACCTGAACGCCTCGCTCCTTGAGACTCTGGAGCCGCCCCGGCTCGCGAACGCTCACCGCGATCTCGTCTGCGGGAAGTCGGGTCAACAGGTGCTCGACGACCGCTGAACCCAATTGTCCAGTGGCTCCGGTAACTACGATCATGATCGAAACCTTCCATCGATAACATGATCATGATAACACTGTCTCGTTAGAGTCGGCGCGACTATTCCACGAGGTGACGAAACAGCAGGCCCACCCAGCTTCGAAATGGCCGCCATCGATCCGCGATTCGCTCGAGCGCCTCGAGTTCCGGCTCGTCGCCGAGGTCATACGCGGCAGCCATCGCGCGGTGGAGGCTCTTCTCCGTGAGCGGGAAGACGTCGGGATCGCCCATCCCCCGGATCATGATCAGATCGGCCGAGAACGGGCCGATCCCGGGCAGTTGTTGCAGGTGGGTGGCGGCGGCATCGCGATCCATTCCGCGGAGTCGCTCCCTGTTGAACCGGTTATCGCTCGCGGCCCGGCCGAGCGCGGCCAGCTGCTGGACCTTGCGGGCCGAGATTCCGCGCACGAAGGTGAGCTCGGCAAGGCGATGCGGTGCAGGGAACGCGTGCACGACGTGATCGCCGAAGTCGACCGCGTCCCCATACTCGTGCGAGATCCGATCGGTGACCGCTGCGGCCTGTCGCCGAGAGATGCGATGCATGATGATCGCGCGCGCCGCGGCTTCGTAAGGGCTCGGATAGAGCACCGGCCGAACGCCGGCGAACCGGGTCTGCAGTTCGCCGACGACTCGGTCCCCCTCGCCGAGTCGAGCGAACGCGGCGCCGTCGTGATCGAGGGCGAGAATGCGTTCGACCTCGTCGCGGATCCGCTCGGGCGCCAGCTCGTGGGCGTCGCCGCCCGTGTGAACACCAACGATCCGCGCTCGGACCTCGTGTCGGTGATCCTGCGTGACCCGTACCCCGACCGTCTCCCACGACCCGTCCATCGGGAACGCCAGATCGACGACGAGCGCTCCGCCCTCCTCGGCCGTGCGCGGCATTCCGACGAAGGAGGCCTCGGCCGCCAGGGACGCACTCGCGATCAGCGAGTAGATGCCGGTATGTCGGAGCCGGACGATCGTCGAATCACTCATGGGGTCTCGCTTTCAGGTTCGGGGAAGGCGCACGCGGCCCGGGTCAGCGGATGCCGCTGCGCGCGAACCCCTGCACGAAGTAGCGCTGAAAGATGAGGAACAGCGCGATCATCGGCAGAACGGAGATGAGCGCGAACGCCATGATCGCGCCGTAGTCCGACCCGAACGCGCCCTGCAGGAAGCGGAGCCCGATCGGGAGGGTGAACAGCTCGTTCTGTTGAAGGGCGATCAGGGGCCAAGCGAAGTCGTTCCAGGTCGACAGGAACGTCAACAGGATCAGCACCGCGATGAGCGGCTTGCAGAGCGGGAGCACGATCTGCAGGAAGACGCGGAATCCCCCGGCGCCGTCCATCCGTGCCGCTTCGATGATCTCCTTCGGGATGCCGATGATGAACTGCCGCGCCAGGAAGATGCCGAACGCGGTCGCCGCAGTGGGAAGGATGACCGCCCAGTAGGTGCCATAAAGACCGAGTCGGGTGATGAGTTCGAACTGCGACACGATGATCACCTGCACGGGCAGCATCATCGTGCTGAGCGTGAGCAGGAAGGTGAGGTTGTTGCCGGGAAACCTCAGGTGCGCGAAGGCGTAGCCGGATAGCAGATTCACGATCACGGTGATCGCGGTGACGACCACGGCGATCGCGACCGAGTTGCCGAACCATGTCATCACCGGGAACTGGGAGAAGATCGTGTCGAAGTTGCCGAGGGTGAACTCCTGCGGCCACAGCTGGAGCTCGCGGGTCAGCAGCTCGGTGCGCGGCGAGAAGGCGACGACGATCATCCAGTACAGAGGGAACAGCAGGATGACGCAGCTGATGATCGCGACCGTGAGGCGCAGCATCTGGCTCCGTCGCTGGCCCGCGGCGCGTCGTCGTGGCGAGCGGATCGGGACGGGCGCCTCCGCCGACGTCGGGGAGAGGTCGGTGGGTTCTAGTCGGGTCATGATCAGCCCACCTGGTCGCGAGTTCTGCTCAGTCGCCACTGCATTGCGGTGAATGCCAGAGTGAGGATGAGCAGCACGATGCCGATCGCAGCGGCATACCCCTGGTCACGGGTGACGAATCCGTTCTCGTAGGCGTAAGTAACCAGTACCGACGTGGATCGTCCCGGCCCGCCGCCGGTGAGTACGAACACGATCTCGAACACCTGGAACGAGTAGATGACGTTCATGATCAGCAGGAAGAACGTGGACGGTCCGACCATCGGGAAGGTGATGTAGCGGAATTGCTGCCACGCGTTCGCCCCGTCGATCCGAGCGGATTCGTACAGTTCCGGCTCGACCGCCTGCAGACCCGCCAGGTAGATGAGCATGTTGAACCCGATCCGCCACCACAGCGTCACGAGCACCACTGCCGCCATCGACGCCGCACCGTCGGATTGCCAGGAGATCTCGCCGAGCCCTGCTGCCCGGAGCAGCTTGTTGAAGATGCCGTTGTTCTGGTCGAAGATCAGCACTCCGATGAGGGCGGTCGCGACGCCGGAGATGACCATCGGGAGCACGATGATGGTGCGGAACAGAGCCCTGCCGGGCAGCACCGAATTCATCAGAACCGCGAGCGCGAGGCCGATCCCCATGCTGAGCGGCACGACGAGCACCGTGAACACGATCGTGTTGCCTGCCGACTGCCAGAAGACCGGGTCGCTCAGGAGGCGTCCGTAGTTCTCAAAGGCGACGAAGGTGCCCTGACCGAACCCGTCCGTCTCCTGCAGGCTGATCCAGATCGCCCAGACGACGGGGAAGAAGAGGAACACCCCGAGGAGGACGAGGTTCGGAGCGAGGAACGAGTAGCCGGTCACCGCGTCGGCTGCGGTCCGCCGCCAACGCTGACGTGGGCTCGGTACCGGCGGGACGACGTCGACTTCCGTAGCCGGCCGCTCTACGACCGGTGCGGTGGTTGTCATCGAGAAGTGGCCTGCGCGATGCCGTCGGACAGGTTCGCGATCGTGTCATCCGTACTCTGGCCGCCGATGAACGCCTGCTCGAGCTGGTCGCTCAGCACCGTCCGGATCGCGTCCATGTTCTGCGAGGAGAATTGCGCCGCGTCTTCCGGCTTCACAGTCGAGGCTTGACCGACGAAGTACTGGCCGAGCTCTGGGAGTGATTCGAACGGGACATCCTCGCCGACAAGATCCTTCCGAGTGGGCAGCAGACTGGATGCCACGCAGAAGTCGAGCTGCGTCTCTCTCCCGCACATGAATGCGAGGAACTCCGCAGCGAGCTCCGGATTCGCCGTGTTCGCGGTCGCGACGATCGGATTGCCCCCGAGGTCGCTCCCTCCGCGCACATTGCGCGGCTGGAAGGTCGCGCCGACCTCGAACGGGGCGAGCGACTCGGCATCCGGAAGCAGGAATGTGCCCGCGAACGCCATTGCGGACGTCTCAGCGAAGAAGGTGTCTGCCGCGAAGGTCGCCGATTTCACGGAGTTGTTCTCGGGCACCAGGCGCCGCTCGAAGAAGCTCTTCGTGAAGTCCACCGCCGCGCGGCCGGCATCCGAGTCGATCGCCGGGCTCTCGAGGTCATCCTCGAGGTACCGGCCGCCGGCCTGGAACAGCCAGGAGAACCATCGGGTGACACTCGCTCCCTGCCAGTTGTAGACCAACGGGTATCGATCGGCCGGCAGAGCCGACCTCAGTTGCAGGAGCACCTGATCGAACTCTTCCCACGTCCAGGCCGACTCGAGACTGTCGGGCACCGACATGATTCCCGCGGCGGCGAACGCCTCCTTG
Source organism: uncultured Marisediminicola sp. (assembly GCA_964244965.1). Taxonomy (GTDB): domain Bacteria; phylum Actinomycetota; class Actinomycetes; order Actinomycetales; family Microbacteriaceae; genus Marisediminicola. Next base: position 4,256 of record CAXTLO010000073.1, read on the forward strand.
TTGTAGAGGATGGTCGAGGTGTCGGTGATGTGCGGGACCGCGTACGGTGTCCCGTCGTACTGGACGGCCTGCCAGAGGGGCTCGGTGAACTGGTCGCCGAAGTCGCTGTCGAGGTAGTCGCTGAGATCGAGTAGCTGGTCGCGTCCCGCGTACGTGCCGAGGTTGGTGTACACGGCGCGGAAGATGTCGGGGGGATTACCCGCCTGCAGTTGCGCGTCGATGTTCTCGAACATCTCCGCATAGGGCACCACGTTGAGTCGCACCGTCGCGCCGGGCGTCGCGTCTTCGAACGCGGCGATCGCCCGCTCGAAACCTCTGAGCTCTGGCTCTGTGCCCCAGGTTGTGAACGTCAGCTGGTCGCTGCCCGCGCTCGGTGCCGCCGGGCGAGAGAACCCCGCGCAGGCACTAAGCGCCGTGACTCCGCCGATGGCACCCAACACTCCGAGTGCTTGCCGTCTACTGATGTCCATTGGACCGTTCCTTCACTGTCAATACTCGAGGGAGGAGAGAAGATCGGGCAGGGTCTGGTCCACGATCAGTGGGTATGACCACCATGATGAGCGGCGATCAAGCGATAACCTCATCACGTTATCGATGTACCTGTCAATGCGCTAACTAGGATCTGTCAGCAGAAAGAATGTTCGTATCGGAGAGGCAAGGATGAGTACCAGTCGCTCCGACCTCGCGGGAGCGACGCGCGATCGGATTATCCGCGTCGCGGAGCTGTTGCTGGCCGAGGGCGGTCGTGAGGCACTGTCGACGCGGGCGGTCAGCACGGCCGCGGATGTGCAACCCGCCACGGTCTATCGGATCTTCGGAGACAAACAGGGACTCCTGGACACCGTCGCCATCCACGGTTACCTCGGCTATCTCGAGCGAAGTGCAGATGTCGAGGCGGGCCCGGATCCGGTCGACGATATCCGTCGCGGGTGGGACCTTCATGTCGAGTATGGGCTGGCCAACCCCCACACTTACTCGCTGATCTACGGGCAACCGCAGCCGGGCATCAGATCGCGCGCTGTTCTCGCTGCCTCCGACGTCATCCGTCGCCTGATGCAGCGCCTCGAGGATGCGGGTCGGCTCCGAACCAGTGTGGACGGTGCCGTCGCACTGGCGAATGCTCTGGGTTCCGGCACAGTTCTAACTCTCATCGCGATGCCCGAGCACGAACGCCGCATGGAGCTCTCGAACCTCGCCCGCGAGGCGATGATCGTTGCCGTCACAACCGGTCCCCCCGGTCCCGAGGAGGCAACCGTCGTCGGTTCAGCGGTAGCCCTACGCGCAGGTCTCTCGGAGGTGCCCGCTCTCACAACTCGCGAGCTCGATCTCATGCGCGAGTGGCTCGACCGCATCGCGGACGCGCACAGTGATTGATACCATCCGACTTCCCGGTCGCTAACGAGTAAGTGTTATCGTCGATTCATGATCGGAACCATGTCGCCCGTCGCCGAGAACCACCGTGAGCGCATAGTTCGGGTCGCGAGTGATCTCCTACGCACAAGCGGGCAAGACGCTGTTTCCACACGCGCTGTCAGTGCTGGAGCGGGCGTTCAAGCACCGACCATCTATCGCATCTTCGGAGACAAGAGGGGCCTCCTCAACGCGGTCGCGGCCGCGGGCTTTCTCGCCTACGTGGAAAGCAACAACGACGTGTCGGTCGACGGGGATCCGATCGACGGACTCCGAGCCGGTTGGGACCTCCACATCGCGTTCGGGCTTGCGAACCCCTACCTCTACTCCCTGATCTACGGGGAACCGCAGCCCGGTGAGACTTCCCAGGCGGCGCTCGCTGCAGCGGCGATCATCGAGAGTCACATCCATCGGATCGCTCAGGCCGGCCTTCTCCGCGTCAGTGAGGCCCGCGCCGTCGACCTGGTACAGGCGGCCGGACGTGGGACGACCCTCACATTGATCGCGGCCGGGTCGGAAGACGCATCCCTGGCTCGCACCGCTCGAGAGGCAGTGATCTCGGCAATCACCCTGAGCACTCGAGCTTCGAAGGACACCGGTCCCACTGGAGCCGCCCTCGTGCTGCGAGCAGCTCTGCCGGTCCATCCGCTCAGCGAGAACGAGTCGTCACTGCTCGGCGACTGGTTGGATCGGATCGCCGAACCGACCTCGCGCTGATCCCGCTCAGATCGGGCCAGATCAGGACTGGCTGAGAGCCTGAGCGTTCACTCAGCCGGGATGTCGAGGTGCACGCGCGTCACCATCCCCTCGTCCATCCCGTGGCGCCGCCGGATGCTGGTCTTGAGCGGCAACGCCCAGGTTCCGTCCTCATAGCGGAACAGCGCGCTCTCCCACCTGTGCTCTCCAACGCTCGCGGTGACGTGGACCGAGCGAAATTTCCGGGGATGACGATGAAAGATCGCGTCGATGCGTTGCGTGTACTCGTCCGCCACGGCGATGTACAACCATCGATCGCGTCGCTGCGGCCACACCTTTACCGTGTCTTCGATATCGAGTGCGAGATTGTCATGTCCTGAAGTCAGTGGCACGATGCGACCTCTCGTTGTGACGATGTGGAAACATTTCGATGTTAGCACTCTTGAGACACGGTAACATCTACTTGTTAGCGTCACAGGCGAATGGTGCGACTCATTGTCGATCGACGATACCTATGACACCGACGCAAGTTGAGGTCGTGGATCGGCTTCCCCCGTGACTACTCCGGGAACTCTGCTTGAGGGCTCATCAGCATGTTGAGGTCGGCGACGAATCGACCGGTCTCATCGGGGCCGACTGCAATCGTCAAGGTATCGCCGAACCATTCAAGCCAAATCGCGTCGACTTGCTCGACGCTGATCGCGCCGGCTCTCTCGAGCACGTCGGCTATGGGCTGGGCCTCGAAGTCGTACTCATCCAGTGGCGCACCGTCCTCACTACCGGGTTCCAGCCAATAGGGATCGAGCACGTTGAGCAACTCCCTCACTTCCTCGGTGAGTGCCCTCCCAGATCGGGTCATTTCGCCGATCGCGGCCTTGTCCAATGAAGCCCAGCGGCCGCGATTGGGAGGAGTAGCAGCGCAGGAAGGAGTGTCCCTGCGTCGACTCCTTCGATCAAATTCAAGATCACGCTAATCGCGAGGCAGGAGATCGCGATAAACAAGGTGATGCGGCATATCAGGCGAAGGGTCGAGTTCATGTCGAAGACAGGTCAGGCCGGCGGCGAGCTGCATGCCGACGCGCACGGCGAGCGTCGTCAGAGGTCACGGGATAAGTGAAGGGCAGCTGCGCGAGGTAGATATAGAACACAAGGAAGAGGAGGGGCAGACTCGCCATCGCGACCAGCCCCCATCCGGCGAAGAGACCGCTCTCGGTCCCCACCGCGCCGATGGAGACGGTGAATGCCGCGAGAAGAATGGACCCAGCCACGAAAATCACCTTGGAGCTGCGCCGAGCCAGGTAGATCCGGCACTGCAGATCATGACGCAAGTCCGCTTTTTTGGCTGCACGCAGCAGGAGCAGCACGAAACCGACGATGCTCGCCGCACAAAACACGAGGAGTACGAGCTGACCGACAGGCACCATCAAAGCGTAGCGGCGAAGTGGCGAACGCGAACCGAACCACGCGACCTGCCTGCCCGCCGATTCCAGATGCCGGGCCGCCGCTTCCAGAAGTTCACAGCGGTAAGAAGTACGCGCTAATCCGCCTTCGCTTCCCCGCCGGAGCGGTCACAAACGACGGTTCGAGTAGGTCAAAGATGGTGAGGATGACCCTCTGCCCCAGGTGTACGCCACCGCAATCGCCGCCGCCTGCGATCAGCGTGGACCAAGGGTGGAGGTGCGTGCGGATCGCGGGCCCCAAAGGCGGGTCAGGAGGTCCTGCAGCAACTCGAAGTCAGCGGGACCGAGGCGCTGGCTGAGCTCGGCCTCAAGCGCCGCCAGCCGGGCGACGACGCGCTGCAGACGGGCCTCGCCGTCGACCGTCGGGACGACCAGACGGTCTCGTCGGGAGGTGGGGTCGGGCACCATGTCCACGATCCCGTCGTTCATGAGTTCGCGGACGACGGCGTGCACGTGCTGACGGCTGACGCCCATCGCCCGGGCGATATCGGCGGGTCGGCTGCCCTCGACACGGAGGTGGGAGGCGACTATGGCGGCCGCGGCGCTGAGGCGCGGCTCGCCCAAGTCGGTCGCGTCGGCGTTCAGGCGGTCCATGAACCAGCGGAACCCCTCGCGCAGCAGGACCGCCATGGGCGGCTGCGGCGCCGGACCTGCCTCCCGCGAGCGAGAACCGGCGGGATCGTCCGCGGCCTCCTCCGCGGGATTCGAGCCGGACGTGTCCTGTAGCAACTTGGTGTTCACAGGTGTAGTCTAACCGTCAATCAGGTTGACGGTTGGCGTTATAGCAAGCCGGCCGGGCCATCGTGAACTGGAGGTTTTTATGGACGCCGATGTGATTGTTGTGGGAGCTGGTCCCTCCGGGCTGGTCGTCGCGAACGAGCTGCGGTTGCAGGGGTGCTCGGTGCTCGTGCTCGAGCGCCGCGAGCGCGGGGCACAGTCCCGCGCTGGGTCCGTGGTGCCCCGCGTGCTGGAGCTGCTGGACTATCGCGGCCACGCCGAGGCCTGGCACGACCGGGCTCGGAACATCAGCGCCGAGCCGCTCAACCCCGAGTACATCTGGGCGGGCCTCCAGCCGATCCATTGGGGTCTGCTCGACGGCGCGTTCCCGTACGCCCTCGTGGTTCCGCAGAGCGACACCGAGCTGCTGCTGCTCGACATCGCCAGGGAGAAGGGCGTCGAGGTGCGGTACAGCGAGACCGTCACGGGTCTCGCGCAGGACGACTCGAGCGTCACGGTCACGACGACGACGCCGACCGATGAGCAGCGCACCTACACGGCGCGCTACCTCGTCGGAGCCGATGGCGGGCGCAGCGCGGTCCGGACGCTCTCGGGCATCGACTTCCCCGGTACCGAAGGCACCTTCACGGGGATCATCGCCGACGTCCGGGGCGACATCCACTGGCCGGGCGGTCGTGTGGTTGAGAGTAACCCGCGCGGCTGGGCCATGTCCTTCCCTTTCGGTGATGGCGGGAAGCTCACACGATTCAACATCGTGCACACGGAGCGGCGTACGGCGAGCAAGAACGAGCCCGTCACGCTCGAGGAGATCCGCCAGGTCGCGGAGGACATCCTGGGCGGACCGATCCCGATCGACGAGCTCGTCTGGGCATCGCGGTTCGACAACACCATGCGTGAGGCGGACCGGCTCCGGGAGGGTCGGGTGCTGCTGGTCGGGGAGAGCACGCGCATCCACTACCCCGCCTCCGGCGTCGGTATGAACTTCTGCATCCAGGACGCGTTCAACCTGGGCTGGAAGCTCGGCCAGGTGGCCCGCGGCAACGCGGCCGACGCGCTGCTCGACAGCTTCGAGATCGAGCGCCGCCCGGTCATTGACGGCCTGCTCGAGAGCGTCAGGGCCCAGCTCGCGGTGCAGTTCGACTTCAGCGAGCAGGGCGCGTCGCTCCGGACGGTGCTGCAGCGAGACCTGATCCCGCAGCCGGACATGAATCGCGCGCTCGCCCGGCAACTGCTCGGCCTGACCAACCCGTATCCGACCGTCGAGGGCATTCATCCGCTGGAGGGGCGGCCGTTCCCGGAGGCGACGGTGCAGACGGTCGACGGACGCCACCGCGTCGCGTCACTGCTCGCCGAAGGCACCTTCGTATTGCTCGACCTCTCCCGCCGGGACGTCTTCCCGCACGAGGTCCGCAGCACTCGCCTAGTGCGCGGTTCCCTCAGCGCCCCGTCGCCGGCGCTCAAGGGCGTGACGGCGCTCCTTATCCGCCCGGACGGCTACGTGCAGTGGGCCAGCAGCGACGAGCACCCGGACGCCGAGGCGGCGTTGGTCGCCCTGGACCGGCTGCTCGACGGCGGGAGCCCGATGCCGTCGACCCCGCAGTCGGGGGATGCCGCACCGGAGGTCGCGGAGGTCGCGGTGGCCTGACGCCCTCCCTCGAGCCCCGAAGCGCAACGATGCCAAGATCGGCCGCGACAACGAGCCGGGCGACTCAGCCGACTCGGCCGATCTTCACTTCGATGCGTTTTGGGGCGGGCTTGCCGGCGTGCGTGAAATACGCGCGGAGTGCGTCGTGAGCGCGACGACAGACCACCGACGCGGATTCGTCGGAGGCGACTCCGATGCAGGTGACCACCTCGACCTCGGCCCCACCGCCGTGCACGGTCACGAGGTGCATGCCGACCGGGTCGTTGCGCACTGCCTCGACGACCGCGCCCACGATCTTGGTCACGAGAGGCCTCGTCGCATAGACGGTATGCACCCCCTCGACGTTGCGTAGCAGCTTGGTGAGCTCGGTGGGCACGTCGTCTTCGGTCTCATCGTTCACTTCGCCCGGCCCTCCTCTTCGCTGAGATCCGTGTCGTGCACCCGGACCGTGACGCTTGCCACGGTCAGGTCGGTGTGGACCCGCAGGGCCTCCTCCACCCGCTCGCGAAAACCTGCGGTTGCCTGGTCGAGGTCGAGGCCCTCGAACGCTGACACGACGACCAGGATGTCGATCGGCGCTCCTGGCGTCCGCACGTCTCCGTCGAGCCGGCTCCGTTCGACGAGCAGCCCTTCGGTCGCGTCTCCGACTTCTCGAACAATGGCACGAACGGCGCCCTCGGAGATCGAAAGCACAGCGCCCTCGACATCATGCTGGATGGGGATGTCCCGGCCGGCGTTGGCTTGCACGCCGATTTGATCGAGGATGCGCTTGATCCAGTTCTCATTCTGCGGCGCGAACTGATCGGCATGGGCCGCGATGACGCGAGGCGCGACAGCGCGCAACCGACTCAGTGCGGCGAGGGCGTTCTGAGCGGCCGGGGAGGACTCGATCGCAGGATCGCGTGGCTCGCGTCCACGGTCGAGGTAATCGCTAAGCTCCTCGACGCTGTATCCGTCCAGATGGCCGGCCTCCAGGGGCGAGCTCACCG
>CAXTLO010000074.1:0-11163 GCA_964244965.1 uncultured Marisediminicola sp.
GCCGTGCTCACCGAGACCACCTTCGAATGGCGCGGCCTGGGATTCCAACTCGCGCAGTATCTCGGAGACCGCGACTTCGTGGCCGTGCAGGGCATCGTCGCGCTGCTCGCGGTGATCGTCGCACTCACCAACTTCATCGTCGACGTGATCGCCGCCCTCATCGACCCGCGCGTGAGGTACTGACGGGTGACGGGTCAGGTGACGAGATGACGTCGAGCGTGCAGGCATCCCCGGCATCTCCTCCGGCGAAACCGACCATGATGCAGCGGCTGCCGATCGTGCAGCAGCTCCGTCAGAGCGTGGGCGTACAACGGGGGATGCTGATCGCCGGGCTCGTCATCACGGGCATCTTCCTCCTGACTGCGGCGCTCGCGCCGCTCATCGCGCCATACGGTTTCGCCGAGTCGCGGAACGCCGGGGGAGTGTTCGGGCGCCAGGAACCGCCGAGTGCCGAACATATTTGGGGCACCACGGTCGGGGGGTACGACGTCTTCTCCAGGGTGATCTGGGGCACCCAGACCGCCATCGCCGTCGTCATCACCGCCATCGTGCTCTCCATCTTCGTCGGCGTCGTCCTCGGACTCGTCTCGGGCTACCTCGGTGGGTGGCTGGATCGCGTGCTCGTGGTGATCGCGGACGCCATCTATCCGTTCCCGACGCTGCTGTTGGCGATCGTGGTGTCCATCGTGATCAGCGGCGGACGATCGAGTCTGTTCAGCGGCATCGCCGCCGCCGCCGTGGCCATCACGGTGATCTACATCCCGCAGTACTACCGGGTGGTCCGCGCTGAGGCGGTCAGGCTCAAGGCGGAGGCGTTCGTCGAATCGGCCAGGGTGGTCGGATCGAGCACATTCCGCATCATGTTCACTCACGTGCTGCGTAACGCCACCCGCACGATCCCTCTGATCCTCACCCTGAACGCGTCCGAGGCGATCCTCACCCTCGCCGGTCTAGGCTTCCTCGGCTTCGGAATCGCGCCGACATCCGCCGCCGAGTGGGGATATGACCTCAATCGCGCGCTGTCCGACACCGCTAGCGGGATCTGGTGGACCGGGGTGTTCCCCGGAGCGGCGATCGTGCTCCTGGTGCTCGGGGTCACCCTCGTCGGCGAGAGTGTCAACGACATCTCCGACCCTCGGCTGCGCACCCGGCGCCGGGTCGCCAAGGCGGTGCCGCGATGACCCCGGGGCCGTCTCGGGGAGTCTCCGCGCCCGGCGAGGAAGTGCTCCGGATCCGCGATCTCCACGTCGGATTCGCGACCGACGCCGGCGAGGTGCGCGCCGTCGACGGAGTCACGCTGTCGGTCCGGCGGGGCGAGGTGCTCGCCATCGTGGGGGAGAGCGGCAGCGGGAAATCCGTGACCGCGAAATCGATCCTCGGTCTCCTCCCGTCCACCGCCACCTCCTCAGGGGCGATCCTGCTCGGATCCGACGACGTCGTGACCGTCGATGCGAAGCGGCTCAGGGAGCTCCGCGGCACGGATGTGGCGATGCTGTTCCAGGCGCCCTCCCTCGCGCTGAACCCGGTCTTCCGCGTCGGCTGGCAGATCGCCGAGGGGCTCCGCGCGCACGGCAGGCTGAGCGCGGCGGAAGCCAAGCGCACGGCGGTCGACATCCTCGATCGCGTCGGCATCCCCGATGCCGCGACGCGTGTCGATCACTACCCGCACCAGTTCTCCGGCGGCCAGAAGCAACGGGTCGTCATCGCGATGGCGCTCGCCCTCGAGCCCGCCCTCATCGTCGCGGACGAGCCGACGACCGCGCTCGACGTGACGGTTCAGGCGGAGATCCTCGACCTGCTGCGACGGTGCCGCGACGAGTTCGATACAGCGATCGTGCTGATCACTCACAACATGGGCGTGGTGGCCGATCTCGCCGATCGCGTCGCCGTGATGTATCAGGGCGAGGTGGTCGAGCAGGCGGATGTCGCGGAGCTGTTCGCCCGGCCGAAGAACGACTACACCAAGCGACTGCTGGGGTCGGTGCCCTACATCGGGCAGGGTACGGCGTCGACGGAAGCCCGCGCGATCGAGCGGGCATTCGAGAAACAAGACATCACCGTCGAAGCCCGCGGGCTGGTCATCGAGTATCCCGGCCGCTTCGGACGCCCGGGATTCCGGGCCGTCGACGGCGTCGACTTCCGTATCCAGCAGGGTGAAGTGCTCGGGCTGGTCGGCGAGTCAGGGTCGGGGAAGACCACCATCGGACGCGCGATCGCCGGACTGACTCAGGTCTCCGGTGGCAGTCTCACCGTGCTCGGCACCGAGGTGCGCGGCATCCGTGAGCGCGCGTTCCGGCCGCTCCGCGCCGAGATCGGCTTCGTCTTTCAGGATCCGGCATCGAGCTTCAATCCGCGGCTCACCATCGCCGAGTGCGTTGCGGAACCGCTGATCGTGCATGGCAGGAGCGGCGACGCCGCGTCCGCAAAGGCCCGCGTCGACGAGCTGCTCGAACAGGTGCAACTCCCCAAGGCATTCGGTGGGCGCTACCCGCACGAACTCAGCGGCGGACAGCGGCAACGCGCGAGTCTCGCCCGAGCTCTCGCCCTCAAACCGAAGCTCATCATCGCTGACGAGCCCACCAGCGCACTCGACGTGTCGGTGCAGGCCAGAGTGCTCGAGCTCTTCGCGGAGCTTCAGCGCGAATACCGATTCGCCGCGCTGTTCATCAGCCACGACCTCGCGGTCGTCGATCTCCTCGCCGATCGCATCGCCGTGCTCTACCGTGGCGAACTGGTGGAGGAGGGCATCGGCGCCGACGTGCTCACTGCCCCGAGCCATCCGTACACCCGGCGTCTCATCGCGTCGTTGCCTGTGCCCGACCCGGCTCGCCAAGCCGAGCGACGAGCCGAGCTCGCCCTGTTGCGCGCGGGCGACTGAGGATGCGCCGCAGGGAGGGGTACGGCACGGTGGTCTCGGCGCGGGACGTGTCGATCGAATACCGCGCCCCGAATGCGACGTCCCGGCATCTGGCAGTCAAAGGCGTGTCCTTCGACCTCCTCGACAACGAGGTGCTCGGTATCATCGGCGATTCCGGCTCGGGCAAGTCGACACTCGCCGCCACGATCGCCGGGCTGGCGGGAACCGGCGCCGACGCGTCCCCGCAGATCTGCGGAGGCACCCTCTCGGTATTCGACACCGAGCTGCGGGGTATCGGCCACCGGGACCGTGACCGGCTCTCCCTCCGGGTCGGGTACCTCGCCGAGGACGGCGCCGAGGACTTGAATGCGCGGCTCACCGTGGCCGAGAACGTGGCCGAACCCATCTTCCTCCGCGATCGCCGATTCGATCCGCGTGAAGCCGGGCAGGCCGCCGCCACCCTGGTAGACGCGGTGCACCTGCCCCTGTCTATCCTCGGCCGCCAGCCGTTCGAACTCAGCAGTGGGCAACGGCAGCGGGTGGCGCTCGCGCGGGCGCTCATCCTGGAACCCGACCTGTTCGTCGCCGACGAGCCCATCCGCGGAGTCGACATCACCGTGCGCCACGACGTGCTCGACGTCATCCCCGAGCTGCAAGCATCCCGCGGCTTCTCCGCGATCGTGGTGAGCAGCGAACTGGCCGTCGTCACACAGGTCGCGAGTCGGATCGCCGTGCTGCAGGACGGCGTGGTCATCGGTATCGGTTCGCTCGCCAGCCTTATCGACCAACCCGTGCACCCGTACCTCAAGTCCCTCGCCCGCACGGTGCACGAGCAGTCGCTCGCGCCGCGTACGGGATCGCAGCCCCGCTGATCAGGAGGCACCAGTGTCAGGCAATCCCGCGGAATCCATCGTCTCGTCCGCCGACAGGGCGCAGCATCGAGCCGTCGCAGCCGATGAGCTCGCGGTCGTGCCGGCTGGGTCTCGGCCCCGTTCCGGCCCCATCGCCATCCTCCCGACCGAGGTCGAGATCTTCGCGCACGCGGTAGCGGATGCCGGAGGAGAGGTCGCTCCGCTGTCCGACGAGACACGGGGGGTGATCTGGCTGTCATCCGAGGATCCGCAGCGGCTCATCGACACGCTCCAGGATCATCCGGGGATCGAGTGGGTCCAGCTGCCGTGGGCCGGAGTCGATGCCTACGCCGAGGCCATCCGCTCCTTCGCCGACCGTCCGCTGCCACTCTGGACCAGCGCGAAGGGGGCGTACTCCCAGCCGGTCGCGGAGCACGCGCTCACCCTCCTCCTCGCGCTTCTGCGCGTGATCCCCACCAGGGTGCGCGCGACCAGCTGGTCGACGGTGCCCGAGGGACGCTCGCTCTACGGGCTCCACATCGCCATCGTGGGGGCTGGCGGCATCGCCGTCGAACTGCTCAACCTGCTCGAGCCGTTCGGAGTCGAGACCACCGTCGTACGCCGACGGTCGGAGCCGCTCCCCGGCGCGACCCGCACCGTGCCGATCGATCAACTGGCCGACGTACTGCCCGCGGTCGACGCGGTGGTCATCGCAGCCGCCCTCACGTCTGGTACGACCGGACTGATCGGGCGTGCGCAATTCGACTCCATGAGAACCGACGCGATACTGGTCAATATCGCGCGCGGGGGCCTCGTCGACACCGACGCCCTCGCTGATGCTCTCGCCGCCGGAACCATCGCCGGCGCCGGGCTCGATGTCACCGACCCGGAGCCGCTCCCCGACGGGCACCGCTTGTGGACCGAGCCTCGCGTCATCATCACTCCGCACAGCGCCGACACCCCGGACATGACCGCGCCGCTGCTCGCTCAGCGGGTGCGCGAAAACGTCGCCGCATTCCTCGGCGACGGGCGCTTCGTGGGCGTCGTCGATCCGAAGCAGGGCTACTGAATCTGGCTCGGTGGAATCCGGGTCAGGCGCCGCGCAGGCGGGTCCGTGCGGCATCCAATTCGCCCTCGACACCGAGCTGCCGCCATCCAGGGTCGATCCGCGGTGGATCGTCGTCGAGCACGAAGAAGCACCCGACAGCGCGGATGCCGGAGTACGCGACCAGCAGAGGTCGGCTCGGGTCGAGCAGCAGCTCGACGAGGTCGGTGCGGCGCCGCTCGGCGACCTCGACCTCACTCACGTCCACCAGGAACGCCCGTTCGCCGCTGGATCCGCCCAGCAGTGCACCGATCCGGTCGACGTCGGCCGCGGTGGCCAGGCGGACGTGGAACTCACCCATCCGGCCAGGGTATCCGCGCGCGCGACGCCGCGATTTTGACGACTGTGGGCGTTTGATAATGTAGGCACGCTGTTCCCGTGATCCTCGATAGCTCAATTGGCAGAGCAGCCGGCTGTTAACCGGCAGGTTCTTGGTTCGAGTCCAAGTCGGGGAGCGACATCTGGAGGCCGTAGGCGAATAGCCTGCGGCCTCCGTCGTCGGGAGGACACCGGCTTCCGCTCGATTCCGCGGCGTGGGTACTCCCGTCGGAGTACGCGCGTTGGTTCGACGGGCGGATGTCGCGGCGCACCCTGCTGGCTACGATCGACAGATGCGATCCGGCGGTGGCACCCCGTCTCCGGGTTCGCCCGACGTCCCCGCGCGCGATCGGTGGCAGCGCCGGTTCGACGAGAGGTGGGCGGAGTACGACCACCGCTTCGCACGCGATGCATGGCGGGGCGGCCGCGGAGCGCGACTGTGGATCCCGGTCGTCATCTCGTTGGTCGTGCAGATGCCCTTCGCCGTGTGGGTACTCGCGCGCCCGGGCCAGTTCTCGACGGACCGCGTCACCGGCCTCCTCGGACTCGCGCTCGCCCTACTCGGCCCTGTCGCGCTCATCGCGGCACGACGATTCCCCGGCCCGGTCGTCGCGATCGTCGTTGCCGGGGCCTCCGCCGATCTGCTGCTGACCACCGATCCGTCCGGCCCACCGTACGTCGCCGTCGCGTTCGCGATCCTCAGCGCCGTCGTGCGGGGCGCGCGCGTGTGGGCGTGGGTGTCGATCGCGATCGCCTGGATCGCCACGATCGCCGTCGGCGCCGTGCTCGACGTCGAGCGGTCGCCGGTCGCCATCGCCGCCATCACACTCGGCGTCGTCGTGGTGCTCGGCGTCGGAGAATCGATCCGCACCCGGCGGGAGCGCTTCGAGCAGGCCGATCGCGCGGCGCTGTCACGACGGCAGACAGCGGTCGAAGCTGAGCGGGTGCGTATCGCACGCGAGTTGCACGATGTTCTGGCGCACTCGTTGAGTCAGATCAACGTGCAGGCCGCCGTCGGGCTGCACCTCGCCGACACGCAGCCGGACAGAGCCGCCGAGGCGCTGGCGAACATCAAGGAATCGAGCAAGATCGCGCTCGACGAGGTGCGGTCGGTGCTCGGCGTCCTTCGGTCCGGTGAGACGTCGGAGGCGGCTCTGGTGCCCGAACCCGACCTCTCCCGCCTGCCTGCGCTCATCGCCTCCGTCCGCTCGTCCTCCGGGATCGTCGTGTCATTCGACGACGGCGTGACCTCGGCATCGGACGCCGCCCGGCTGCCGACCGCCCTGCAATCCGCGGTCTACCGGATCGTGCAGGAGTCGCTCACCAATGTCGTGCGCCACTCGGGCGCGTCGACCGCGCTCGTCTCGCTGCGCTACGCGGACCGGATGCTCGAGGTGTCGATCTCCGACGATGGCAGCGGTGGGTCCACCGCGGGCGCCGGTCGCGGGGTTCTCGGCATGCGCGAACGAGCCGAACTGCTCGGCGGGCGCCTCGACATCGACTCGACCGGCACCGACTCGATGGGCACCGATCCGACCGGCATCGACTCGACCGGCATCGACTCGACCGGCACCGGATTCGCGGTACGCGCGACTCTTCCGGTCCGACGGGATGAGGCCACGACATGATCCGGGTGGCGATCGCCGACGATCAGCAGCTCATCCGCGGCGGATTCCGCGCTCTGCTCGAGTCCGAGGGCGATATCGACGTGGTCGGCGAGGCCGGGACCGGAGAGCAGATCGTGAGCGTCGCGCGCGAGACCCACCCTGACGTCGTGCTCATGGACATCCGCATGCCCGGCGGCGACGGCTTATGGGCGACGGAGCGCATCGTCGAGGATGCCGCGATGGCGGGCACCCGGATCGTGATCGTGACCACCTTCGAACTCGACGAGTATGTGGGCCGTGCGATCCGAGCGGGGGCCAGCGGCTTCCTCGTCAAGGACACCGAGCCGGTCGAGCTGATCCGCGCGGTGCGTGTGGTCGCCGCCGGTGATGCGCTGCTGTCACCAGGGATCACGCGAAGATTGCTCGAGCGCGTGTCAGCCACTTTGGCCGAGGCGCCGGATGCGTCCGTGCTGTCGCCGCTCACCGATCGGGAGCGGGAGGTGCTGCAACTTGTCGGGCGTGGCCTCACCAATGACGAGATCGGCCGACAGCTGTTTCTCAGCCCGCTGACGGCGAAGACGCACGTCTCGCGGATCATGACCAAACTCGCCGCGCGTGACCGGGTTCGGCTGGTGGTCATCGCCTACGAGACCGGACTGGTCCGCGCGGGCGACTGAGGAGGGAGCGGCTGCTCCCACGGATGTAGTGCAGGAGCATCCCCCTGGCAGATCCGCCCGGCACCGTCGACGGCGACAGTGGATGCAGTCGGGTCACCACGACCCGTTTCATCGAAGGAGTCCCTCATGTCTCTCAGCACACTCGCCGCGCTTCCCCTCGTCAGCCCCCCGCTCGTCACCTCTCCGCTGGTCACCTCTCCGCTGATCACCTCTGTCGCCGAGCGCGGCGACGGCTGGGGCCCCGGTGCCGGCCTCGGTTGGCTGTTCCTGCTCGTACCGCTGTTCTGGATCGGACTGTTCGCCCTGGTGTTCACACTCATCGGTCGTCGGTGGCGACGAGCTGGATGGGGTCCGGATGGCCGTGCCTCCTGGGCGGACCCGACCCGCACGGCGGAGGCGTCGCTCGGCGAGCGATTCGCCCAGGGCGACATCGACGAGAAGGAGTACCGCAGCCGGCTCGACGTACTCCGCGCCAGCCGTCCTCAGCCGCAGAAGCGCTGACACCGACGCCCGTCCCCCTGCGGCGATAGGGTCTTTCCGGGTCGCAGGCAACGCGGCTCGGAGAGGCCGCGCGTGACTGACCCGATCCCTCGACCGTGACGGCGTCGACGGCAGCCTCGCATCCGCCGGACGAACGTCTCGCCGCCCGAGCCGCCACTCGCGCCGGGCTCGCCGTGGGCCTCGCCGCAGCGAGCTACGGCATCTCCTACGGCGCCCTCGCCGTCGCCGCCGGGCTGGACGTCTGGCAGACCTGCGTCATGAGCCTCCTCATGTTCACCGGCGGGTCGCAGTTCGCTCTCGTCGGAGTGATCGCCGCGGGAGGTACGTCAGCCGGACCGGCGGCGATCGCCAGCGCGGCGATCCTCGGGCTCCGGAACGGGATCTACGCCGTCCGGATGGCTCCGGTCGTCGGGTACGGGCGCTGGTGGCGGAGGATCGCCGCGGCCTGGGTCACGATCGACGAGAGCACGGCTGTCGCCGTGACGCAGCCAACCCTCCGCAGTCAGCGGATCGGTTTCTGGGTGACCGCCGGCGCCACGTTCGTCGGGTGGAACGCGACGAGCCTGATCGGCGCTCTCGTCGGTGACGCGATCGGAGACGTACGGCAGTACGGACTCGACGCCGCAGCCGCCGCCGCCTTTCTCGGGCTGCTGTGGCCACGGCTCGCCCAGCGGCAGACCGTCGCGGTCGCTGCTGCTGCCGCCGTGGTCGCCGTCACTCTCACACCGGTGCTGCTGCCGGGTCTGCCGGTTCTCGTCGCCGGGGCGGTCGCCGTAGTCGTCGGAGCATTCAACTGGTTCGGACCCGCGGGGGATCCGCCTGAGCCTATGGCCGACGGCGGGTCATCCGCCCCGCCTGAAGCAAGCGCGGGGAGCCGGTCGTGACTCTATGGCTCATCGTCATCGTCGCCAGTCTGGCGTGCCTGGCACTCAAGCTCGCCGGATACTTCGCGCCTCGGTCCTTCCTCGACCGACCCCGACCGACCCGCATCGCCAATCTCCTCACGGTCGCCCTGCTGGCTGCGCTGATCGGCGTGCAGACCCTCGGAGTCGGTCAGGAGGTCGTCTTGGACGCGCGAGTGCCGGCGCTGCTCGTGGCCGCAGGGCTGTTCGCGCTCCGAGTGCCGTTCGTGCTCGTCGTGATCGCCGCAGCAGCGACCGCGGCTTTGGTGCGCGCGATCTGGTGATCCCCGGCGTCAGGCGACTATGTCGTCATCGCCCGGGGTCCAGCTCAGTCCGGGTGTGCCCCACCCCGACTTGCGGATCGCTTTCGCCGCCGGCTTCGCGAATTCGTGCGAAAGCCGGTCGACGTACAGGATTCCTCCGAGGTGATCGAACTCGTGCTGGAAGATGCGCGCGAGCCAGCCCTCCGCGGCGATCTCGAAGGGTGCGCCGTCCACGCCGACGGCGCGGAGCAGCGCTCGCGGGGATCGGCGGAGCGGGAATCGTTCACCCGGAACAGACAGGCACCCCTCTGATTCATCCTCCTCATCCGGCTCCCCGGTCGGTACCGGAGTGATCCACAACTCCGGATTGACGGCGACGCCACGCCACTGCGTGTCGTCGTCGTCCACCCAGTCGTACACGAACACGCGCTGCGCAACGCCGATCTGAGGTGCGGCGAGACCGACGCCCGGCGCTGCGGCCATGGTGTCGAGCAGGTCGGTGACGAGAGCCTCCAACGCGGAGTCGAAAACCGTGACGGTAGCCGAGGGGGAGTGGAGGACGGGGTCTCCGGTGATGAGAATCGCGCGGACGGCCATTCGCCAAGAATATCGTCGCCCGTGCCGTTAGGGTCGGGGGGTGCTGCCGATCGACCTGACCGACCTCGCCCAACAGGTGTCGCTGACTCCGCGGCAAGGGCTGGGGATCCCGATCGCACTGGTCGGTGCCGTGTTCCTTGCCCTGGGTGCGACGTTCCAGCACCGCGGTGTCGTCAAGGTCGAAGCGAACTCCGCCAAGGCGGTCAAGGGTCTCACCTCGAAGCAGATCGTCTCGCTCCTCGGCCGTCCGTCCTGGGTGATCGGCACCCTCATGCTCGCGATCGCGATCATCCTGCAGCTGATCAGCCTCAATCTGGCGCCACTGCTCGTCGTGCAGCCGCTCGGAGCGGTCGCGCTCGTGATCACGGCGATCGTGAATGCCAGGACCACCAGGGTCAAGCTCGACCGGCTAACGATCCGTGCCATTGCGCTGTGCGTCGGCGGCGTCGCCATCTTCGTCACCATCGCGGCCTTCGTCGCCCGTGAGGAACCGTTCCGCGACCAGCAGCTCATCACCGTGTTGACGATCCTCATCGTGGTGCTGGTGCTCGCCGGGCTCGCGACACTGTTCCTCCGCAAAAACGGCGTGAAAGCGATCGTCTACATCATCGGCGCCGGGGTGCTCTACGGCTTCGTCGCGACGCTCGCGAAGGTGGTCATCAATCGGATCCAGACCGGCAACTTCGAGGTGCTCACCGTGCTCTGTCTGGTGGCGCTGCTCGCGGCGACGGCCCTCGGCGCCTACTTCGTGCAGAACGCGTACTCCTCCGGCCCCCCGGATCTGGTGATCGCCGGACTCACCGTCATCGACCCGCTCGTCGCGGTCGGCATCGGCATCGTCGTGCTGGGGGAGGCGCGGGGAGCACCGCTGCCCGCCGTGATCGCTTTCGTCGTCGCCGGTGGCATCGCGATCTACGGTGTCCTCGAGCTCGCCAAACACCACCCTCAGCTGAGGGTCTAGGGTTGCTGAACAGCCCCGCTCACGATCGCGTTCATGCCTCACGATCACCTGAGGCCGTTACCACGAGGGACTTCTCACCACTGTGACCGATGCCTCGACGTCTCCGTCATCCGCCCGGTCGAAGCCGCTGCGCGTCCTCATCGGAGCGGATACCTTCCCGCCAGACGTGAACGGCGCGGCGAACTTCGCGTCGCGGCTCGCGGCCGGCCTGGTCCACCGCGGGCATGACGTCCACGTGGTCGCTCCCGCGCCGACCTACCGCTATGGGCGCTTCACCGAGGCGCACGACGGCGCCAGATTCACCGTTCACCGCCTCTACTCCTGGCGCTGGTATCCGCACGACTGGCTGCGATTTGCGATGCCCTGGCGGAGTCAGCGCAACGCCGCGCGAATCCTCGACGAGGTGAAGCCCGACGTCGTGCACTTCCAGTCGCACATCGTGATCGGTCGGGCCCTCGCCCGGCAGGCCGCGAAGCGCGGCATCCGCATCGTCGCGACCAACCACTTCATGCCCGAGAACATGA
>CAXTLO010000075.1:0-11061 GCA_964244965.1 uncultured Marisediminicola sp.
GGGCGCTTGTACCGGAACACGATCACGGCGGTGCAGACCACGACGAACGCGGCGAGGATGCCGATGTTGGTCAGATCCGCGATCTCCGCGATCGGGAAGACGCCCGCGAGGAAGGCCGATGCCAGTCCCGCGATCCAGGTGACCCGCTGAGGCGTGCCGTTCTTGTCAGTCCCGGCGAACCATCCGGGCAGGAGACCGTCACGGCTCATCGAGAACCACACGCGAGTCACCCCGAGGAGGAAGGTGAGCATCACCGTGAGGATCGACAGCACCGCGAACACGGCGATGATCGTCGCGACGACCGGGAGCCCGACGCTCTGGAAGGCGAACGCGAACCCGGCGGTCGGGTCGATGTCCTCGTAGTTCTGCATGCCGGTGAGTACGAGCGTCGCGGCCACATAGAGCAGCATGGCGATGATGAGGGACAGGATGATGGCCTTCGGCATGTGCTTCTTGCCGTCGGTCGACTCCTCGGCCGCGGTGCTCATGGCGTCGTAGCCGAAGACGGCGAAGAAGACCGTGGCGGCCCCCGCCAGAACCGGGCCGAATCCGGCCGGCATGAACGGGTCGTAGTTGCCGGTGTCGATGTAGAAGATGCCCAGTCCGATGATGAACAGGATGAGCAGCACCTTGATTCCGACCGCGATGAGTTCGAAGCGACCGAAGGCCCGGGTGCCCCGGCTCAGGATGAAGGTGACGACGAGGCACACGATGATCGCGGGTAGGTTGACGATCCCGCCGCGCCCCTCGTCGAACGTCGACGTCATCCAGTCGGGCAGTTGGATGCCGATGCCCGACAGGAAGGCGTCGAAGTACCCGGAGATGCCGATCGCGACGACGGCCACGATGGCGATGTACTCCAGCAGCAGGTCCCAGCCGATGAACCACCCGATGATCTCGCCGAGGGCGACGTAACCGTAGGTGTATGCCGAACCGGCCCGCGGGATCATCCCGGCGAACTCGGCGTAGGACAGCGCGGCGGCCGCGGAGGCGAGCCCCGCGATCAGGAACGCGATCAGCACCGCGGGGCCGACGCCGGGGGTCTCGTCGGTGCCCGCCGCGACCAGTCCCGCGAGCGAGAAGATGCCGACGCCGATGATTCCGCCGACGCCGATCGCGGTCAGCTGCCAGAGACCCAGACTCTTCGCGAGCTTTCCGGACTTGTGCTCATCCTCGACGTCATCGATCGGCTTGCGCCGCATGATGGAACGGGAGAGCTCAGGATCCGGCATGTGCGATGCCCTTCGGTTCGGTCGGCGCTGACTCGTGAATCGTACTCCCGCCGCTTTCGAGGGGCGCTCACCTCAGCGCGTGTCTCGGTTCGTGCTTCAGCGCGCGCCGAGCAAGTGCTCCGTCGCGAGCTGCTGCAGGCGCACGAAGCCGAAGCCGCGGCCGCCGAAGTAGGCCTCCGTGTCGAAGTCCTCGTACGAAGCACGGTCCGCGATCAGGTCGTCGTACGACTCGCCCTCGTTCAAAGTGGGCTGCGACAGCTCGGGCACGCGCGCGGCCGCAAGGGCCTCCTGCACCTCGGGATCGGCGCGGAAGGCCGCCGCACGCTCCTTGAGCAGCAGGTAGGTGGCCATGTTCGCCCGGGCGGAATCCCACACGCCGGCGATGTCTTCGGTGCGTGACGGCTTGTAGTCGAAGTGACGCGGCCCGTCGTACGACGGTCCTCCGTTGGGGCCGCCGTTCTCCAGCAGGTCGACGAGGGCGAAGGCATTGTGCAGGTCGCCGTGACCGAACACGAGGTCCTGGTCGTACTTGATGCCCCGCTGTCCGTTCAAGTCGATGTGGAACAGCTTGCCCTGATAGAGCGCCTGGGCGATGCCGGCGGCGAAGTTCAGGCCGGCCATCTGCTCGTGCCCGACCTCGGGGTTGATGCCCACCAGCTCCGGCCGCTCGAGTGTCTCGATGAACGCCATGGCGTGCCCGAGGGTGGGCAGCAGGATGTCGCCGCGCGGCTCGTTCGGCTTCGGCTCGATCGCGAAGCGGATGTCGTATCCCTTGTCCGTCACGTAGTCGCCGAGCATGTTCACGGCCTCGCGGTAGCGCTCGAGCGCCGCGCGGATGTCCTTCGCCGAGTCGTACTCCGCTCCCTCGCGTCCGCCCCACATCACGAACGTCTTCGCCCCGAGTTCCGCGGCCAGGTCGATGTTGCGCAGCACCTTGCGGAGCGCGAAGCGGCGGACTGCCCGGTCGTTGGAGGTGAAGCCGCCGTCTTTGAACACCGGCGCGCTGAAGAGATTGGTGGTGACCATCGGAACGACCAGCCCGGTGTCGGAGAGGGACTGCTTCAGGCGGTCGATCTCCGTCTGGCGCGCCGCATCCGTGGACCCGAAGGCGAAGAGGTCGTCATCGTGGAAGGTCAGTCCGTAGGCGCCGTACTCGGCGAGCTTGGTGACCGCCTCGACGACGTCGAGGGCTGGTCGGGTCGGGCCGCCGAAGGGGTCCGCTCCGTTGTAACCGATCGTCCAGAGTCCGAAAGAGAACTTGTCGGCAGGAGTGGGAGTGGTGGCCATGGCTATCGGATCCTCAGCGTCGTCGGCGGTCCCTACATTCTGACCGGTCGCAGCAGCATCGGCTAGCCAGCCGGCGCGGGTGACGATGGCATCGGTCGGGAAACCTCCTCGTTCGCGATGAACGTCTCACCCCAGATCAACATCTGGTCGATCAGCGGAGTGAGAGTCCGCCCGAAGTCCGTGAGGCTGTACTCCACCTTCGGGGGTACCTGTGGGTACACCTCGCGGTGGACCAGGCCGTCGGTCTCAAGCTCTCTGAGCTGAAGGGTCAACATCCGCCGACTGACAGCCGGAATGAGCCTCTGGAGTTCGTTGAAGCGGCGGGTCTCGCTGAGGTGGAAGAGAATCACGCCCTTCCACTTACCGCCGATGATCTCGAGAGTCGCCTCTACAGGACAGGAGTACTCGCAGCTGTACTTCTCGGCGGCCTCTTTGAGAGCCATCATCCTCCTCGGTTACAAAACTGTGCCTATGTGCGCGAAATGTGCGTACTTGTCGTTCGTGCTCGTACAGCTGACGATCGTACTTGCAGGCATGTCCGCATTCAAGAAGGAGACACAGTGATACTCATCTCAGGAGCGACCGGAAACGTCGGCTCCGCGCTTGTACCAGCGCTAAGGGACAGCGGCCAGCAATTCCGCGCACTGGCGCACAGCGATTCAGCAGCAGCCGCCCTCCACAGTGACGGCGTGGACGTGGCTCGGGGAGACCTCACCGATGGCGCAGGCGTCTCCGCCGCGTTCGAAGGCGTCGAGACCGCCTTTCTCTTGACACCCCTTCATCCCGCTCAAGTCGCGATGGAGCGGACGTTCGTCGATGCCGCGGCAGCCGCGGGTGTGGGGCACATCGTGAAAGTGTCGGTGCTCGGCCTGGAGACCCCGGATTACTCTGACATCCTCCGCCGGCACGTCGAGGCCGAGGCGTACTTGAAGGAGTCGGGGGTGAGGCATACGATCCTGCGACCGAACATCTTCATGCAGAACGTCGTAGGGCTTTACGCCGCTGGCATCGCTGCGGACGGACGCATCTCCCAGAACGCCGGAGCCGGCGTGATCAGCTGGATCGACATCCGCGATATCGCCGCATCCGCTGTAGCGGTGCTCGCTCAGCCCGACCAACACGAACAGGCCGTCTACGAGCTGACCGGCCCTGAGGCGCTGTCCTTCGAGCAGCTCGCTCGCCTCATCGCCACTGTCCTCGAGCGAGACGTCGCGTACGTTCCGGTGTCAGACGATGACGTGCGCTCGGGGTTGCTCGACTCCGGCGCCCCGGAATGGCTCGCCGACGACCTGACCGGCCTGTTCGCGTTCCACCGGGACAGCCGCGCCGCTCGAGTCACCGACCACGTCCTCCAGCTCACCGGACACGCGCCCCGAGGACTCGAGGATCTCATCCGGGAGCAGCGTGCGAGTTTCGACTCCTGATTCCTAATTCCTGAAGCCCACGACGAACACTCGACGAAGGAACCCCCGATGAGAGCAGTGACAGTCCCGAAGGGCGGAGGCATCACCCGCCTGCGCCATCTCGATCTCCCCGACCCTGGCAGTCCCGGTCCCGGCGAACTCCGCGTTCGGATACGCGCGGCATCCCTCAACGCTCACGATCTTCAAGTCGTTCAGGGGTCGATGAACGTCGCGGAGGGTCGGATCCCGCTCGTCGACGGTGCTGGCACCGTCGAATCCGTCGGTTCCGGGGTGGAAGGGTATGTGGCGGGGGATGACGTCGTCTCCGTATTCTTCCCGCACTGGGTCGACGGACCTGCTCGCGTGGGCGACTTCTCCCGTACCCCCGGCGACGGCCTCGACGGTTTCGCAACTGAGACGGTCGTCTATCCCGCGAACTACTTCACGCGCGCCCCTTCGACCCTGAGCCTGGCCGAAAGCTCGACGATCACGACGGCAGGGGTGACCGCCTGGCGCTCACTTGTGGTCAACGGCGGGCTTCGGGCTGGGCAGACTGTGCTCGTCCTCGGCAGCGGAGGA
Organism: uncultured Marisediminicola sp.; assembly: GCA_964244965.1. Classification (GTDB taxonomy): domain Bacteria; phylum Actinomycetota; class Actinomycetes; order Actinomycetales; family Microbacteriaceae; genus Marisediminicola. Next base: position 4,502 of record CAXTLO010000075.1, read on the forward strand.
GTGTCCACCTGGGGCCTTCTCGTCGCGCGTGCCATGGGCGCTCGAGTGGTTGCGACGTCATCGTCTGCGGCGAAGCGGCATCGACTCGAAGAGCTGGGCGCCGAAGCCAGCTTCGACTATCGGAGCACTCCGGATTGGGGCTCGGAGGTCTTCGCTTGGACCGGCGGTCGCGGAGTGGACCACATCATCGAAGTCGGTGGGCCCGACACCCTTCCTCAGTCGATCGAAGCCCTGAGCATCGGGGGCACGATCACCATGGTCGGCGTCTTGAGCGGAGCGGCGGGACCTGTCCCGCTCGTCGCGCTGATGCGCAAGCAGGCACGCCTGCAGGGGATGATCGTCGGCAGCCGAGCGGACCAACTCGATCTGATCCGCGCCATCGATTCGGCTGGAATCACCCCGATCGTCGACCGTCGCTTCGACCTCGACGATCTCGGCTCCGCGTTCGATCATCTCGCGTCCGGTCAGCACTTCGGGAAAGTCGTCATCGACATCTGACCTCCTACCGCGACGAGCCGGGCGGCGCATGATCCGCGCCCCCCGAAGACCTTTCGGTCATCGAGATGATGAGAGGGCTTCTCCTCGATCTCGCCCTGCTCAGCGTCCTCCGGCGGCGAAGGCCCGTACGCCCGCGATGAACAGGTCGACGGCCAGTTCCACGTGCTCGTCGGTGCTGGTGCAGTGGGCGATCGCCTCGGCGTGGGATACCAGCGCCGGGTACTCGTGAGGCGGCAGCGATGCCAGGGCTCCTTGCAGGCGACGTCGGCGGGCATCGCGCTCGTCGGCGCGGTCACCGCCGTCGTCGATAAGGTCCTCGGTGACCATGGTGATGGCCATGCGGAGGGCCTGCGTCGCGAGGTAGCCGGCGGGAGCTGCGCTGAAGCCGGCTGCGGCCAAGCAAGCGAGGACCATCTCGGACAGGGCGAGTCCGGCGGGATGCTCTAGGAGCCGGTCGGGAACTAGCGCGACGAGCTGCGGATGCGGTCGCATCGCTGTCACCAGGGCCAGGAGGGCCGCTCGGAAGTCACCGTCCCAGTCCTCGCTCCTGACAGGTACCCGGACGGCGTCAAGCACACGATCACCGAGCGCCTCCAGCAGTTCGTTCTTGGTGCGGAAGTGCCAGTACAAGGCCATGGGTGTCACGCCGAGGAGCCCGGCCAGCCGCCGGACGGTTACTGCGTCCAATCCCTCGGCATCGGCAAGGGTAACGGCGTGATCGAGCACGAACTCGCGCGTCAGCACCGGCCGGGCGTTGATCTTTCCCGTGACTCTCGAAGCGCTCACGGTTGACAACTGTACATCGTATGGTTCAAGCTCGCCTTTTACATGTACATCGTACACGTACGGCGTAGAAGGAGGAGCGTTGACAGCCGCTGAAGAAGCCCGACGGTCGTATGCAAAGGAGGTAGGGGAGATTCCGGCCACACAGCGAGCGATCGTGCAGTCGGGGTACGGCGAGGCGGGATCCGTCCTGTCCCTCTCGACTACTCATCCAGTCCTCGCGCCCTCGCCGACTCAGGTGCAGATCAGGGTGCACGCGGCCTCCGTGAATCCGATCGACTGGCAGACGATGGAAGGAAACCGTCGCCGTATCACGCGTCGATCGTTCCCCTTCGTCCCCTTGTTCGACATCGCCGGCGTCGTCACAGCTGTGGGTGCGGCCGTCACGCGCTTCGAGGTGGGTGACGCGGTCTACACCGACAACGAGAAGGAGGGGGGAGGCGCCTCGGAGTTCGTCAACGTCGAGCAGGAACTGGTCAGCACGAAACCCGAGTCGCTCGGCTTCGCAGAAGCTGCGGCCGTGCCGCTGGCAGCCCAGACCGCACTGCTGGCGCTTGAGGCCGGAGGAGTGGGCGAGGGCAGCCGCGTCTGCATCATCGGTGCGTCGGGTGGTGTGGGCAGCTTCGCCGTGCAGATGGCGAAGGCATTCGGCGCTCGCCACGTGGTCGGTGTCTGCAGCGGCAAGAACAGCGACGTCGTCACGGCGCTGGGGGCCGACGAGACGATCGACTACACCACGACCACCATGGAGGAAGCCCTCGGCGACCGCCGCATGGACGTTGTGATCGACTGCGTCGGCGGGCGGGAGCAGTGGAGGGCGGCTCGCCGCGTCCTCGTGCCCGGCGGAAGGTTCGTGACCATCTCGCGCGATGAAGACGGTGAGGTGACCGTCGGTGCGATCCTGCGTCTGGTCACGACGATCACCGCTCGCCGGATCCAATCCAAATGGGGGCGCAGGGTGGTCTATTTGCCGGTCTTCCTCCGCTCATCATCCGCGCTATTGGACCGGGTGACCGACCTCATCGCGGTAGGCAGGGTGAGGGTCGCCCTGGGCGACCGCTACGAGTTCAGCCTTCCGGGCGTACTGGAGATGATCAGGCAAAGCAGGGAAGGACGGATGGTCGGGAAGTCGGTCGTGGAGATCATTCCCGAGGCGCCAGGTTCGTGACGGGACTACAGGATCCTCTGGTGCTGGAAAGCGGAGTGCGCTTGGCTCACAGTGGCTGCGGGCAGGTTGCGGCATCCGCACCTGCCGCCTGTCCTCACGCGTGCGCGCGCCCGCTATCTGCGCGGCAAGAGTCGACGCGGCTACCGCGCCTGGAAGCAGGTCCACGTGACGACGCCTGCAACCTCAGGCCAGGCGCCCGGCTACAACCGGTCCGCCCTGTGAGCGAGCGGTCGGGTGACTTCGCTGCCGAAGGTGAGTAGTGTCGCCGATGCCATGGTCACCCGGACGGAGCAGATGACCGACTTCGCGCGGCATGCCCTGGTCGTGCGCGGCGGGTGGGACGGGCACCAGCCCGTCGAGACCACCGACGCGTTCATCCCCTTCCTGCGCGGAAACGGCTTCGACGTGCGAATCGAGTCCTCACCGGCGGTCTACACGGACGCGGCGTACCTGGAGTCGGTCGACCTGATCGTGCAGGCGAACACGATGGCGTCGATCGAGGCCGACGAGTTCGCGGGCCTGCGCACCGCGATCCAGAACGGCACCGGCTTCGCGGGCTGGCACGGCGGCATCGTGGACTCCTACCGCGACACCGCCGACTACCTGCACCTGGTCGGCGGCCAATTCGCCGCGCACCCGGGGCGGCCCGCCGAGGAGCGGACCGGAGAGCAGTCGGACAACTACGTGCCGCACACCATCGAGATGACGGATGCGGCAGTCGAGCATCCGATCACGCGGGGCATCGGTGACTTCGAGCTCGTGACCGAGCAGTACTGGGTGCTGCACGACGACCTCAACGACGTCCTCGCAACCACCACTCAGGCGGTGCGGGACGGGGATCCGTGGCATCGCCCCGTCACCTCGCCGGCCATCTGGACCCGGAGATGGGGGCGCGGACGCATCTTCGTATCCACGCCCGGCCACCGCATCGACATCGTGGAGGACCCGAACCTGCGCACCATCATCGAGCGGGGACTGCTATGGGCGTCCCGGTGAACCCGACACCTCCGACTTCGGCGTCACTGCGGATCGGCGTCGTCGGTGTCGGCAAGATCAGCGAGCAGTACTTCGCCGCCTTCTCCGCATTACCCAACCTGGAGCTGGTCGCGGTGGCCGATCTCGACACCGCCCGCGCTGGTGCTGTCGCGCAGGAGCGCGGGGCGATCGCCATGGGTGTCGACGAGTTGCTGCAGCACCCGTCCGTCGACGCGGTGCTCAACCTCACGATTCCCGCCGCGCATGTCGAAGTGGGAACGCAAGCGATCGAGGCGGGTAAGCATGTCTACGCGGAGAAGCCGCTGGCGCTGACCCCGGATGACGCGGCTGGGATGCTGCGGCTCGCCCGCGAACGCGGAGTGCGGGTCGGATCGGCCCCCGATACCGTGCTCGGAACCGGGCTGCAGACCGCGCGTGCAGTGCTCGACGCCGGCGAGATCGGGGTACCGGTCGCCGCCGCCGCCTTCTGGGCGTCGCCTGGACACGAGTTGTGGCATCCGTCACCCGCCTTCTACTACCAGGCGGGCGCCGGACCGCTGTTCGACATGGGGCCGTACTACCTGACCGCACTCGTCTCGCTGCTCGGAGCGGTGACCGAGGTGTCGGGGGCGACGACCCGCTCGACCCGGGAACGCACGGTGGTGACGGGCCCGCTCACGGGTAGCGCGTTGCCCGTGGAGGTCGAGACGCACGTGTCGGCGGTTCTGCGCCACTCCTCGGGCGTGAGCTCGACGATCACGATGAGCTTCGAGGTGTGGGGATCGCGAATGCCGGCGATCGAGGTGTTCGGCACGACGGGAACCCTGTCGGTACCCGATCCCAACCTGTTCACGGCGCCGGTCGAGGTGCTGAGAGCGGGAGATGAGCGCTGGGTGGTGGAGGAGCCTCGCGGCGGGTACGCGGATGCCGGGCGGGGCGTCGGTCTCGCGGACATGGCCCGCGCGATCGAGACCGGGCGACCGCATCGCGCCTCCGGCGAGCTCGCGTTCCACGTGCTCGAGGTGATGGATGCAGTGCTCCGCGCCGGCCGCGCCCGCGCTGTGGTCGCCGTCGAGAGCCGGGTCGCGCGCCCGGAGCCGGTACCCCCGGGAACCGCACCGCATTCGTGGTGACACCGCCGCTGATGCGGGCTTAAGGAGCACAATCGGGATATGCACCTCGCCGGCGTCCTGCCAGAAGACGCACCCGACCCCCGCATCGCCGTGGCGAAGCAGCTGGAGTCGATGCCCATCCCGGTCATGGGTCTAGCGCCTCAGTCGTCACTGGAGGACACCGGGTCGGTCGGGTTCGGGTACGCGCATGGCGACGACGGGTACGTCGAAATGACGGCGGTGATGTCCTACCTGCTGTGGCGTTACCCCCAAGATCATGCCGACCCGCGAAACCTGGCAGAGCTCGACGATGAGACGCTGCGCTCGATCCAGCAAGTGCCACCGTGGCCGCGGCCGAAGTGGTTGATCGAGCAGGTGGGGCGGATGCGCTATCCGCACCTCACCGACGCGGTCCGGACCACCTGGGTGCGCGACCCCGGCTCGGCTCCTTCGCTGGCGACGAGGCTGATCAGCCACGTCGAGCATGTTCTCGTCAATCAGTTCCGCCACGAACTCGAGCTCGAGGGCGTGCCGTCAGGTCGGCAGTGGGGCCGGATCCCCGAGTCGGCGGTCGGCGCTTCTGTCGCGGTGCTGGTCGACGGGGTCGCGACCCCGGCCATCGAGCTTGACACCGACCCTCAGGTGTACGGCGTGGGGGTCGCTCTGCCGAGCGGAGGTCTCGCGACAGCGGTCATTCCGAGGAGCCGGATGGAGGATGTGCGAATCGAGTTCGTCACGTGGACCCCATCCCGCTCTGAAAGTGACTGGTAGCGGTCACGATTGCTGCGGCTAGCTGCGTCGTCGTGTGGCGCCTCGCGCGGCGAAGCGCTGCTGGAGCAACACGGCGATCACGATGATCACGCCCTTGGCCACCGCCTGCACCGACGTCGACAGGTTGTTCTGCACGAACACGTTGGTCAGGGTGGAGAAGATGAGCACCCCGAACACGGTCCCTACGATGGTGCCCCGCCCGCCGATCAGCAGAGTGCCGCCGACAACGACTGCGGCGATCGCGTCGAGTTCGTACAGCGTGCCGTGCGTCGACGTGCCCGCTGTGGTGCGTCCGAGCATCATGACCGCAGCGATACCCGAGGTCAGCCCGGCGAGCACGTAGATGGCGACGATGTGGCGCTTCACTCGGATGCCGGCGAGTCTGGTCGCCTCCCGGTTGCCGCCGATGGCGACGGTGCGGCGGCCGAACGTCGTGCGGTTGAGCAGGAACCAGCCCGCTGCCGCCACGACGACGAAGATCCAGATCAGCACCGGCACACCGATGAAGTTGGCCCGGGTGAAGCCGAGGAAGCCGGGCTCCACCACGATCTGCGTGGACCGGTTGGAGATCAGCTCGGCCAACCCGCGCGCGCCGACCAGCATCGCGAGCGTCGCCATGAACGCCACCACGTTGCCGTAGGCGATCACGATGCCGTTCACGAGACCGGCGGCGACCCCGACGGCCAGAGCGACGACGACCATCAGCAGCCACGACGACTGAGTCGCCGCGGCCTGCACAGCGGAGAGACTCGCGACCACCGTTGCCAGGCCCATCACCGATCCGACCGAGAGGTCGATCCCTCCGGCGATGATGACGAAGGTCATGCCGATGCTGATCACGCCGATGATCGAGGCGTACCGGACCACCAGCAGCAGGTTCTCCACACTCGTGAAGCTGTCACCGGCCGTTAGCGCGCCGACGACCACCAGCAGCGCCAGCGCGATCACCAGGCCCAGGTTGCGTCCGACCGATCCGCCCATGATCCGGCGGACGGCACTCTCCCGTTCGGGTCCGGGCGGCGCCTCGACCGCGGTCGACCGGGTCTCCACATCGATGCTCTGCTCGCTCACGCGGCACTTCCCTTCATCACCAGGTCGAGCACTCCGTGCTCGTCGATTCCACCGGCATCCGTCTCGCGGAGCACTTCACCGTCGCCGATCACGAGCACGCGATCGGCGAGTCCGAGCACCTCCTCGATCTCGCTCGAGACCAGGACGATCGCGTTCCCCTCCGCGGCGAGCCGGCGGATGAG
>CAXTLO010000076.1:0-11017 GCA_964244965.1 uncultured Marisediminicola sp.
ATCGCGCGCTCGTCGTCCATCAACGGCCACCGAGCCGGCGCGGCACTGAGTTGCGTGGTCCGGGCGGAGGATGACGGCGGCATGACCGGCACCGTCATACTCGGACTCTCGCTCGCCGTCGCGGCGGCGATAGTGCCGGTGGATGCCTCGAGAACGAGCTGAAGCGCATACAGGTGGAGCAGAGCCTGAGGAACGGGGCTACTGCGCCGATTCGGGGCTCGGCGGAACCGGGGCTGCGTCGGCCGGCGTGGCGCGGGCAGCAGCTCGCGCCGCCCCGGGCAGGGCGTCGACGATGTGGGAGACCGCCGCGTCGTCCAGCGCAGCCGACACGAACCACGCCTCGAACACCGACGGAGGCAGCGACACTCCCGCGTCGAGCATGGCGTGGAAGAACGCCGGGTAGCGGAAGGACTCCTGCGCCTTCACGCCGACGTAGTCGCGCGGCGGCGACTCGGTGAACGCGAACGAGAACAGGTTGCCCGCACGCTGCACCGAGTGCGCTACCCCGGCAGCGGAGAGGGCGGATGACCCGGCGCTGGCGATGGCGTCGGCGACCACGTCGAGGCGGCGGTACACCGCGTCGTCCGCGAGGGTGAGCGTGGCGATCCCCGCCGCCACGGCGACGGGATTGCCGCTCAGGGTCCCGGCCTGGTAGACCGGGCCGAGTGGGGCGAGGTGATCCATCACGTCCCCCCGTCCGCCGAGCGCGGCGAGCGGCATGCCGCCGCCGACGACCTTGCCGAAGGTGACGAGATCCGGGCTCCAGCCGGCGCCATCCGGTACGACGCGGGACGCTTCGAGTCCCCACCACCCCGCAGGTCCCACCCGGAACCCGGTGAGCACCTCGTCGACGATGAGCAGCGCACCGTGCTCACGAGTGATCGCGGAGAGGGCGCGGTTGAACCCGCGGTCGGGTGTGACGACGCCCATGTTCGCGGGCGCGGCCTCGGTGATCACCGCGGCGATGTCGTGACCGAACTCGGCGAACAGCGCGCGCACCGCGTCGAGGTCGTTGTACGGCAGCACGAGAGTCTGCGCGGCGGTGGCCGAGGTGACGCCGGCGGACCCGGGAATCGCGAGTGTGGCGAGGCCGGACCCCGCCTCGGCGAGCAGCGAGTCTGAGTGGCCGTGATAGTGGCCGGCGAATTTCACCAGCAGATCGCGCCCGGTGAAACCGCGCGCCAACCGGATCGCCGTCATCGTCGCCTCGGTCCCGGTGGAGACCAGTCGCACCTTCTCGATCGGGGCGACGCCCTGACGGCGGTTCGGTCCCTCGTCGACCGCCGTCACCGCGACGCGCTCGCGGACCAGCTCGGCCAGCTCGGTCTCGGTGGGAGTGGACGCGCCGAACGAGAGCCCGCGCGCGGCGGCATCCTGAACGGCGCTGATCACCGACGGATGCGCGTGCCCGAGGATCATCGGGCCCCATGAGTTCACCAGGTCGACGTATCGACGTCCCTCCGCGTCGACGATGTGGGCGCCTGACGCCGACACCATGAAGCGCGGGGTGCCGCCGACGGAGCCGAAGGCGCGCACCGGCGAATTGACCCCTCCGGGGATGGAGCGTCGGGCGCGCGTGAAGTACTTCTCGTTCGTCGGCGTGCTCATGATCAGCGCAGCCACCTCGCTACTTCGACGGCCCAGTACGTGAGTACCGCATCCGCACCGGCCCGGCGGATGCTGATCAGCGACTCCTCGATCGCGCGGCGGCGGTCGATCCATCCGTTCGCCGCGGCGGCCTCGATCATCGCGTACTCGCCTGACACCTGATATGCCCACACCGGCACCTGGCTGAGCTCCGCCGTGCGGGCGAGCAGGTCGAGGTAGCTCATCGCCGGCTTCACCATCACGATGTCGGCACCCTCGGCGATGTCGAGCGCGCTCTCGCGCATGCCCTCGCGGCGGTTGCCCGGATCGAGCTGATAGCTCTTGCGATCGCCGGAGAGCGATGACTGGACCGCCTCGCGGAATGGACCATAGAAGGCCGACGCGTACTTCGCGGAGTAGGCGAGCAGGGCCGTGTCGGTGAGACCGTGCCGGTCGAGTTCGTCGCGGGCGGCGGCGACTTGACCGTCCATCATTCCGCTCAGTCCCAGGATCTCGGATCCGGATGACGCCTGCGCGACAGCCATCTCGCGGTAGCGCTGCACGGTGGCGTCGTTGTCGACCCGCCCCCGGGCGTCGAGCACACCGCAGTGCCCGTGGTCGGTGAACTCGTCGAGGCACAGGTCGGTCTGCACCACGAGGGTGCCGCCCACCTCCTCGACGGCGACGCGAGTGGCGACGTTGAGAATGCCGTCGGGGTCGGTGGCCCCGGAACCGATCGCGTCCTTGCGCTCCGGCACGCCGAACAGCATCACGCCGCCGATCCCGGACTCCGCCGCATCCGCCAGCGCGCGCCGGAAATCGTCGAGGGTGTGCTGCACGACGCCGGGCATGGAGCTGATCGGCACAGCGTCGCCCGCCCCCTCGCGCACGAACATCGGCAACACGAGTTCGGCCGGATGCAGGCGGGTCTCGGTCACCAGACGGCGCATGGCTGGGGTGCTGCGGAGGCGGCGCGGGCGGATGGGGGTCGTCATAGACCCTGCTCGGGGGTGAGTTCCGCCGCGTACTCCACGACGGCGTCGATGAGCGAGTCCGCCGAACGAGTCTCGGCGATGATGTGCACGGCCAGGCCGGCGGCGCGTGCGTCGAACGCGGTTCGCGGGCCGATGCACGCGATCACCGTGTCGAGCGGCAGCGGCGCGAGCTGCTGCGCCACCTGCCTCGCGATGCTGCCGGAGGTGACCAGGATCGCGCCGATACGACCGGATGCGACATCCGCAGCTATCGCCTCCGACACGGGCACTCCGACCGTGCGGTAGGCGGCGACGAAACGTGCGTCGAATCCGAGCCGGCTGAGGCCGGCGACCAGCGTGGGTTCAGCGATCTCCGACTGGGGTACCAGCACCCTGCCGTGCACCTCGGATGCCGGCCACTCGCGCACGAGCCCGCGCGCCGAGTTGTCGCCCTCGGGTACGAAATCCACGCCGTATCCGGCGAGCGACAGCGCCGCCGCCGTGGTCTCTCCGACGGCGGCGATGCGCGTCGTCGAGGGGATGCGCGTGCGGTGGCTCATCAGCACGTCGACGGTGGTCGCGCTGGTGACGACGAGCCATTCGAACTGGCCGTCCTCGAGTTCGTGGAGGGCGTTGGCCAGTGCGGACGGATCCTCGGTGCTCGCGAAATTGATCAGCGGCGCGATGACCGGCACGGCGCCCTGGGCGCGGAGAGCGGCGGCGACGCCATCGCCCCACTTGCCACCGCGCGGCACGAGCACGCGCCATCCGTCCAGTGCGCGCGTCATTCGACCGACCCCGTCATGAGATCGACCCTGTCGGCACCAGGTCCGCGGCGCCCGCGGTGAGCAACTCGTCGGCGACGCGGCGGGCGACGACGCCGGCCGGATCCTTTTCGTCCGAGACGTAGAGGGCGTGGGCGCTGGTGAGGTGGTCGGTGCCGTCGGGCCGATACACGCGCGCGGAGAGGAAGATCAGACCGTCGTCGATCACCGCGTGCGCTCCGATCGGCGCGGCGCACCCCGCCTCGAGCAGTGCGAGCACCTGGCGCTCGGCTGTGACGGCGAGTCGGGTCGGCGCGTGATCGACCGATGCCACGGCGCGAGCCAGCGCGCCCGCGACGTCGTCGCGTACCTCGATGGCCAGCGAGCCCTGCCCGGGAGCGGTGGGCCAGCTGCCGAGCCCGAAGTAGTCGGTGGCGGCGGCGAGGCGGCCGAGTCGATCGAGCCCGGCGGCTGCCAGCACCACCGCGTCGAGCTCACCCGAGGCGACTTTACCCAGCCGCGTGTCGACGTTGCCGCGGATGTCCACCACGTCGAGGTCGGTGCGGCGGGACCGCAGCTGCGCCGCGCGCCGAGGCGAGCCGGTTCCCACCCGCGCGCCGGCAGGCAGATCGGCGAGGGTGAGTGAATCGCGGGCGCAGAGCACATCGCGCGGATCTGCCCGCCGCGGGGTTGCGGCGATCTTCAGCCCGTCCGCCTTGCCGGTCGGTAGATCCTTGAGTGAGTGCACGACCACGTCGCATCGCCCCTCGCGGAGGGCGTCGCGAAGGCCGATCGCGAAGACGCCGGTGCCCCCAAGCGTCGACAGCGACTGCGTCGACCGGTCACCGGCGGTCGTGATGGGAACGAGCTCGACGCGCGAACCGGATGCCTTCCCGAGCGCATCTGCCACCGCTGACGCTTGCGCCATCGCGAGCGCGCTCCCGCGGGTTCCGACGCGGATGAGGGCGCCTGCATCCCGGTCGGACCGAGCGCCACCGGCATCGGTCACGGGTGCAATCCGGCGACGGCGGGCTTGAAGCCGAGGCGCACGTTCTCGCAGCATCCGGGGCGGCACACGTCGTACCACGGGCCGAGCGCGGTCAGCGAGGGTCGCTCAGCGGAAGGCGTACCGTTCACCCGTTCGAGCACGAGGTCGACGAGTCCGGCCACATAGGCCGGGTGCACGCCCGGGGTGGGCACGCGCACCGCGAGCACACCATGGCCGTCCGCGGTCTCCATGGCTTCGGTATCGAGATCCCACTTGACTTCCATGTGGTCGCTGATGAATCCGAGCGGCACGATGACCACCGCACGGATGCCGCGGGCGGCGAGATCGTCGATCGCGTCGTTGATGTCTGGCTCCAGCCAGGGCTGGCTCGGCGGCCCGGAGCGTGACTGGTACACCAGCGACCACTCGATCTCCGCCTCCTGCTGCGCCGCCACCACGACCTCCGCCACCGCACGGTGCTGCGCCGCGTAGGCCCCTCCATCGCCGAAGCCGCGGAACGCCGGCCCGCTCTTGGCCGCATCCGTCGAGGGGATGGAGTGCGTCGAGAAGAGCACGTGCGTCTGCTCGATCGCGATGCCGGCCTCCGAAACGGTCGCGAGACCGTCGCGCAGACCCTCGATGAAGGGCTGAACGAATCCGGGGTGATCGAAGAACTGGCGTACCTTGTCGATCTGGATCGCGTCGGTCAGGCCGGTCTCCTCCAGAGCGCGCGCATAGTCCTCGCGGTACTGCCGGCAGCTCGAATACGAGCTGTATGCGCTGGTGCCGACCGCGATGAGCTTGCGGTACCCGTGCTGATCCGCCTCACGCAGCGCATCGGCGAGGTACGGGTCCCAGTTGCGGTTGCCCCACAGCACCGGCAGGTCGATGCCGCGCCGGGCGAGTTCGGCCTCGAGTGCCGCCTTGAGCTCGCGATTCTGCTCGTTGATCGGGCTGACGCCGCCGAAGGCGCGGTAGTGGTGTGCGACCTCTTCGAGCCGCTCCTCGGGGATCCCTCGGCCGCGGGTCACGTTGCGCAGGAACGGGATCACGTCGTCCTGCCCCTCCGGCCCGCCGAAGCTCGCGAGGAGGATGGCGTCGTACGCGGTAGGCACCTCGACATGCTCGGGGCCGGATGCCGCCGCACTCGTCGCCGCGAGGACCTCGGAACCGCTAGCGGCGGTGTCGATCGGATCGACGACGGTCACTCGAGCACCTCGGGGATCTCCGAGGTGTGGATGCGGCGGCCGGTGTAGAACGGCACTTCTTCTCGCACGTGGCGACGGGCGTCGGTCTGACGCAGGTGCCGCATCAGATCGACGAGGTCGACCAGTTCCGGCGCTTCGAGGGCGAGGATCCACTCGTAGTCGCCGAGGGCGAATGCCGCGACGGTGTTGGCGAGCACCTGGGGGTACTGCGACCCCTTACGGCCGTGGTCGGCGAGCATCGCGCGGCGGTCGTCTTCCGGCAGCAGATACCAGTCGTAGGAGCGGACGAAGGGGTAGACGGTGAGCCAGCGTTCCGGCTCCTTGTCGCGGAGGAACGCGGGGAGGTGGTTGGCGGTGAACTCGGCATCGCGGTGCACCCCCATCGCGTTCCACACGGGCAGCATCGGACGGAGTACCGGTGTGCGACTGAGCTCGCGGAGTGCCCACTGCAGGTCCTCTGGCGCGCCGCCGTGCAACCAGACCATGAGTTCGGCTTCGGCTCGCATGCCGGACACGTCGTAGAAGCCACGGACGACGACACCGCGATCGGCGATGCGCTCGACCGCGGAGTCGAGTTCGGCGACATAGTCACGCTCGACGGTGAAGGGCTCCCGTCGGCCGAAGACCGCCCAGAGGGTGAAGCCGGACGCGGGCGGGGTCGACTCGGGCGTGGAGGTCATGACTTCTATTCTCCCCCGGGCGGAGAGGGCGCCGAAATCGCGGGGGACGACCTCAGTCTTTTGACAGGATCGCCCAGGCGACAAGCGATCCGACGACCGCCACGGCAGCCGCCGCACCGGCGATCCACGGCACCGGATCCTCGTCGTACTTCGCCTTCGCGCGCTCGGCGAACTCGCCGAGCTGCTTGGGCACGTTCAGCTTGTCCTCGATCGCGTCGAGGGTGCTCTCCAGCTGCGCGCGCGTCTGCGCTACCTTCGCCTGGATGTCCGCGGTGTTGGAGTCGCTCACTTGGTCATGCCCTTCACGGTGTCGATGTCGCGTCGCACGCTCTTGATGGTCTTCTCCGGGATCGGCGGGAGCCCGCCCTTGAGCCTGCGGTAGCCCAGCAGGCCGATGACCGCGGCGATGATCAGCAGCAGCAGCGCCACCAGCAGCGCGGCGAGCCAGCCAGGCATCACGACGGCGAGACCGAGGATCGCCGCGGTGAGGAGCACCCCGACCATGAAGAGCAGCACGACGGCCGCCGCCGCGATCAGCCCGGCGCCGATCCCGAGCGCCTTGAGCTTCACGATCATCTCGGCCTTGAGCTGATCGATCTCGCCCTTGACGAGGTCGGTGACCAGAGTCGGGATGTCACTGATCAGCTGGAAGAGCGAGCGCCGGTCGGTTCGACGGGCGTCCCTCGGTGCTGTCTTCTCACCGGCGGTCACGCGAACGCTCGCCGCCGGTGTCGCGCGGGGGTTATCCGTCATCGCGGTGTCCTTCCTGCCGGACGTCTGGTCAGATCGATGGGTCGGATGACGCCGGTGTGGTGTTCGGCGCGGTGCGGTCCGACTTGCCCACGACCTTCTTGGCTTTGCCGCTGACGAAGTCGACGACCTCTGGGGCCTTGTCCTTCGCGAAATCCTGCACGTCGTGCACGCGCTGCTGCACCGGCTTGCTCTCCCAGAAGCGGGAGGCGGCCTTCGAGATCTGGTTGTAGCGTTCGCGTCCGGCTCGTGTGCCGAGCACGTATCCGGCTGCAAGTCCTGCGACGAGCATCAGTTTGCCACCCATGTCGACTCCATTCCATCGGCGCCCGCCTTGAGCGGGCGCGTGTCTGCGATTCGGGTCAAGCGTAGTCCGCAGGTTCAGCGAGGTCTCGGAGTACCGCCGCGACCGCCCGCCTGCTATGGGCGATCACCGCCGCGAGACCGGCGCCGGCGACCTGTTCGCCTACGATCGTCGCGGTTGCGGCCTCCGGGTCGGGCAATGTCGGCCGCGTCGGTGGCCCCGTCCAGTCCTGGCGGGCGAAGGCGACGACGTCCTCCGCGCGCAGGTCGATCCCGAGCAGTGCGCTCGCGTCGCGTCGGGCTCGCTCCTCCAAATCGCTTCCGCCCGCGGCCGACCCCTCGTACGACAGACGGAGGATGTGGGCGTCGCCGGAGCGTTCCCGGAGCCACCCCCACTTCGCGGTCGCGTGCGTGAGCGCCTTCGCGCTCACGCCTCGCGCACCCGCCGCGACGAGTACACCAGTACCACGCGGCGCGTCGTCCAGCCTGTCATCCGTCACGACCAGCGTCGCGAGGGTGATGCGAGGCCCGGGAGCGGCGCCGAGCGGAGCGGCGATGACGACGTGGTCGGCGTCGAGGGAAGTTCCATCGTCGAGCGCCACTCGTCGAGGGTCGATCTGAGACACCGCGGCACCGAGTCGCACCTCCGCACTGTCCCGCACCGACGCGGCGAGAGCGTCGACGAGCAGATGGACGCCGCCGTCCAGCCCCTGGACCGCGGCACCGGCGGGCGCGGCGGCGCGGGTCACCTGCACCGCTCGGGCAAGTGATGCCTCACTGAGCATCGTGGTACGCAGCCGCGGGGCGACGATGTCGACCTCGACATCGTCCGGATGACGGGAGTGGATGGCACCGACCACCGGAGCGACGAGCTGGTCGAGCACCGCGCGGCCCATCCGCTTGCGTACCAGGGGACCGAGGTACCGCTGCTTCGAACCGACGAAGCCCGACATGAGCGAGTCGAGTTGGGCGCGGAGGGCGGAGCGCACGCCGATGATGGCGATCACATCCTTTGCCAACGGGACGGACGGGATGCCGAGCAGACCTGCTTTCGGGAGAGGGACCGCCTCGCCGTGAGCGGGCAGGAGCCAGGCGCCACCGGCTGCCGGGGCCACCAGCGCGTGACCGAGGCCCAGCTCGGATACGAGGGCGGCGACGGTGCCGCCACGGGTCGCGAAGCTCTCGGCGCCGGCGTCGACTTCGATCCCCCCGACGGTATGCGGACGCACCTTGCCGCCGAGCCGGTCGGATGCCTCCAGCACCGTCACGCGCGCGCCACCTGCCGCGAGATCGCGCGCCGCGACCAGCCCGGCGATGCCACCACCGACGACGACGACGTGCCGCTTATCAGGGTCGCTCACACTTCATGATCGCACCCCGGATCGCATCCGCTGGGCGATCGGTCAGAGGGTGTGCACCAGTTCGACGATCCGGGTGAGCACATCGGGATCGGTCTCCGGCGGCACACCGTGACCGAGGTTCACCACGTGGCTCGGGGCGCTGCGCCCCCGCTGCACCACGTCGATCACGTGCGACTCGAGCGCCGGCCAGGGCGCTCCGAGCAGCGCCGGATTGATGTTTCCCTGCACCGGCGTGCGGCCGCCCAGTCGGCGTACGCCCTCGTCGATCGGGATGCGATCGTCGATTCCCACGACGTCGGCGCCGATGTCACGCATCGCGACGAGGAGCTCACCGGTGCCGACGCCGAAGTGCACGATCGGCACGCCGAGATCGGTGACGTGCGAGACCGCCCGACGAGAGAACGGCGCGACGGACGCCTCGTAGTCGGCGAGCGACAGCGATCCCGCCCAGGAGTCGAACAGCTGCGCCGCGCTCGCCCCCGCCAGCACCTGCGCGCGCAGGAACGCACCCGTCACATCGGCGGCCCATGTCATCAGTTGCGCCCAGGTCTCCGGGGCGGCGTGCATCATCGATCGCGCGCGCAAGTGGTCCTTCGACGGGCCGCCCTCGACCAGGTAGGCGGCGAGGGTGAATGGTGCGCCGGCGAACCCGATCAGCGGAGTACTGCCGAGTCGAGCGACCGTGCGAGCGACGCCCTCGGCGATCGGGCGCAGCGAGGCGGAATCGAGCTCGGCGAGCGCCGCGACATCCGCCTCCGTCCTGATCGGAGCGCCGAGTACCGGACCGCGCCCAGGCACGATGTCGACGTCGACCCCGGCGAGCTTGAGCGGCACCACGATGTCGCTGAAGAAGATCGCGGCGTCGACGCCGTGACGTCGTACCGGCTGCAGGGTGATCTCGCTCGACAGTGCCGGGTCGAGGCACGCGTCGAGCATGGCGTTGCCCGCTCGCAACTCGCGGTACTCCGGAAGCGATCGTCCCGCCTGGCGCATGAACCAGACCGGAGTGGTCTCCGGACGGTCGCCTCGGTAGGCGCGGACGAGCGGCGAGCTCCCGGTGCGGCCATCGATCAGCGGATGATCGGCGGGCAGCGGATGGGCCGGCGGTGATGTCACTGCGCCAGTCTGACATCGAGCGGGCGGCGGGCACCTGGTACCGGCCGGCACGACGATGCTCCCAGGGTCGGCGGCTAAACTCTGGCGGTGCTTGTGTGCCTGACCGCGAACCATCGGAACGCCAGCTTCGACCTCCTCGAGAAGCTGTCGTTCGGTGCAGAGTCGGCCGCCGAAGACCTCGTCCGCAGTGACGAGCCGGTGGCCGGCGCCGTCGTGCTCGCCACCTGCAATCGGTTCGAGGCCTACCTCGAGGTCGGCGGCCGCGACCGCGCCTCGGCCGACGCCGCGGTAGACGCCACGGTCACCGCGATGAGCCGGTCCAGCGGCGTCGACCCTGACGCGTTACGCAGCACCGTCGCCGTGCTCAGCGGGGAGGCGGTCGCGCAGCACCTGTTCGCCGTCTCGTCCGGATTGGAGTCGGTCGTCATCGGTGAGGATGAGATCTCCGGCCAGGTGCGCCGCGCCCTCGAGCGCGCCCGCCACGCCAAGACCACCTCCTCCGCGCTCGAGCAGCTCTTCCAGCGCGCGTCGACCACCTCACGTGCCGTGAAGTCGACGACGGCGGTGGGAGCCGCCGGGCGCTCCCTGGTGCGTCTCGCCCTCGAGTTGGCCTCCAGCCGCATCACCGACTGGGCCGACCGCCGCATCCTCCTGGTCGGCACCGGGAGCTACGCCCGAACCACCCTCGCCGCGCTCGCCGATCGCGGCGCCGCTCACATCACCGTGTACTCGCCGTCGGGGCGTGCGGAGTCCTTCGCCACCGGACGGGGTCTGGGGTGGACCACCGACCTGCGCGCGGCGGTGGCGGAGGCGGATGTCGTCGTCACCTGCACGACCGTCGCGCGGCACGTCATCACACCCGAGACCATCGAACCCGGCCGGCGCCGCCTCATCATCGACCTCGGTCTGCCTCGCAACGTGGATCCGGCCGTCGCATCCACCGAGGGCGTCGAACTGCTCGACCTCGAGACCATCAGCCTGCACGCCCCGCTCGAGGAGCTCCGGGCGACCAGCGACGCGCGCGCGGTCGTTGGCCGCGCCGCCGCCGCGTTCAGCGCCGCGGAGTCCGAGCAGGTCGTCGCACCCGCCGTCGTCGCCCTGCGCACGCACGTACTCGGTCTCGTCGACGCCGAGATCAGTCGAGCGCGGGAACGGGGCGACTCGAGCGCTCAGACCGAAGCGGCGTTGCGGCACCTGGCCAGTGTGATCCTGCACACCCCGTCGGTGCGCGCGCGGGAATTGGCCCGGGCCGGTGAGGCAGACGAGTTCGTCGCCGGCCTGTCTGC
>CAXTLO010000077.1:0-10574 GCA_964244965.1 uncultured Marisediminicola sp.
CACGCCGGGCCTTGCCCTTCGCCGCAGCCCAGTCGCTGCCGCCCATCTTGCTGAGAGACGGCGCCTCGCCGCCGACGTACCGGGTGAGCAGGTCGAGCTGATCGGTGGGCACGTAGAGCTTGTCGCCCGGGTATCCGCGCTTGGATGGCGCGTACTCCATCGCCAGATACTCGCGCGTGGTCTTCACTGCGTTGCGTCCCCCGGATGACACCTCCCTCGTCACCAACTCGAGGAACTTGCCGATGCCGTGCGTGTCGTGCACCACGATGTCGCCGGGCTTGAGCTGTAGCGGATCGACGACGTTCTTGCGCCGACTGGCGAGCTTCTTCACCTGGCGGGAGTCGTACCCGGCCGTGCGGCCGTAGAACTCGGCCTCGCTGATCACGGCGATCTTCGCTTCTGGGAGCTCGAAGCCGTGTTCAGCTCCGCCTTGCATGAGGTACGCGACCCCGGAGTCCGGCTTGTCGGGAAAGGCCTCGGCGATCCGACCGGCGAGGCCGTTCTCACCGAGCGCCTCGGCCGCGCGCTCGACGAGGCCGTGGCCCTGCGCGAGCACGACGACCGTCCAGCCGTCGGCGAGCCGTGCGCCGACGTGAGCGATGGCTCCATCGACCTGGCCGGCGAAGCTCGGCACGGTGTCCGCGGTGATCCGCACGTACTCGCCCGCGTCGTCGACGAGCGCGCTGATATCGAATCCGCTCGTCGAGGCCGTCGAGACTTCTGCCCCGCCGGCTGCCCCACTGTCGAACCCGCTGAACGTCCACCACGACCGGCTCCCGGCAGCGTCTCGTAGCGTGGCGAGGCTGAGGAAGTCACCCGCATCGAGGTCGATCGGCGCTTCGGCTCCCGCGGTGGCCGCGTTCCAGGCGGCACCGAGGAACTCCCGGTTGGTTTCGACGAGGCTCACCGCTCGAGTGGCGACCCGCTCCGGCGAGAGCACGGCGATGGCGGCCCTCGGCGGGAGGTAATGGGTGATCGGCACCAGAGAGTCGACCAGGGCCGGCGCAAGCGATTCCATCCCGTCGACGGGGATGCCCTCGGCGATCTTCGCGAGCATCTGCGACAGGCTGGGGAACTCGTGCAGCATCTCCTGTGCCCGCTGACGCACCGCGGGGCCGAGCAGCATCTCACGGCTCGGTGACAACTGGACGCTTCCGACCGGCTCGGGCAGGGATCGCTGGTCGGCCACCGAGAACCACCGGAGCTGCTCGAGCTCGTCACCGAAGAACTCCGCTCGGACCGGGTGCTCGGCATCGGGCGGGAACACGTCGAGGATGCCGCCGCGCACCGCGAACTCACCACGCCGGGTGACCATGTCGACCCGCGTGTAGGCGAGATCGACCAGTTGAATCCCCAACTCGCCCAAGCTGTACCCTCGACCGCCTGCGACGAGGTCGAGTGGCGGAATGCTCGTGAGGTCGTCTGACAGCGGCTGAAGCGCCGCCCGAACGCTCGCTACCACCACGATGTGTCGCCCCGCGGACTCCGTCTGCCACTCCTTCAGCCGTCGCAGGGCGTGAATGCGTTTGCCGACGGTCTCCGCGCTCGGACTCAGCCGCTCGTGAGGAAGCGTCTCCCAGGCGGGGAACTCGATGATCTCCGCCGCAGGCAGCACACTGGCCAGCGCGGTCCGCAGCGACTCCGAATCGCGTCCGGTCGCGACGATCGCAAGCAGAGCCTGAGGTCCGTCGCGCGTGTCGAGAAGCCCCGCGAGCAGAGGTGCCCTGAGTCCGTCGACGAGCGAGAAGTCCGCACTCCTGGCGGCGTAGCCCAGGGCGTCGCCGAACGTGCGGGCGCGCGACAGCGCCGGGATCAACCGCTCGAGACTCACTGGAGAAATGCTACTTCCTGGTACTGACATGCGGGCCGGGCGCATGGCCCGACCTGCGGCTCTTCTCGGTGCGCGAAGTCCGATCAACCCGTGGTGTGGAACTTGAGCTGCGCGGCGGTGAGGCCCTCACCGATGGTGAGCTCGACCGCATCGGCCGCGTCGGCGATCAGAGACGGGAGCGTCGTGCGCTCAGCCGACGTGAAGTCGTGGAGGACGAAGTCTGCGGCGGGTTGGCGGCCCGGCGGCCGCCCAATTCCGACTCTGACCCTGGTGAACTCGGCGGATCCAGTCGCCGTGATGATGTCACGCAGTCCGTTGTGCCCGCCGTGCCCGCCACCTCGCTTCAGTCGCACCGTGTCGAAGGGGATGTCGAGTTCGTCGTGCACCACGATGAGCCGTGTCGGCGGCACCTTGTAGAACCGGAGGAGGTTCGACACCGGACCACCGGAGGTATTCATGAAGCTGTTGGGCTTGGCGAGCACCGCCCGTTCGCCGCCGACCCGCGACTCGGCCACCATCGCGTTGGACCGATGGCTTCTGAAGCGCGCCGACGATCGTGATGCGAGTTCGTCGAGCACCATCTGGCCGACGTTATGCCGATTGGCGGCATAGCCGGACCCGGGGTTGCCGAGTCCGGCCACCACCCACGCGGAGTCATCCATCGGCGTCTCGCGTCTCAGTGCGGCGATGAGCCTGGAGAGGCCGGCGACCCTGGGCGAGGATGGGACGTCGCGCAGTCGGACTACTGGGAGTCCTCGGCGCGACGCTCTTCGGCGGCTTCGGGGGTCTCTCCCTCTTCGGCACCGCGGTCTTCGTCGCCCTCGTCGCCCTCGTCGTCGGTGGAGTCCGCGTCGCTGGTCAGATCGAGCTGCGGCACGACGATGCCGACGACGAGTGTCTCCGGGTCGGTGACGAGCGTAGAGCCTGTGGGAAGGGTGACCTCGGCAGCGGTGATCTGCGCACCCTCCTCGAGTCCTTCGATGTTCACGACCAGACGCTCGGGGATGTGAGTCGCTTCGGCTTCGATCGACAGCGTGGTGGCGTCGAGGTTGGCGATCGTGTCCGGGGCGGATTCGCCTTCGAGATGCACGGGGATCTCGATGGTCACCTTCTCACCGCGGCGCACCACGATGAGGTCGATGTGCTCGATCAGCTGCTTGACCGGGTCCTTCTGCACGTCCTTCACGAGCGCGAGCTGACTGGCGCCGGCGATCTGGAGGTCGAGCACGGCGTTGGCCTTGCGCAGCAGCAGGGCGACCTCGTGGCCAGGAAGCGACAGGTGCTGGGGGTCGGTGCCGTGGCCGTAGACCACGGCGGGGATGCGACCCAGCACGCGCAGCTTGCGCGCCGCGCCCTTGCCGAACGAGTCGCGCACTTCGGCGGTGATCCTGTTGTCGTCGTTCTTGGTGGCGCTCTTGCTGGTGCCCGCACGATCCGCGCTGGACATGCCGCCGTTGTTCTTGTCCGTCATCTTCTTCTCCTGGATAGTGACGAGAAGCGCGGGCGGGGCCCGCGTCTCGTGATTGTCGACTCGAACGCATGTCAGCGTGAGGAACCGTGTACGTCCAGAAGACGCTCGCCTGCCCACCGCGTCGATCACAGATGCCGGTCGGCCCGGGTCACCCTGGGCGGACGACGATCCCTCGCCGAAGTACAGCCGCCAAGCTTACACCCGACCGACGGCGGCCGGCCCACCGTGCGGTGCGTCTCAGCCCGCTGCTGCGACCGCGGCGACGATGCGCTCGATCATGTCATCGGGGGGCAGCACCAGATCGACGGTGACGCCGATCTCGTCATGCTCGAGCGGCTCGAGCGTCCGGAACTGGGAATCGAGCAACCCCGTCGGCATGTATTCATGGCTGCGTCGTCCCAGTCGCGCGCGGATGACCTCCGCAGAGCCCGACAGGTGGGCGAAGAAGGCGCCCGGCGCTGGCTCGCGCAGAGCGTCGCGATAGCCGCGTCTGAGCGCTGAGCACGCAACCACGCCGGCATCCCCCTCGTGCTCGAGGCCAGCGAGGGCGCCGCCGACGAGGCGAAGCCACGGCCACCGGTCGTCGTCGTCGAGCGGGATTCCTGCAGCCATCTTCTGCTTGTTCGCCGCCGGGTGCAGGTCGTCCGCATCGACGAATCTGCACTGGAAGTACTCGGCCAGCAGAGCGCCGATCGTGGACTTGCCGCATCCGGAGACCCCCATCACCACGATGGGCCGCTGCAGCCCGGTCATGAGGTGGCTCCACGGGTGTTGGTCCGGATTCGGTACAGGCTGGTCGAGGCCGTGAGGTAGAGGTCGCGCCCGTCCAGTCCGCCGAAGCAGAGGTTCGCGACCGTCTCAGGCACCGCGATCGAACGGAGGTGAGTCCCATCCGCATCGAACACCTCGACACCGGCCCCTCCGGTGGCCCACACCCGTCCCGCCTCATCCACTCGGATCCCGTCGACCACTCCCCTGTCGATCGTGGCGAACAACCGCCCGTTCTTGCATGCGCGACCCTCCATGACGTCGTATGCCGCGATGTCTCGCGATCCGCCGACGGTCGAGTCGGCGACGTACAGCACCGATTCGTCGACGGAGAAGGCGAGACCGTTCGGGGTCTCCACATCGACGATCACCGGCCGGATCTCTCCGGAATCCGGGTCGAGACGGAAGACGTAGTGATCGCCGTACTCGAGTTCCCCCGGGTGACCCTCAGACGGGTTGGTGATTCCGTAGGAGGGATCCGTGAACCAGATACTCCCGTCGGAGTGCACGACCACGTCATTCGGGGAGTTGAGGCGGTGCCCGTCCCAGGAATCCACCAGCACCGTGACCTCACCGTCCGCCTCCCGCTCGACCGCGCGTCGACCGTGCGAGCACTGGATGACGCGGCCCGCTCGATCGAGGGCGCGCCCGTTCGTGAACTCGACCCCATCGCGGTGCACCCTGGTATCGCCGCTCGCCGGCTCGTACTCCATGATCCGATCCCCGGGTATGTCGCTCCAGCGCAGCACCGCGAGATCGGTCAACCACAGGGGTCCCTCCGCCCACGTGGTGCCGGTGTACAACCGCTCGAGCGTCGCGTCCGGTTCGATCACCTGCGCGCGATCGCGGCGCGGTGCTGCGGCGTGGGTGACTGACTCGTCGCTGTCGACCATGCCCCCATCATCCCGTGACTGGAGCAGTCCCACGCCCGAGCGCCTTCCGCGAGCGCCAGGGCAGCTCCGGACTGCCCGAACGTCTACTCTCGAGAAGTCACCACACGGGAGGTCGCTATGTCGGATGCTGCACACGCGAACATCGGAGTCGCCAACATCGGAGTCGTCGGGCTCGCGGTGATGGGGTCGAATCTCGCTCGGAACCTGGCCAGCCGGGAGGGGAACACGGTGGCGGTGTACAACCGCACGCAGAGTCGTACCGACACCCTGATCGAGGAGCACCCCGAAGCCGGGTTCATCGCGTCGACGACGATCGAGGAGTTCGCTGCCTCGCTGACCAGGCCTCGCACGGCGATCATCATGGTGCAGGCCGGTCGCGGAACCGACGCCGTGATCGACCAGCTCTCCGCGGTCTTCGAAGAAGGAGACATCATCGTCGACGGCGGCAACGCGCTGTTCACCGACACCATCCGTCGCGAGCGGTCGGCTCGCGAGCGCGGGCTGGACTTCGTCGGTACCGGGATCTCCGGCGGCGAGGAGGGCGCACTGAACGGACCGTCGATCATGCCGGGCGGCTCCGTGAAGGCCTACGAGACGCTCGGGCCGATCCTCGCCTCGATCGCCGCCGTCGCCGAAGGGGAGCCGTGCGTCACCCACGTCGGCACCGACGGTGCGGGGCACTTCGTCAAGATGATCCACAACGGCATCGAGTACGCCGACATGCAGCTCATCGCCGAGTCCTACGACCTCCTCCGTCGCATCGCGGGGCACGAGCCCGCCGCGATCGCCGACGTGTTCGAGGCGTGGAACGGCGGCGACCTCGAGTCCTACCTGATCGAGATCACTTCAGAGGTGCTGCGCCAGACGGATGCCGCCACCGGACAGCCCCTCGTCGACGTGATCCTGGACGCGGCCGGATCGAAGGGCACGGGGGTATGGACGGTGCAGAACGCCGTGGGTCTGGGCGTTCCGGTCGGAGGGATCGCCGAGGCGGTCTTCGCTCGTGCTGTATCGAGCAAGCGAGACCAACGCGCCGCCGTGCGCTCCTCGGTCCCCGATCGTCCGCAGCTGCAGACGCCGGGCGACACCTTCGAAGACGATGTACGCGCCGCGCTCTACGCCTCGAAGGTCGTCGCCTACGCCCAGGGGTTCGACGCGATCATCGCGGGCGCGAAGGAATACGGCTGGGAGATCGACAAAGGGGCGGTCGCGAAGATCTGGCGGGCCGGCTGCATCATCCGCGCGCAATTCCTCAATCGCATCGTCGAGGCGTATGAGAACGATCCCGATATCGCGTCGCTGCTCGAGGACCCCTACTTCGCGAAGGCGGTCTCCGACGGGGAAGCCGCGTGGCGGCGGGTGGTGTCGACCGCGTCGCTGTCGGGTGTCCCGGTGCCCGGTTTCTCCTCGGCGCTGAGCTACTACGACTCGCTGGCCTCCGAACGGCTTCCGGCCGCCCTCATCCAGGCCCAGCGCGATTTCTTCGGCGCGCACACCTACCAGCGCACCGACCGGCCGGGAACGTTCCACACCCTGTGGTCGGGCAACCGCTCGGAGATCGAGATGGAAGCCAGCTCGCACTGACTCAGCGCCAGCCCGCCTCGCGAAGGGCGGCGAGCGCGTCGCGATACGACGAGTACGGCCAGTGGGCTCCTCTCACATCGCGGTATTCGGTGAGCCCGGGACCGACCCACAGCACACTGTCCTGCTCGCCGGCGAGCTGCACGGCGCGCCGGATCGCCTCAGCGGGATCCGGAATCTCATGGAGCACGGCACTGCACGCTGCCCGTTGCGCGCCGGCGATCAGCTGAGCCCGGATCGCGGCCTCGTCCTCGAATCGCGAATGATGATCGGTGACGATCAGAACATCCGACCCCTCGGCTGCCAGGCGCCCCATCTCCGATCGTTTGGTCGCATCCCGGTCGCCGTCGGCGCCGATGATCATGAGCACGCTGCCGGCCGTCACGCGACGGACAGCGGCCAGCGTCGTTGCGAAGGCGTCGGGCGTGTGGGCGATGTCGACGAACACCTTCGGGCCGGAACGGGTCGGGACCCTGGCGACGCGGCCGGGTATCTCGACGGCGATGCCATCGCCGACCGCTTCCTCCACCGAGGTGAACGGCACCCCTGACTCGAGCAGCATCACCAGCGCGAGTGCAGCGTTGGCCGCCATATGCCGGCCCGTGAGTGTCACGCGGGACCGGAGGATCTGTCCGCCCGGACCGGTGACGGTGAAAGCGGTCAGCTCGGGTGCTTCGATGCCGAAGGAGACGATCCAATCGGCTCCGCTGTCGGCGTGGGAGGAGATCGTAGTGCACGGGATCCCCGCGCGTCGAACTACTTCCTCGCCCCAAGGGGAGTCCAGGGAGACGACGCCACGGCGTGCATGCTGCGGCTGGAAGAGAGCCGCCTTCGCTCGCAGGTAGGCGGTCATTCCCGAGTACTCGTCCAGATGGTCGTGAGTGAGGTTCGTGAATCCGACGACGTCGAAGATCAGACCCCCGACGCGGTTGCGGCTCATGGCCTGAGCGCTCACCTCGACCGCGGCGCCGCGCACTCCGGTCTCGGTCATTCTGGCGACGAGAGCGTGCAACTCGCTCGCCTCCGGTGTGGTGAGCCTGCTCGGGACCGCTTCGAGCCCGGTGCGGCGCTCCACCGTGGAACTCAGCCCGGAGGGAATGCCGAGCCGAGTGAGGAGACTGTCGAGGATGTGCACGGTCGATGTCTTGCCGTTCGTGCCGGTCACCCCGAACAGCGATACATCCGCCTCGGCTGTGCCATAGAGCCACGCGGCGACCTGACCGACCACGGCGCGCGGGTCGTCGACCGTGAGAACGGGAAGCCCGCATCCGCGAGCCAGCCGCGCGCCTTCGGGATCGGTCAGGAGCGCGACAGCGCCGTCGCGAGCTGCCGCAGAGGCTGTGAGCGCTCCGTGGATGTGAGCGCCGGACAGCCCCACATAGAGATCGCCTGGTCGGACGTCGGAGGTGCTCACGGTCACTCCCGACAGCACCGTCCGATCGGCTGTGGGGCACTCGGCTCCCAGCCGGGCAGCGAGATCGACCAGAGTCCGGCTCTCGGTGTACTCCGGTCGCAGGACGATGAAGTCCTCTCCGTCCCGGAGTCGCTGCGACGTCGCGGAATGAACGGATGGGCCATTCGATCGGGGCATGCAGGCTCTTTCGACGGGAATTCCGACGCTACGCGGAGCCTTCCGAGGCGAGAAGGCCTTGACCCGCGCTCGGAATCGGACCGGCACTGTCGGGGCGGCTATTCCCCTCCTCGGGGTGCGCTCGATAGCGTGGGGAGCAACGGGGCCGCGGTCGTCCCCGAGATCCCCCGGACGGCCGCAGCTCGGTCGACCGAGGAGAGAACCGATGACCCACGTACCTGCCTCCCAGCGAAGGCGAGTCGTTCGCCGCGTCATGACCCTGGTGGTCGCTGCTGCCGTAGTGTCAGGCGGTGGAATCGTCGCGACCTCGGCCAGCGCCGATTCACCTCGGCAGTCGCGCGATCCGGGGAACTACTCGAACCCCCTGCAACCAGAAGTCCCGGGGGACGGCGTGGTGGAGAGTTGCGCCGATCCCACCGTGCTCCGCGGTCAGCAGCCGGGCGATACCGCGTGGTATCTCTACTGCACGACCGATCCGCTGAGCGACGAGGATCTCGACGCCGAGGGCGAACTCGTCTTCCGCCGCATCCCGACGATGACCTCGCAGGACCTGGTGAACTGGACCTACGTCGGTGAGGCGTCGGAGACACTCCCGAGCTGGGCGGCACCCGAAGCGGCCCTCTGGGCCCCCGACGTGGTCTACTCCTCGACCTTCGAGCAGTACTACCTCTTCACAGTGGTCACGGACACCGCGGACGAAGTGAGCGGAGTACCGGGCTGCACGAGCGACAGCGCCATCGGAGTGGCGACCTCCTCTGGCCCGACGGGCCCGTGGACGTTCTCGGACGAGCCCGTGGTTGCCCCGCGCGCGAACGGTGCCGGGTGCGACTTCCTCTGGACCTATGACCCCGACGTGCTCGGCGACACCATCGCCGAGTCGGGCACGTTCTACTACGGCAGCTACTTCGGCGGTGTCTTCGGAGCCGACCTCACCCTGACCGAGGGGGGAGCAAGCGTCGACGTGGCGGCCGCCACTCTCGTCGCGGTGGACAACAAGTACGAGGGCGCGAACGTGGTCGAGCGTGATGGCTACTTCTATTTGTTCCTCTCAGCTACCAATTGCTGCAACGGTGCACTGACCGGCTACAGCGTCTTCGTCGGACGATCCACCAGTCCTCTCGGCCCGTTCGTCGACCAGCAGGGTCAGTCGCTCGTCGATCCGCAGGCCGGGGGCACCCCGTTCCTCACCATGAACGGAAACCGATGGGTCGGCACGGGTCACAACACGGTGTTCACCGATGCTGGCGGGCAGTGGTGGACGATCTACCACGCGGTCGATCAGCGTGATCCGTTCTTCGCGACCGAGGTCGGATTCACGAAACGGCCGGCACTCCTGGATGCGGTCGACTGGATCGACGGGTGGCCGACCGTGAACGGCGGTCAGGGCCCGTCCGACCGGCGTACCGAGGCACCAGCCGGGCAGCCTGGGCAGCGTTCCCGGCACCGTGTGGACCCGGTCGACGCGCAGGAGCCGCGCCGGGCGCTTCCGCGCTTCTCCGACGAGTTCGCGGGGAGCCGCCTCGACCCTGCGTGGGCATGGGAGTGGTCGGGCGCGGAGGGAGTCGAGCCGGATGCTCCGACCGCGGTCGTAGGCGGCGGCGCTCTCCGGATCCCGATCCAGGCGGCGGACCTGTACGTGGACGTCGACAACGCGTTCACCCTTCTGCGCGACGCCCCGCGTGGCGATTACCTCGTGGAGACGCGAGTTCGCGTCGACGTCCCAGACGACGGGTGCTGCTTCAATTTCGCGCAGGCCGGGCTCGCGATCTACGGCGATGAAGACGACTACGTGAAGCTCACGAACACGTCGATCTTCAACACCCGCCAGACCGAGTGGGCGAAGGAGATCTCGGACGTGCCGGAGGGCTGGGCGCGGTACGGCAACACCGTGGTGGGTCCGCCGTCCGAAGAGTGGACGTACCTCCGGGTGGTGGTGGAGCGCTTGACCGGGCGCGAACGGCGCGATGCGGGCGGTGACACCGAGGCGTACACGGCCTACACCAGCCAGGACGGCCGCGCCTGGGTGCGCGGGGGGACCTGGACCCACTCACTCGGAGCCGACGTGCGGATCGGGCTGGTCGCGTTCGGCCTGCAGGATGCCGCGCAACAGTTCACCGCCGAGTTCGACTACGTCCGCGCATCGACGGTGCGCGAGCGTCGCGTGCGCTGACGGACCCGCGAGCGCCTCGGTGCCGTCAGCCGCCGGCGGTCTGACCGGCGGTGCAGGTCTGCTGACTGGCATCCTGCCCTTCGACCGACGGCGGAAGCTCCACGGTAGGCGGCGGCACCGGGGCACTCGGATCCACGGGGGTGCTGGGCTCGACCGTGGTGCTGGGCTCCAAAGGCGCGCTGGGGTCGACGGGGGCCGGGCTCTCGGTCACCGTCGTGCCGCCTCCGGTGCCCCCGGTCAGGACCAGGCCGACGGCGACCATCAGCCAG
>CAXTLO010000077.1:10584-10875 GCA_964244965.1 uncultured Marisediminicola sp.
CAGCAGCTCCGCGGCGTCCGTGTCCGGCACCACTCCCGGTCCGTCGGCGACTCCGGGGTACCGCACGAACACCACCTCCTCGAGCGGGATGTCGCGGAGTGCACCGGCGATGGCGACCATCGTGCTCGGACTGCGGAGGC
The DNA here is from genome assembly GCA_964244965.1 of uncultured Marisediminicola sp. GTDB lineage: Bacteria > Actinomycetota > Actinomycetes > Actinomycetales > Microbacteriaceae > Marisediminicola. The sequence goes on from CAXTLO010000077.1 coordinate 10,725, forward strand.
TGTTGGAGAAGGTGAGGTTCTGAGCCGCCGCCGTCGCGATGGCGTACAGGCGAGCGGGATTCGACAGGGTCTCCGCGCTCTTCAGGGTACGGATCAGCGACGAGAGGAACTGCTGCTGGTTGCTGATGCGGGTGAGGTCGCTGCCGTCACA
>CAXTLO010000078.1:0-10853 GCA_964244965.1 uncultured Marisediminicola sp.
TCGACTCCAATCGCCCTCGACCCTGAACACCGCATGGAGCACTTCGTCGTCACGTTGATCCACCAAGGCGTTCGGAGAGAAGTCCTCCCAGAAGCGGCGGCTCGTGGAGAGAGACCACGGTCCAGCCACGTGAACGGTCGTCGTCTTGGTATGCATGCTGCTCCTCCTCGCGAAGTGCCGTCCGGTCAGTACCCCACAGCGTACGAGGCACTACCGCTAGGAAACCGCGCCAGCGACTATTCGGCCGTGCAGCATCAGGCGCGCGGAATGACGTAGACAGCGCTTCTTCCATAAACTGTCGCGATGGTTGACAGCAAAGTCCTCGTGCTCGGCGCGACCGGCAAGACCGGCCGGCGCGTTCTCGCGCGTATGCGTATGCGCAACGCGTCTGTGCGCGCCGCCTCTCGATCAAGCGAGGCATCGTTCGATTGGGCTGATCCCGCGGGGTGGGACGACGTACTCGATGGCGTCGAGATCGTCTACGTGGTCCCTCCCGACATACCGGGCCCGGTGCACGAATTCGCGGCGAGGGCCAAGGCCAGGGGCGTGAAGCACCTGGTCTTGCTCTCCGGCCGCGGCGCGGACCTCTGGGGTGACACGAGCTTCGGAGTCGGCATGCGCTCCGCCGAGGATGCAGTGCGTGATTCACAACTCGGCTGGACAGTGATCCGGTCATCCAACTTCGACCAGAATTTCGATGAGGAACTTTTTCACGCACCTCTGGTCGCCGGTGAATTGGCCCTGCCTGCTGGTGAGGTACCCGAGCCGTTCATCGACCTCGAGGATGTCGCGGACGCAATCGCCGCGGTACTGACCGAACCCAGCGCTCACTCCGGGCAGGTCTATGAACTGAGTGGACCACGGGCACTGACCTTCGCCGAGGCGACGAGGGTAATCTCCCGCGCATCCGGGCTGCCCATGACCTACCGACAGATTCCGGCAGACGATTACGCCGCGGCGCTTGTCAGGGATGGCTTGAGCGAGAACGACGCCCGTGCCAATGCAGCCATGTTCGTCATGATGGAACGCGGAATCATCGCTCACCCGACGAGCGACGTCGCCGATTTGCTCGGACGCCCCCCGCGAACGTTCGAGGAGTACGTCTTGCGGGCAGTGGCAGCTGGCGGATGGCGCCGTTGACGACCGAGTCGGTCACACCAGCGTGGGTCGTCGGGCGCATCGACGACTGTCGGATCGGCTCTCGCATATTCGCATCGCGTTGCCTCTACGCAACCGGATCGAGGACGAGGACCGTCCTCGGAACCGCGTAGAGACCCTCGGTCGTCTGCAAGTACTTCTGGTAGAAGGAAAGCTGGAGGTACTCGTGGAGGTACTCGTTGCCGTTGCGCCACCGCTCCGACAAGACGAATGTGCCCGGTTGACCCGCAACCTCTCCGACGTCCAAGGAGCGACACCCGGGTAGCTCGCGAGCGAGGGGGAGGATCTCGCGAATCGCTGCCAGGTACGTGTCCCGGTGCTCCGGTTTCACGACCAGCGTGTTGTTCATCATCAACTCACCGTCGGATACTTCTGGCATCGCTTCATTCGGCATGCGTAGTCCTCTCATAGCCACTGGAGTCGTAACGATCACCGCCCAGGGTACGTCGCGCCAGTTCGCCGAGTCACCGACTGCCGGCGGCGCTGGTGGAGTCCCGTCGCCGGACGGGCTGCTAGGAGCCGATCAACTTCCTGGCTTGGGGTGGCCGGGGATCGAATCGCCGCTCAAGTTGAGCTCGCTCGGGTCGACCTCGATGTCGCCGACGTCGTCCGGGCCGCCGGTACCAGGAAGCACCTCGACCTGGCTCTCGTCCACGTCGTCCTCCTGGGCCGTCGCGCTGTCCGTCGGTGCGGAATCCTGCTTGGCCTCGATGTCCCGCTCGCTCTTCGACGTGCTCGTCATGTCCTTCTGCACCCCGTCGTTCTCGAAGGCTCCGTCGATCTGGCTCATATCGTCTCCTCGTGGTTGTGCCGTCGCAGCCGCTGCGACCTCACCCGACCGTACGCCGAGGTCTCTGCGAGTTCACACCGTCGCGGATGAGGGCGTGGGCACGTAGCATCCGGCCGCGGTCACGAGACGCTGCGTCGAACCGCACCGCGACTCAGGGGTAGAGGAGCGCCTCGGGAGGGGTGTCGCCGACGGACGGCGCTTCGCCGACGGTGTAGTCGCTGGGCGTACCGGCGACGGCGCAGGCGATGACGCCCTGGGTCTCCCCGACGCCGGGGCTGGTGAACGTGCCTGGGAACTGGAAATGCCAGGCGTCGCCGTACCGCTGTGCGGGGGTCGGCGTTGCGAAGTCCCAAACCTCGTTCTCGTTCTGCGGCGATCGCGTCACGACCCAGTTCACGCAGAGGTCCTTCGCCGCCTGGTAGGTCCACGGCGTGCCGCTGTTCTCGGAGATCGGCACGTCGGGTGCGATGCTGGGAATCGGCGCCGGACTCGCCGTGGAGGAGGGGCTGGGGCGCGCCGACGGGGAGGGACGCTCGCTCGCACTGCGGCTCGGGCTGGGGCTCGGCGACGAGTCTGCATCATCCGCTTCGGGCGCGCACGCGACCAGTGTCAGCGTCATCACACCAACGGCGATCAGACCGATCATGCGCCCCCCGAGAGCTGTCATGCGCTCAGGATACGTCGAGCGCGGACTCCAGTGGCTCCGGGCGGAGTGACGTGACAGAGTCGTTGTACACCGATCCTCGAGGAAGAGAGCCGATGAGAACTCCTGTCGCACCCGTCGGAGCCGGCACGCACACGCTCGAACCCGTCGCGGATGCGGCCATCACGGGTGGGTTCTGGGCAAAGTGGCAGCGAGCGAACCGCGAGGTGACGATCCCGCACGCGATCGCTTGGCTCGAGCGTGACGGGGTCGTCGACAATCTGCGGCGGATCAGCGCCGGGGCAGGTGACCCGCCCGCGCGTCGCGGCCTGCTCTTCACCGACTCGGACCTGTACAAGGCACTCGAGGGAGTCGCGTGGGAGGCGGGACGGCTCCCCTCAGATGAATTGACCGAGCTGATCGACTCCTACACCCGGGTGATCGCCGCGGCTCAGGAACCGGACGGCTACGTCAACTCGTTCGTGCAGGCAGGGCTGGAGGGACGCTACGCCAATCTGCCGGTGAGCCACGAGCTCTACTGCATCGGACACCTCATCCAGGCGGCGGTGGCGCACCACCGCTCGACCGGGTCTACCGGGCTGCTGGATGTGGCGGTCGCGGCAGCCGACCGCATCGTCGACGACTTCGAGGACGGCCGCCGCGACGACAGCGACGGGCACGAGGAGATCGAGATGGCGCTGGTCGAGCTGTACCGGGAGACCGGCGGCAGGCGGTACCTCGACCTCGCCCGTCAATTCATAGACGATCGCGGGCACGCTCGGTTGGTCGGTGCCAGCCATCCCGACGGCGCGTACTTCCAGGACCTCGTCCCCGTGCGCGAGCAGGCCGAAGTCGTCGGACATGCGGTGCGCGCGGTCTATCTCCTCAGTGGCATGGTCGACGTCTACCTCGAGACCGGTGACGCATCCCTGCTCGACGCGTCGATCGCGCAGTGGGAGGACATGACCTACCGGAAGATGTACCTCAACGGAGCGCTCGGCTCCCGCTTCATCGGTGAGGCGTTCGGCGACCCGTATGAACTCCCGCCGGACCTCGTCTACGGCGAGACGTGCGCCACGATCGGCAACATCATGGTCAGCTGGCGACTGCTGCTCGCGACCGGTCAATCCCGTTTCGCCGACGTGATCGAGCGTTCGCTCTACAACCTGTTCGCCGCATCCACCTCGGTCGACCGCGACGCGTTCTTCTACAACAACCCGGCGCAACGGCGCACCGCGCAGCCGGCAGCAGGGAACCACTCGGCCCGCGCCGACGCCCCGGGGACCCGGCCGCCCTGGTTCGAGTGCGCCTGCTGCCCGCCCAACATCATCCGCACCATCTCGTCACTGCAGGCGTACCTGGCGACGACGGATGATGCGGGCGTGCAGCTACACCAGTTCATACCGTCCGAGCTGACCACCCGGGTACACGGCGGAGCAGTGCGGCTCGAGGTGACAACCCGATACCCCCTCGATGGCGACGTCGAGGTGCGCGTGCTCACGACCCCCGCCGAGCCCTGGACGCTGTCGCTGCGGATTCCGGACTGGGCTGCGGGTGCCTCCGTGGTGGTCGACGGCGCCGAGCAGAGCGCAGAGCCGGACGACCTCGGCTACCTGCGCATCGACCGCACCTGGGCCGAGGGCGACACAGTACTGCTCCGCCTTCCGATGTCCCCTCGGCTCACCCGTGCCCATCCGTCGGCGGATGCACTGCGCGGTGCGGTCGCGATCGAACGCGGCCCGATCGTCTACTGCCTGGAAAGCCCGGACCAGGAAGCCGGCGTCGACCTCGACCGAGTCGAACTCGACTCCGGGCGCCCCCTCGTGGAGCAGGCGGACACGATCCTCGGGCAGCAGACCGTGACGATCACGGCGTCCGGGATGCTCCGCGACGACTCCGCGTGGGCGAGAGCGGGCTGGATGCCGGTGGAAGGTGAGCCCGCGGCGTCGGGGCGACGCGTCGCCCTGGTCGCGATCCCCTACCACCTGTGGGCCAATCGCGGACCGTCGACGATGCGCATCTTCGTGCCGGAACAACGGACATGACCGCATCGGGCGCAGGAGTCGGAGGGCGACCCGCGTCGCTGGAGCAGGGATCACAGGGGATGCCGTAGCCGCGCATTTAGGATCGTGGGATGGAATTGGCGTTCATCCTCGGGGGCGCCGCGGCGATCGCCGTCGTCATTGCGGTCACTGTGTTCGTCGCGCGGTCCCGCGCTCGGAACGGGCGCCTGCGCCTCGAGCGGGAGCAACAGGCGGCGGGAGCCCTCGCCGAACTGGAGCGGACGGCCGGGTCGGCGCTGGTACGTACCGACGAACGCGTGCGTCTCGCCGACGACGAACTCGGCTTTGCCATCGCGGACTTCGGCGACGCCGCCGCGACCGATTTCGCTCCTGCCCTCCAGCGCGCCCGGCAGAGGTTGAGCGAGGCATTCCACCTCAATCAGCTGCTCAACGACCACATCATCGATGCGCCAGAGCAGCGACGTGAGTGGAGCGAGCGGATCATCACGCTGTGCCAGTCGGCGGATGCGGCTCTCGACGAGCAGCACAACGCGCTCAGCACCCGACGCGACGACGCCCGCCGCGCCCCATCCGAACTGGAGCGGATCCGCAGCGGCGTCGCTCGGGTGCGCGAGTCGATTCCACTCGCTCGGATGACGATCGAGCGACTGTCGGCACGGTACTCGGATGCCGCGCTCTCACCCGTTTCGTCGAACCCCGACCAGGCGGAGCAACTGCTCGACTTCGCGCTTCGCAGCGCCGAATTGGCCGCTTCTCGCCTCGCCGCCGGTCGGGACAGCGAAGCATCCACGGCGGTGCGCGCGGGCACCGAGACCGTGCAGCGGGCGGAAGCGCTGCTTTCTGCCGTGGAGGGCTTTGAAGTCGAGGCGCTGCAGGCGGAATCGACGCTGACGGCGATGGTCGCCGAGTCGAGGGACGAGATCGCCTACGCGCGATCGCTCCCCGCCGCGGAGCGCCGCCAGCGCATCGACGCGGCGATCGACGACCTCGAACGCGTCATCGCCGAGCTCCCCGGTTCCGGTGCCCGGCTCGACCCGGTCGGAGCGCTGTCCGCCGTGCGTCGCAGCAACACCGCGCTCGATGACGCCGTCGCAGAGCGTGCCGAGCAGGCGAGTCGCGCCGAACGGCAGCGGGCGCAGCTGATGACGGCGGTGCAAGATGCCGAACGGCAGGTCACCGCCGCGCGGGAATTGATGAGCGACTACCGTGCCCCGATCGGCCCGGACGCCCGCACCCGACTGTCGGAGGCAGAGCGCGAGCTGGCGTCTCTCACCGACGAGCGGGATCCTGCCGCGGCCCTGGCCCGTGCACGACGCGCCGCCGCGCTGGCCTCTGACGCCGCCGCGTACGCCCACGCAGACATCGCGAACGCCCAACGGGAGTACGAGCAGCGCGCCTACCAACAGCGAGGCGGTGGGTACGGCGGCTACGGCGGCTACGGCGTGGGCGGCATCGGCTCGAACGTCGTCGGCGGTTTGATCGGCGGCCTCGCGATCGGCGGACTGCTCGACGGACTCGGCGACGTCGGCGACTTCTTCGACTGACTCCATTCTCTGGTTGCGCGATCGGGACGTCGTGCTCGGCCGCGAGCTCTGGCGCCTGTGCACGATGATCTACCGGGTCGCAGTGATCACGTGGCTCGCGTTCCCGCTCGGTGCGGCGCATCGAGAGCCCGAGGAGGACTGGACTCGTGCCGCAATCCGTGGGCATCATCATTGGGTGCGGTGTGTACTGACAGCAGATCACGAAGCCCCGGCGCGTAGCCCGTTGGTCATCGAGCCCGGGGATGTCGTCGAGGTCGGCGAGCGGGACACTGAGTGGCCGGCGTTCGTGTTCGTGACGCATCCGAACGGGTCAGGTTGGGTACCGGGCCGCTTCCTCGAGACCTCAGGAACAGTTGGAACGGTGGTGACGGGATACGACACCACCGAGTTGAGCCTGCGCTCGGGGGAAATCGTCGAGGTCGTGCGGGACGACCTGGAAAGCGGCTGGTCGTGGTGCCGAACCGACAACGGTCGGGAGGGCTGGATCCCGCACCGAGTTCTCGCTGCCGCTTGACCGCGGTTTTAATTTCGAGTTCATGGTCACCACCTCAGCTGTAGCGTCGAACCGTTCGCAACGGAATACGCGCTCAGGCCCGGAACTCGCGCGGCGCTACCCACCCAGCCAGGGCGATCAGTACAGCAACAGACCCTCCGACGACGCACAGCATCTCGTAGCCTGGACCCGCCATCACCGCTCCGGATCCGATACTTCCTCCGGCGGCGGCGACGCCCATGCCGACCTCGCCCCATGCCTCCCGCGCCGGCCGGACCGCGCGCGGTACATCCGCGACCAGCAGCACGCTTCCCGACACGAGCGCGAGGTTCCAGCCCGCACCAAGCACCACCATGGACAGCGCCATCCCGGGTCCTGATCCTGCCTGTGTCGCCGCTGCGCACGCGACGACCAGAACCACGGCGGAAGACATCGCGACAGGTCCAGCACCGAAGCGGTCGGTGAGCCACCCGCTGACCGGCGCTGGCGCGAACATCGCCGCGATGTGCAGGCTGATGACGAGGCCGATCTGAGCGAGCCCGACTCCGAGGTGAGCGAGATGGACCGGCGCCATCGTCATGACGGCGACCATCACCAGGTTCGCGGTGGAGAGGACGATGACACCGGCAGCTCCCGACCTGGTAAACCTTTGCGCCTTCGACCACTTCCCGTCGAGCAGCGGCGGGGGGACCGATGCCCGTGACAGGACGGGCGCTGAACCGGCGAGCGCGACCCACGCTGCCGCAGCCGCGAAGACGACCGCTGCCACGACATAGGGGCCCGCCATCGTTCGTGCAGTCAGATCGACGCCGAGCGAATCCGTCAACGCGAGGAGATTGGGTCCTGCGACCGCACCGATCGTCGTCGCCATGAGGATCGACGCCATCGCACGGCCCCGATCGCCATCTGGCACGTGCTCGGCGGCGGCATACCGGGCGAGTGATACCGCGGCGCTTCCGAAACCCACCAGGACACTCCCGAGGAGCACGACCACAAGAGAGAGCATCGCGGCTCCAATGGCGACGGCTGTCGCGCCGAAGCCGGCGATCAGACATCCGAAGGCGAGAGATCTCCGGCGTCCGTGCCGTGCCGAGATGGATGCCAGGACTCCAGCCGCGACTGCCGATCCGATGACGAGCATTCCCTGCGGCAGGCCGGTGGCTGCATCACCGCCTGTGATCGCACGTGCCAGCAGAGCGCCGGCTGCTCCGGCGAGAGACTGCGCGCAGCCGCCGAGAACGACGGGCCCCCACAGAGCACGGACCCCTCGCGAGGCGGCAGGTGCGCTCGATTTCGGCGATGTCATGGACTTGTCGGCCGGAGACGAGGAAGCTGAGGGCATCTTCCGAGGTTAGGAACCCGACAGCGGTAGTGACATAGCCGTCGCCGGGGTCTCGGCCCGTCACGCCTCGCTAACAGAAAGCAGATGATGCCTTCCACCTCTCACACGCCCGACGAGCTCGATTGGGGGATCATCCGAGCGCTGCAGGCCGACGGCCGCCTGTCGTTCAATGAGCTGGCGCGGCGCGTTCACTTGTCCGCTCCGGCGGTGGCCGAGCGGGTGCGCCGGCTCGAGCAAGCGGAGATCATCACCGGCTACTCCGCGCGGATCGACCCGAGAGCGGTCGGCCAACCGCTGCTGGCTTTCGTCCAACTGCGCTGCACGCTCGGCAAGTGTCTGTTGCGGACCACGAAGTCCGAGGACTTCCCGGAGATCGTCGAGATCCACAAGTTGTCCAGCGAGCACTGCACGATGCTCAAGATCCGTGCGATGTCGCTCGTTCATCTCGAAGGTGTCGTCGACCGCCTCGGCGCCCACGGGGAGATGCGCACCGACCTCGTCCTGTCGACCCAGTACGACCACCGGACCGTCGAGCCGTTCCCGCTCGATGACCGGGCCGTGCCGGTCGCGCCCGGATGGCAGGGCGGGTGATTTTCGTGGCCGCGTCACCCGATCGACTCGTGGCCGCCGAGCTGCCCAGCCAGCAGCGCCTCTCCTCTCTCACGGATCACGCTGAGGCCCAATTCCTCCTGGCAGGTCAGGAGCACCCAGACATGGCCGAACGGATCGCGGAGGATGGCGGACCGATCGCCGTAGAACATGTCCTGCGGGGCCTGCAGTATCTCTGCGCCGAAGCCACCAGCCGCCGCCGTCATCGCATCGACATCCGCGACGTAGACGTGCAGACCGACGCTGGTGCCTCCGAGCGACGAGGGCACGGTGAACGGCCCGCTGCCGTCGCCCAACATCACCACCGAGTCCTCGATTGCGATCTCTGCGTGAACCACGGTGCCGTCAGCTGCAGCGATGCGAAGGACCTCCGTCGCGCCGAACCCGTTCCGATAGAAGTCGATCGCCTCGGACGCGTCCGCGACCATGATGTGAGCGATGACGGAATGGAGGTATCGGGCGGGGCTGCGTGATGAAGAGGACATGGCGCGAACCTATGACTTCGACCTAGGTTGAGGTCAATTCGGACCGGAGGACACGATCGGGGACATGGACTGGCATGAGACCGGCTTGAGCGTAGGCCAGGTGGCGAAGCGGATGGGAGTCAATGCCTCTGCGGTGCGGTGGTACGACGATCGCGGGCTGCTTCCGAGCGAGCGGACCGACGGGAATCAGCGGCGGTTCTTCGCCGACGTCTGCTGCCGCATCGCCATGATCCAGGCAGCCCGCCGAGCAGGACTAACCATCGACGAGATCAAACGAGCACTCGACCTCCTCGTGCCCGGGCGGGCTCCGACCGCCACTGACTGGGACCGCCTCGCTGGGCACCTCCGTGGAGAAGTCGAAGCGCGGATCGCGGAACTTGATCGCGTGCTCGACACTCTGCGGCCACGCTCGATCACTCTAGGCTGACCTTCATGGCGCGGAGTCGGGGCCGTCTGGATGACGCGACGTGATCGAGGTCATCGGCGCCCGGCAGAACAACCTCGAGAACGTCTCCGTCACGGTTCCGAAGGGAAAGCTGACGCTGTTCACCGGAGTCTCCGGATCTGGCAAGTCCTCGACACCGACGAGCTGTTCATGGTGCGCTCGGGTCGGCTGACGCTCCAGCTACGCGACCGGGACGTCGTGCTCGGCCCGGAAGACGTGTTCGTCGTCCCGGCCGGCGTCGAGCACTGCCCTCGAGCGGACGAGGACGTCGAAGCGATTCTGTTCGAACCGCGGGGAACCGTGAACACTGGCGACGCAGGAGGAGAGCTGACCGCGGAGGTGCGCGAGCTCTGATTCGGCTAGGCGACGAAGCCGGCGAGCAACTCGACCATCACATCTGCGTCCCACCCGTGACCGCTCGCTCGGATGATCTGCCGCGTCGAGTTCGGCACCGCCGCGAGGATCTGATCGGCGGCCGGCGGCATGATCGGCAGCGTCTCCTCGCCGAGCAGTACGAGGGTGGGCTGCGAGATCTCACCCCACAGCTGGGCTCGAGGCGCCGATTGCGTCCACGTGAGCGCGTCGGCATCGGATGCCAGGCTCGGAGCCATCGCCACGATCTCCGGGTTGAACTCGAGCGGCGAGTGCGACTGTTCGTCGACTCTGTGGTGCCGCCCGCCGCATCCGACCGGTCCTGAGGGACATGAGAAGTAGGTGGGTTCGCGGATGACGTCGTGCCGCTCGAGGGCGGTGGTCTCAATCTCGATCGGGTCGACATCGAATGCGGCGACGGCCTCGCGCGAAGTGCACTCGAGGTCGAGACCCTCGGGCGACGCTTCGTATGATTCGAGCATGACCTTCGCAAATGTCGGAACGCTGGAGACGACGCCGGGGAGCCGTGACCAGCTGGTCGCGATCTTGACACGCCGAAGCCCAGACCTGGAGGCGGCCGGATGCTTGCTCTACGAGGTCGGCGTCAGCTCTGAGCAGCCCGATACGGTCTTCGTCGCCGAACTGTGGGTCTCCGCAGACGCACACCGGTCGTCACTCCAGCTCGAGTCGGTCAAGGCCGCTATCTCCGAGGGGATGCCCCTGTTGTCGGGCAAAATGGGCGGCTTTCGGTTCGAGATCAGCGGTTCGCCTCTTCGCGACGCTGACGACGACTAAGACAGACTCTGCGCGGCAATCCAACCCGACTCCGGCCGCCGCTCATCCTCAAGCGTTCACCGTGCACCCGGCTGTCTCGCCTGCACGAAGCGCGACCTAGGGCCGGCCGCCCTCGGGCGCGTGCTCTTCACCCGTCGAGGGTGAAGTCGTCTG
>CAXTLO010000079.1:0-10599 GCA_964244965.1 uncultured Marisediminicola sp.
GAAACCCGTTGCCGCTACCCTGAGCCCATGGCCTCCATGATCACGAAAGCCGTCATCCCCGCAGCAGGGCTCGGCACTCGTTTCCTCCCCGCGACCAAGGCGATGCCGAAGGAGATGCTCCCCGTCGTCGACAAACCTGCGATCCAGTACGTGGTCGAGGAAGCTGTCGCCGCCGGACTGCACGACGTGCTGATGATCACCGGACGTAACAAGAACGCGCTCGAGAACCACTTCGACCGCGTCGGCGAGCTCGAGGCGACGCTGCTGAAGAAGGGCGACACCGATCGTCTGCAGAAGGTGAACTACTCCACCGACCTCGCGGACATGCACTACGTGCGGCAGGGCGATCCGAAGGGGCTCGGGCACGCGGTGCTCCGCGCGAAGATGCACGTCGGTCGCGAGCCGTTCGCAGTACTCCTCGGAGACGACATCATCGATAGCCGCGACGTGCTCCTCACCCGCATGATCGAGGAGCAGGGCAAACGCAACGCGAGCATCGTCGCGCTACTCGAAGTCGACCCAGCGCTCGCGCACATGTACGGAGTCGCGACAGTCGAGAAGACGGACGACGACGATGTCGTCCGCATCACGGGGCTCGTCGAGAAGCCCGCGCCCGGCACCGCGCCATCGAACTTCGCCATCATCGGTCGGTATGTGCTCAAGCCGGAGGTGTTCGACGTGCTCGAGCACACGCAGCCGGGGAAGGGCGGCGAGATCCAGCTCACCGACGCGCTCGAGCGGATGGCCGGCGCGCCGGAGTGGACCGGCGGCGTCTACGGCGTCGTGTTCCGCGGTCGCCGTTATGACACCGGCGACCGGCTCGACTACATCAAGGCGATCGTGCAGCTCGCCGTCGATCGCGAGGACCTCGGCCCAGAGCTGCGCCCGTGGCTGAAGGGGTTCGCCGCCGATCTCGACTGAGGCGGCGCCTTTAGACTGAGCGGATGGCGACCGTGATCCCCACTCTCCGCGAGGGTGCGATCACGCTCCGGCCGATCCGACTCCGGGACTCGAGAGTCCTCGAGCGCGAGCTCCTCGACAACCGCGGGTGGTTGCGCAAGTGGGAGGCGACCAGCCCCAACGGACCGATGGGCTTCGACACTCGCGCGAGCATCCGGAGCCTGCAGGCCAATGCGCGCAGCGGCAGCGGTCTCCCGTTCGCGATCGAGTTCGACGGCGAGTTCGCCGGTCAGCTCAACGTGTCGTCGATCACCTACGGGTCGCTCGGCTCGGCGAGTATCGGCTACTGGGTTTCCGAGCGGTTCGCCGGTCGGGGTGTGACCCCCACCGCTGTCGCGCTGGCTACCGACTACTGCTTCTTCCAGGCCGGGCTGCATCGGATGGAGATCTGCATCCGGCCCGAGAACGCCCCCTCGCTGCGCGTGGTCGAGAAGCTCGGCTTCCGCTACGAGGGCCTCCGGCGCCGTTTCATCCACATCAACGGTGACTGGCGTGACCACTTCTGCTTCGCACTCGTCGTCGAGGAGTTGCCCACGGGGGTACTCCGGCGCTGGCTGGACGGACGAGTCCCCGGTGCGAACGCGACGATCCCCGAATCGGATCGTGCCGCGGCCGCGAGCGCGATGCGGCTGGCGTCGTCCGGCTGACACACCCTCGGCAATGGCCCGCGCCCGAGTCGTGCGCACCTACCGTGTTCACATGGGTACCGACGGCATCGGATCGAGCGTGGTCATCGCGCTCGCCGCCGTGCTCTGGCTCGTGTACCTGATCCCCACCTGGTTTCGTAGCAGGGAGTACCTGACTACCGAGCGCAACGCTGTGCGGTTGCAGCAGACGATCCGCATCATGGCTGAGACCGCCGCCGTGCCGCAGACGGTGAGGCTCGAAGCGGATGCCCGGACCGTCGCTCACCAGGAGAGGCTGCTGCGACAGCAGTTCGATCGGGAACAGGCCGTTCTCGCCGCACGTGAGGCGGCGATGAACCAGGCCGCGGTCCGGACCCTCGCCACTTTGAAGCCCGCCCTGGCGTCGCAGGCGATGCTGCACTCTCCGGCCGCTCGGCGCCTGCGCCGCGCCCGTGCCGCCACCACCTCCGTGCTCCTGATCGCTGTGCTTGCGGTCGCCGCATCCCTCACCCCCCTCGTCGCCGCGATCGGGCCGCTCCTCCTGGCGGGCGGAGCGGTGATCGCCGTCGCCGCCGTCGCATTGCTCGTGCGGATGTCCGCCGTCTCCCGCCGGCGCGAACGCACCGCGGCTGAGCTCCGAGCGCGACCGGAGCAGCCCCGCCGCCGGTTCATTGCCGACGAGCCCGCCGTGGCGAGCTCGCCCGCCACCTGGACGCCGGTGCCGCTGCCCAAGCCGCTCTACCTCGACAGGCCCGCTCCGCAGCCTCTGGTATCCGCATCCGCGCTCGCCGAAGAGCGCGATCGTCGCCTCGAGGAACTCGCGTCCGCGGAGCGCGCAGCGGTCGTCGCCGAACAGGCGGAGAAAGTCACTCCGATCCGCCCCGCGGCGGTACCGACCTCATCGCCGGCGCGCACCTCCCCGTGGGCCGGAATGGGCGTCGTCGACCACTCTGACACCACGGTCACCGACCTCGATGCCGTGCTGCGTCGGCGCCGCGCGGTCTGACCGATCAGGCGGCTGCGCCTTCGGGACGAGCCTCGGCCGCTCGCGAAGCTGATATCGTAGACACTCGCATGGGCCTATGGCGCAGTTGGTAGCGCGCCTCGTTCGCATCGAGGAGGTCAGGAGTTCGAATCTCCTTAGGTCCACCACGCGCACTGACGTCGCACCGCTGTAGCCGTAAGTGCCAGACCGATTCCGACCATCGATTGACGATCTCTCGGTTGGCGCGAGAACGTGCGCAACCTATTGGCGTATCACTGTGCCGACAGCATCCAGATCATCGGGCCGACAGCATCCAGACGAGGGCGACGAGACCTGCAACGGCTGTGCCCGCGGGGCCGAATGTCTTCACCCGGTCGCGGATCCGCGTGCCGATCACTGCGTCCGCTCCCTGCACGATCACCATCGCGAGGGTGATCGCGGCGACGAAAGCCACGCTCCCGGTGAACGGCGCGACGGTTGCGACGACGAGCAGCGCGACCGAGCGCGCGAGTGCGTACATCGACGGTGTCGTCGCTCCATCCTTCGCGCCGCGGAGGCCCGCGACCGAGAAGCCGAAGCTCACCGCCGCACTGATCAGAGTGATGATGCTGCATATCCAGAACGCAAGAGCCATGGGAGCCAGCCTTTCAGCAGGTGACGGTCTCGCGCCGGAGGTCCGCACCGAGTGGAGTGAATCGGTCGCTGCACGTCACGCGACACGCCAAGCGTTTCTGTTGGGATCCTCGACCACCCGGATGTGACGATCCTGGGCACCGCCCGCCTGGTAGAGGTAACCTCGGAGCACGTATCTCCGAGCGGTGACGGTCATGTCGCCCGGCGAGCACCGTTCGATTCGACGTAGGAGCACCATGACCGTCAGCCCCCGCGCGGCGCTGAACGAGATCGCGTTCTGGCTCGAGAGGGGCCGTGCCGACGCCTTCAGAGTCAAGGCGTTCCGCGGGGCGGCGGCGGCCATCGCCGACCTCTCGGACGACACGATCGCCGAGCGTGCGCGTGACGGCAGTCTCAAGCGGGTCAAGGGCATCGGCGGGCGCAGCTTCGAGGTGATCCGCCAAGCCGTCGATGGAGACGTGCCGGAGTACCTCGCCGGGCTTCGTGACGCCGGCGCGGAGCCGCTGGCGACCGGGGGAGTGGAATTGCGCGCGCACCTGCGCGGCGACTTGCACACGCACAGCGAGTGGTCCGACGGCACCACGCCGATCGACGCGATGGTGGAGACGGCCGTCCTCCTCGGACACGACTACCTCTGTCTCACGGACCACTCGCCCAACCTGACCATCGCGAATGGGCTCACCGCTGAGCGGCTCGCCGATCAGCTCGAGCAGGTCCAGCGGATCAACGACCGGCAGAGCGACATCCGTCTGCTCGCCGGGATCGAGGTGGACATCCTCGAGGACGGCACGCTCGATCAGACACCGGAGATGCTGGATCGTCTCGACATCGTCGTCGCCAGCGTGCATTCCAAACTGCGGAGCGAGTCGCGCGAGATGACCGCCCGGATGCTCGGCGCGATCCGAGACCCTCGCACGAACGTTCTCGGGCATTGCACCGGGCGTCTCGTCGAGGGGTCCAGGGGTACCCGACCCCAGTCCGAGTTCGACGCGACCGCCGTTTTTGACGCCTGTGCGGAGCTGGATGTCGCGGTCGAGATCAACTCCCGCCCGGAGCGCCAAGATCCCCCGGACGACCTGATCGCGCTCGCACTGGACGCAGGCTGTCTATTCAGCATCGACACCGACGCGCACGCCCCGGGCCAGTTGTCATTCCTCGACTATGGTGCGGCCCGTGCTGCTGCGAACGGTGTGCCAACAGAGCGGATCATCACGACCTGGCCCGTCGAACGGCTACTCGAGTGGGCGGGACACTAGGTCTCGGCAGCTCGCCCAGCGGGGACCCGCACTCAGCCAGCGGAGGCGTACGCCCTATCAGCGGAGGCGTGCGCCAGACCGGCGGAGGCGATGCTACTTGTCTCGGCCGAAGATCTTGCCGAGCCCGCTCTTCTCGCCCTGGTCGGATTCGCGGGGCTCGTCGGCGGTGTCGTCCTCACCACGACTGCGCCGCAGTTCGCGGCCGTCGGCGATGTCCTTCTCTTCTTTCTCGGCGGCCTTGTCGCTCTTCTTGGTGTCGCGCGGCGGGAGCTTGAGCTCTTCCTCCGCGTCGATTCCGGCCTGCAGTTGCCGCCCGCGTTCGAGCTCTGCGTCGAATTCTGCGCCGAACAGCAAAGCGAGATTGGCGATCCAGAGCCAGAGCAGGAAGACGATGACTCCGGCAAGCGAGCCGTAGTTCTTCGCGTAGTTGGCGAACAGGGTGACGTAGAGACCGAAGCCCACCGAGGCGACGACCAGCACGATCAGAGCGACGAAGGCACCGGCGCTCATCCAGCGGAACTTGGGCTGCTTGGCATTGGGGGTCGCGTAGTACAGGATCGCGATCATCAGCACGAGAATCAACGCGATGACCGGCCACTTGGCGATCGACCATACGGTCTGGGCGGCTTGGCCGACGCCGAGAGCGGAACCGACGGCTTCGGTGACGGGGCCTGAGACGGCCAGCAGCACGGCGATGACGAGCAGGAGCACGATGCCGATAACCGTCACGAGCAGCTGCATCGGTTTCAGCTTGAAGAACGTGCGGCCCTCCTCGATCTCGTAGACGCGGTTCATGGCGCGCGTGAAGGCTCCGACATACCCGGATGCCGACCAGATCGCCAGCACGATCCCGGAGATGAGGGCGAAGCCTGCTGCGGGGGAGGAGGCGAAGCCCTCGAGCGGACCACGGATGACGTCGACCGCGTCCGCGGGGGCGATGTCGCCCACAACGTCGAGGAGCGCGTTGGTCGCCTGTGGCCCCTGGCCGATCACGCCCAGGAGGGACACGAGTGCGATGAGAGCCGGGAAGATGGCGAGCACCGCGTAGTAGGTGAGAGACGCTGCGATGTCCGTGCACTGATCGGACGTGAACTCGCGCATCGTCTTGCGAAGCACGTACTTCCACGACGGTGTCTTCATGTCGTTGATCGAGTCGGGCTTGCGCGCGTCATCAGGGGCGGGAGACTTTTCGAGCTTCTCCGTCGCTGCACCTCGTGCCATGGTGTCTCCTTGTTGCATGCCGGGTGCGATGTGCGACCGGCCGGTGAACGGGGAAGGGCCGCGGCGTGATGCGCCGCGGCCCTGGAATCCGTCAGATCAGGACTGCTGCTCCGACTGCACGGCGTGCTTAGCGGAGTTCGCCTCGTCCTTCACATCGGACGCGGCCGATGTGGCCTCGGACTTCACGTTCTGCGCAGCATCCGTCGCCGTCTCCTTGACCGCGTTGACTGCGTCCTGAGCCGGCTCGCGGAGGTTCTCCGCGACACCCTTCGCGGCGTCGGATGCCTTCTGCACGAGGGGCTGGGCTGCGTCCTTGACCTGCGACGCCAGCTCCTTCTCCTTCGTGCTAGCCGGCACGAGCGAGGCTGCGAGCCAGCCGACGCCGAAAGCGATCAGTCCGACAGCCAGCGGGTTGCCCTTGGCCTTGTCGACGGCCTGGTGTGACGCGCCGGCGATGTTGTCACCGGCGGACGAGGCGCTGCCCTGAGCGCTGTCGGCTGCGCCCATGACGCGGTCCTTCACCGTTCCGAACGCGCCTCCGACCGCGCCACGAACCTTGTCGGCCTGACGACCGACAATCTTCGACGGCGTGACCTTTTCGGCGAGAGCGTCGACATCGCTGCCGAGCTCCGCCCGGGTGCGATCGATCTCGGCCCGGATCTCTTCTGGTGACTGGCTCATCGGTTCTCCTCATTCGTCTTCAGCGTTTCGGGAATGCGCTTGACGGAGTCCACCGTCTTGGGGAGTCCGCGCACCTCCTTGAGTTCCTTGCGTCCGACGACGAACAGCACGGCGGCGATGATCGCCCAGATGAGGGCGACGACGACCGCCGCCCAGCCAACGTTGTCGAACAGGTATCCGAGACCCCACATGAGGGCGATGGAGAGGAAGAGCACCGCCATGATGCCGGCGTAGCCCGCGCCTCCAAAGAGACCTGCGCCCTTCCCGGCCTTCTTGGCGGACTCAGTGGCTTCGGCCTTGGCCAGCTCGAGCTCCTGACGCATCAGGGTCGAGAAGTCCTTGGTCACCTCGGTGATCAGATCGCCGAGGGAGGTGTGCGCCGCCTTCTCCTCAGCTGGTGTCTCGGTGTTCGCGCTGTACGCAGCCGGGCGCGTAGCGTCGGTCACAGCTGGGTGCCCGAGCGGTACGGCTCATTGCCGACCGACAGCGGGGGCTCGTCGATGCGCGGCTCCGCGAGCGGGTCCACGTCGTCGGCAGAGCTGCCGGATCCGAGGTAGTCCCCTGCGGTGTCGAAGTCGTCGCCAGTGGTCGTCGCGCCAGTGACGTAGGCCGGAGCCGCGACATCCGGAGTCGAGAACCCGGGGTCGGTCGAACCGACGTAGTCGGTCGAGGTGACCGGCGAGCCGGTGGAGGAAGCTTCGCGCTCCTCTTTCGCCTCGGAGACGACGGATCGGGTCAAACGTCCTGCCAGCACACCGACGGCGCCGGCGATTACGATGAACGTGCCCGGGCGCTGGCGCGCGAAATTGCTGACCTCGGTCAGCAGCGATCCGGGATCGCGATCATCGAGCCAGCTGGCGATGCCGCCGACCCGTGATGCCGCCTGGCGCACCAGGTCTGTCGCCGGTCCGGAGTTCTCGGACTTGTCGGCCATGTCGGAGAGCTCGTCGCCCACCGAGCGAAGACCGGAGGCAACCCGCTTCTGCTGCTCGCCTGCCTGGTCGCTCAGCTGGGTCTTGGTCTGCCCGAACAGGTCTTTGACCTGCGTCTTCGCCTCGGAGGCGACGTTCTTGGCTTCGTCCTTGGCGGTTCCTGCAACCTGCTTGCCTGCGTCGGTCGACGCCTGCTTGAGGTGGGAAGCCTGCTCCTTCGCGGCATCGGCTGTTCCGCTGGTCTGCTGAGAGCCGGAGTCGACTGGCTGCGACGAGCCGGCATCGGTCCAGGTCGGGGTGACCGGTTGATATGAGTCTGACATCGAGCGTCCATTCCTAGTGGTCGTGCAGCGCGTGGAGAGTAGGTATCTCCGCACCGCAACTACTTTTCGGTCGTGGAACAGCCTTGCCTCACGGCGCCCCCCGAACAAGTGGTGGCGCTGACGGGCGCACCTCGCTATCCTCGCGAGGTTTACCGATTTCCGTGCGCGATCAGACCCGACTCAGAGAAGCGTCGCGCGTGCTCGATCCGCCTCGGTCCGGCGCGAAGACCGGTGTCTCGCCCGAACCGCGTCGCACGAGTCTCGTCGGGATCTCGAGGTGGTGCGGCGGCCCGATCGGATCGTCCATGCGCGCGACGGCGAGCCGCGCTGCTTGGCGGCCGAGTTCGGCGGGGTCGTACGCGATCACCGAGATGTGCGCGGAATCGGCCAGTTCGAAGTCGTCGAACCCGATGAAGGCCACCTCGTCGAAGCGGTTCTCGAGGGCGCGGATGACGCCGGCACTGGCCTTATTGTTCCCCGCGATGATCGCCGTCGGAGGCTCGGGCAACTGCATGAGTTCTCGCACGGCCTGTTCTGCGGAGGTGCCGGATGCCTCTTCGAGGCGTTCGTACCGCGCGGTGTCGGTGACCCCGACATCAGCGAGCGCGAGGCGGTACCCGGCGAGCCGCTCCTGGTGGGTGTAGAGGCCGGCCGGACTGCAGACGAAAGCGATCCGCCGGTGGCCGGCAGCGGTCAGCGACCGCACGGCTTCGACCGTCCCAGCGCGATTCTCGAGCACCACGGCGTCGGCCAGCAGATTATGCGCCGGACGGTCGATGCACACCACCGGCGTACCCAGCTGTCGCTCGCCTTCGAGATACGACTGGTCGGATGCGATGGGCACCATCAGGAGGGCCCGCACCCTCTGCTTGAGCAAGGTCTCGACGACCCGCTCCTCGCTCGCGGGGTCGTCATCCGTCGCGGCGAGGATCATCATCAGTCCGTGGCTGGCGAGTTCGCGTTCGATCCCCGCAGCGACCAGGAAGTAGAAAGGGTTCGTCAGATCACCGATGACGAACGCGACGGTGTTCGTCACACTCCCGTGCCGGAGACTCCGGGCTAGGTGGTTCGGACGGAACCGGAGGGTCCGCGCAGCAGCCATGACGCGATCGCGGGTTTCGTCGGTGACGTTCGAACTGCCGAGGACGACGCGGGACACCGTCTTGGCGCTCACGCCGGCGAGGCGGCCGACATCGGCCAGCGTCGCCCTGGACTGGGTAGCCACCCTGGGCTGGGCAGCCACTGGCCGAGCAGGCATGCCAGCGGCCGACTCCCCTCCATCGGCCCCGGACATGGCGTCACCATAGCACCGCCGTCGCCACTCGTGTCAGCGCGGACACTATCTGCTCGACCAACGCCCGATCAGAGCCTGTGCGAGGAGCCTCCTGGCCCATATCGGCGGGGGAGCGTCGCGTTTCTTCGTTCACCTAACAAAGAGGTGTCAACGCTGTCATCCTGCTTGACCTCACTGGATCAGCCAGGTAGCGTCGCCCTCGACAGCGCGAGGTACTCCGCACGTTCCCGTGCAAGGTCGCTGTCTCGTCGATGACGACTACCCAACGAAATTGGAGACCAAGAGATGGCAAAGAAGCACCTCGCCGCCGCAGCAGCGGCGGTCACCGTCGGCCTCGTGCTGGCCGGATGTTCTTCAGGCGGCGGCGGTGGCTCACAGAGCGACGAGCCGACCGGCGAAATCACCGTTCTGACCAACCGCACCGATCTCATCGAATCGGGGAAGTTCGACGAGTACAAAGCCGACTTCGAAGAGCTCTACCCCGACGTCACCATCACGTTCGAAGGCATCACCGACTACGAGGGCGAAGTCACCACTCGTTTGAGCACGACTGAGTACGGCGATGTACTCGCTATCCCGGCGTCGGTCACCCCGGAGCAGCGCCCGCAGTTCTTCGAGCCACTCGGCGACACCGAGGAGCTGAAAGAGCAATACCGTTTCCTCGACGGGGCGACGTTCGAAGGCCAGCAGTACGGGCTTCCGACCTTCGGTAACGCGAATGGCATCGTCTACAACAAGCGGATCTGGGAAGAGGCGGGAGTCACGGAGCTTCCTACGACCCCCGAGGAGTTCCTCGCCGACCTGCAGCTGATCGCGGACAACACCGACGCGATCCCCTATTACACGAACTACAAAGACGGATGGCCCCTCGGAAGCTGGCAGGGACAGCAGGGCTTCTCGAACGACCCGAACATCGTCGAGACCCGCACCGGGAACGATGCGCCGTGGACCGAAGGCGAGGAGCAGTACATCGTCGATTCGTTGCTCTACGACATCGTCGAGGCCGGCCTGTCCGAGCCCGACCCGCTCACCACCGAATGGGAGGGGTCGAAGGGCCTGCTCGCCAGCGGCGAAGCAGCCACCGCCGTCCTCGGCTCGTGGGCGATCATCCAGTTCCAGGAGGCCGCGGAGGCCGCCGGTGTCCCCCGTGAGGAGATCGGTTTCATGCCGTTCCCGTACCAGGTCGACGGCGCGTTCCACTCAGGTGTAGGTGGTGACAACTCCCTCGCGATCAACAAGAACTCGGACGCGAAGGCGGCGGCACGGGCCTGGATCGACTGGTTCATCAACGAGTCGGACTTCTCAGAGGTTGCGGGAGGGCTGCCTTCGCAGGTCGACGGCGAGAATCCTCCGACCCTTGCAGACTTCACCGAGGCGGGCGTCGAGTATGTCGAGCTCGAGCCGGCGGAAGATCTGTCGCTCGATTCGGAAATCTACAACGAGGCGGAGATCGACCTCTTCGGCAACATCTATCGCCAGAAGCTGGTCGACATCGCCCGCGGTGCCGCCGACGGTGACAAGGAGTCGTACTTCGAGGAACTGAACACCCGTTGGGCCGAGGCTCGCGCAGAGGTCACTTCGTAGTCACCTCGTAACGCACCGAGCATCACCAACAGAGCCGTTGTGGGGGGAACCCCGGAAGGAACAGTCGCATGTCTCAAGTGACCGGAACGACCGGGGGTCTCCTC
>CAXTLO010000080.1:0-10507 GCA_964244965.1 uncultured Marisediminicola sp.
GCATCAGCTCGAGCTCGTACTCCTTCCACCCGAGGATCGACTCCTCGAGCAGCACTTCGGTGGTCGGGCTCTGATGCAGGCCGTCGGTGACCATGCGTTCGAGTCCGCGCTGCGTGTAGGCGAAGCCCGAACCGAGCCCGCCCATCGTGAACGACGGCCGGATCACCAGCGGGTAGCCGAGGTCTTCGGCGTGCCGCACGGCCTCTTCCACCGAGTGGGCGATGTGGGACCGGGCGACATCGGCGCCCGACTCGATCACGAGCTGCTTGAAGATCTGACGATCCTCGCCCTTGTTGATCGCCTCGAAGTTCGCGCCGATCAGCTCGACGTCGTACTTCTCCAGCACGCCGTGCTCGTGCAACTGGATCGCCGCGTTGAGCGCCGTCTGTCCGCCGAGGGTCGGGAGGATGGCGTCCGGCCGCTCCTTGGCGATGATCGTCTCGATCACCTCCCACGTGATCGGCTCGACGTAGGTGGCATCGGCGAAGCCGGGGTCGGTCATGATCGTCGCCGGGTTCGAGTTGATGAGGATGACGCGCACGCCCTCCTCTCGGAGCGCTCGGCACGCCTGGGTGCCGGAGTAGTCGAACTCGGCGGCTTGGCCGATGACGATGGGACCCGAGCCGATGACGAGCACGGAATGGATGTCGGTCCTCTTAGGCATTACTCGGCGTCCTTCCGGTGGCTGTGGGTCGTGACCATGTCGCGGAAGCGGTCGAAGAGGTAGTTCGCGTCGTGCGGGCCGGCCGCGCCCTCGGGGTGGTACTGCACGCTGAACGCGGGGATGTCGAGCGCATTCAGCCCCTCCACGACGTCGTCGTTGAGGTTGACGTGGCTGACCTCGACGCGGCCGAAGCCCGCAGGCGACTCGCTGATTCCGTCGAGCGGGGCATCCACCGCGAATCCGTGGTTGTGCGAGGTGATCTCCACCCGTCCGGTGCTGCGATCGACGACAGGCTGGTTGATGCCGCGGTGCCCGAACGGCAGCTTGTAGGTGCCGTAGCCGAGCGCACGTCCGAGCAGCTGGTTGCCGAAGCAGATGCCGAAGAACGGCACTCCGTCACGCAGCACGGCCTGCAGCAACGCGACGTGATCGTCGCTCGCTCCCGGATCCCCCGGACCGTTCGAGTAGAAGACCGCGTCCGGGCTCAGCGACCGCACCTGTTCGATCGTCACCGACTGCGGCAGCACCTGCACGTCGAACCCGCGCGCGGACAGGTACCGCAGTGTGGAGTCCTTGACTCCGAGGTCGAGCACCGCGACCGAGCCGATCCGGTCGCCCTCCGCGGGAAGCAGGTAGCTCTCGGCGACCGACACCTGATCGGACAGGTTGAGCCCCGTCATCCGCTCCCCCGAACGCACGATCTCGAGCTGCTCGTCGTCGGTCAGTGTCGCCTCAGGGCCGGAGAAGATGCCGGCGCGCATCGATCCGGCGTCGCGAAGCCGCCGGGTGACCGCGCGGGTGTCGACGCCGGAGATGCCGACGATCCCATCCCGGTGCAGCTGGTCGTCGAGGCTGCCCGTTGCCCGGAAGTTCGACACCACGCGGGAGGGCTCTCGCACGACGAAACCGGCCACCCAGATGCGTCGCGACTCCGGGTCCTCGTCGTTCACCCCCGTGTTGCCGATGTGCGGAGCGGTCATCAGCACGATCTGCCCCGCGTAGCTCGGGTCGGTCAGTGTTTCCTGGTAGCCGGTCATCCCCGTGGCGAAGACCGCCTCGCCGAGCGTGCGTCCGCGGGCGCCCCATGCGCGCCCCCGAAAGCGCGTCCCGTCTTCGAGCACGAGCACCGCGCCGTCCGCAGTCGAATTCCGCTCCATCGTGGCTCCCATGATCAGATGTCTCCGTTCTTGGCGGTCGTCCCGCTGGGCACGATGCCGCGGATCGCGGTGATGAACGCCGTCTGGTTCGCCGCCTCGCCGATCCGCAAGTAGCTGTCGATGGGGGTGCCGCCGAGACGCCAGGCCAGCCGGACCAGGCCGTCGCGTTCGACCGCCCTGTCGATGGTCCAGGTTGCGCGGTCGATCGCGTCGATGTCGGACGCGGGGATGAAGGCGTCGGGCTCCCCCGCGATGCCCAGTGCCGCCCCGCGCTCGAAAACCGCGACCGACGCCCGCCCGCGGAATCCGAGTCCGGAGACGGCGATCCGGTCGAGGGGTTGATCGCGAACGGTGGAGGCGACGTAGAGCAGGTCGCCGAAGTCGACGAGCCGGGCTCCGGGCGAATCGGGAACGGCGCGCGGGCGCGGGATGCCGGCCTGCCGCTTCTGCCGTCGACGGAAGCCGAGATACATCAGTCCGAGGAGGACGACCAGTACGCCGAGCACGAGGAGCGCGGGGGTGACGCGGTCATCCACGGCGACCCCCGGCGGCCGCGGCGACCGTCTCGGGGGCGACGAGGTCGCCGTCGAGGACTGTCGCGTAACCGGAGTGCACCGTCGCCACGACGCGCCCCGGGAGTTCTCGGCCGAGGTACGGGGAGTTGCGTCCCTTCCCGCGCAGGCGCGAGGCGTCGAAGTCCGCGGTCACCGTGGGGTCGTAGAGGGTCAGGTTCGCCGGGGCGTCCGCCGCGATGCCATCTCCATAGCCGCCGAGCCCACCGATGGCGGCCGGGGTCCTGGACAGCACCCTGGCGATATCGGACCACTCGAGCAGGCCGGTATCGACGACCGCAGTCTGCACCACCGACAGCGCAGATTCCAGCCCGACCATCCCCATGGCGGCAGCGGGCCACTCGCAGTCCTTCGACTCGGTGGTGTGGGGGGCGTGGTCGGTGGCGACGATGTCGATCGTGCCATCGGCGAGGCCGGAACGGAGTGCCTGAACGTCTTCGTCCCGACGCAGCGGCGGATTCACCTTGTAACGCGCGTCATAGCTGCGCACCAGCTCCTCGGTGAGCAGGAGGTGATGGGGTGTGACTTCAGCGGTGACACGGATGCCGCGCGCCTTCGCCCAGCGCACCACCTCGACCGAGCCCGCCGTCGAGACGTGGCATACGTGCAGTCGCGCGCCGACGTGCTCGGCGAGCAGCACGTCGCGGGCGATGATCGCCTCTTCCGCGACGGCCGGCCACCCTTCGAGGCCGAGTTCGCCGCTGACGGCACCCTCGTTCATCTGCGCGCCCTCGGTGAGCCGTGGTTCCTGGGCGTGCTGCGCCACGACCGCGCCGAACGACTTCACGTACTCGAGCGCGCGGCGCATCAGGAGCGGATCGGCGACACAGCGTCCGTCATCGGAGAACACTCGTACGCTGGCTCGGCTGTGGGCCATGGCGCCGATCTCGGCGAGTCGGCGGCCCTCGAGGCCGACGGTCACCGCACCCACCGGACGGACGGTGACGTAGCCGGCCGCGTCGCCGAGCGACTGCACCTGCTCCACCACGCCGGCGGTGTCGGCGACCGGAGAGGTGTTGGCCATCGCGTGTACGGCGGTGAACCCGCCGGCTGCGGCCGCTCGCGATCCGGTGAGCACTGTCTCGCTCTGTTCGTACCCCGGCTCGCGGAGGTGCGTGTGCAGATCGACCAGGCCGGGCAGGGCGATGAGTCCGTGCGCGTCGATCACTTGCGCCGACGCATCCGACAATCTGCTCCCCAGCGCGGCGATCCGACCGTCGCGCACCAGGATGTCACTGGTCGACCCGTCGGCCATGGTCGCAGCTGTGATCACGAGCGTGCGTGCGGTGTCAGTCATTCGATTCCTCGCTCGCCCGGACAGCTGTGGCGTGGCCAAGCGCGGCGTCGTCATCTCCATGTGTCGTCATGTCCACTGTGTCGTCACGTCCACTGCCCAGACAGCATCAGATACAGCACCGACATCCGCACCGATACCCCGTTCGCGACCTGCTCGAGCACCGTCGACTGCGGGGAGTCGGCCGCGGCGGAGGAGATCTCGAAGCCGCGGTTCATCGGTCCGGGGTGCATGACCATCGTACGGGGCGGCAGTCGGAGGAACCGGTCGTCGTCGAGGCCGTAGAGCCTGGCGTACTCGCGCTGACTCGGAAAGAACGCCTCGGCCATCCGTTCCGCCTGGACCCGCAGCATCATCACGATCTCGGGTCCATCGGCGAGCGCGGCATCGAGGTCGTACTCGATGCGGGCGGGCCATCCGCTCACGTCGACGGGCAGCAGGGTGGGCGGCGCCACGAGGGTGACCTGGGCGCCGAGCGTCGTCAGCAGCCAGAGGTTCGACCGCGCGACACGCGAGTGCAGGATGTCGCCGACGATCGTCACCCGAGCGCCATCGAGGTCGCGTCCGCGGCTCCCAGCACCGTGCAGACGCCGACGGATTGTGAACGCGTCCAGGAGTCCCTGGGTCGGATGTTCGTGCGTGCCGTCGCCTGCGTTCACGACGCCCGCAGCGATCCAGCCGCTCTCGGCGAGTACCTGCGGCGCTCCGGAGGCGGGGTGGCGGATGACTACTGCATCGGCGCCGATCGCCGACAGTGTCTGAGCGGTGTCTTTCAGGCTCTCCCCCTTCGACACGCTCGAGCCCTTCGCGCTGAAGTTGATCACATCGGCACTCAGTCGCTTCGCCGCCGCCTCGAAAGAGATGCGGGTGCGGGTGGAGTCCTCGAAGAAGAGGTTGACCACCGTGGTGCCCCGCAACGCGGGCAGTCGGCGCACCTCGCGGGTGGCGACATCCGCCATGTCCTCCGCGACATCCAGGATCGTGGTTGCGTCGTCGCGGGAGAGGTCCCGTGTGCTGAGGAGGTGCTTCATCGGAGGCCACCGGTCACGGCCGCGACGTGGCCCGGTTCGATGCTGACGAACTCGTCGCCGTCGGTGGCGTCGAGGCGCACGTTGATCCGCTCCGAACGCGACGAGGGCAGGTTCTTACCCACGAAGTCGGGTCGGATCGGGAGCTCCCGGTGGCCGCGGTCGATCAGGGTCGCCAGTCGTACGATGCTCGGGCGTCCGATCTCCTGCAGCGCATCGAGTGCGGCGCGGATGGTGCGGCCGGAGTAGAGCACGTCGTCGACCAGAACGACCACGGCGCCGTCGATGCCGCCCGCGGGGATCGACGTCGGAGACGGGGGCCGGGTGGGATTGCGGCGCAGATCGTCGCGGTGCATGGTGACGTCGAGGGCGCCGACCGGGATGTCTCGCCCACCGTGCTCGGCGAGGAGGCGCGCGATGCGCTGTGCTAGTTCGACGCCGCGGGTGGGGATGCCGAGCACGACCATCGCGGCGGGATCATGGTGCGCTTCGAGGATCTCGTGCGAGATGCGGGTCAACGCACGCGCGATATCGGCGCGCTGCAGCACGATACGTGGGGACGCCGTGTCGCCGGGTGATGTGTCGCCGGGCAATCCGACCTCCTTCCCCGCCTCTCTGGACGGTGATTAAAGGATGTCTGTCGGCATGAGTGTAGTGCGACAGTCCAGTACCGCCGACTCGCCGGGGTGCGCGCTCAGCCCCAGCGCTTCAGCAGGTGACGTTCCAAGAGACCGATCAGCGCATCCGTGGTCTTGCCGATGATGCCGAGAAGGATGATCACCAGGAACATCCGGTCGATGCGGCCGTTGTTCTGCGAATCGGTCAGCAGGAAGCCGAGCCCGATGGATGACGCGATCAGCTCCGCTGCGACGAGGAAGAGCCATGACTGCGCGAGGGCTAAGCGGAGGCCGGACACCACGCTCGGCACCACCGCGGGCAGCTGCACCTGGAGGAGGAGGTTCACCCGTTTGAGTCCGTAGGCGCGGCCCACTTCTACCAGATGTGGATCGACATGCCGCAGGGCGCCTGCGACGGTCGTGTAGACCGGGAAGAGGGCTCCGATCGCGATCAGGGTCACCTTCGAATCCTCGGAGATGCCGAGGTAGAGCACCAGGAGCGGCACCCAGGCGAGCGATGGCACCGCGCGGAACGCACCGATGGTCGGCGCGAGGAACGCGCTCGTGATGCGCGAGAGACCGACCGCGGCTCCGACGATCAGCCCGATCACCGATCCGGCGGCGAAGCCGAGCAGTACGCGCTGCACCGAGATGGCGATGTCGCCGCCGAGCCTGCCGTCCGCAGCGAGGTCGACCCCCGCCGTCCACACAGCGGCCGGCGATGGCAGGCGGTACGCGGGAATCGCCCCGGAGGTCGAGGTGATCTGCCAGGCGAGGAGGATCGCGAGGGGCAGCACGATGCCGGCGGCAAGGCGTCCGAGTCGTCCACGGCGACCGGTGCGCTCGCCTCGGCGGTCCGGACTGGTGGCCGAGCCCGCGGCAGAGTAGCCGTACGACGAGGAGTACTGCAGGAGGGTCGCGGGAGAGGTCCTGCTCCGGTCGGTGCGCTCGACGGCCTCCTCGGCGGAGAGCTGCTCGTGCTGGCGGGTGGGCACGGTCAGCCGATCGAATCCGGATCCGCGTTCTCCGCGAACTCGGGGTTGAACAGGTCGTCGAGGGCGTCGTCGATCAGATCCTGGCTGGCGACGTCACCGGATTCGACGAAGATCGGACCGACGACTTCGAGCACGTCACGCTGTGCGTCGCCCGGCACCGGGTCCACCTCGAGGTTCGTGCGTTCGGTGAGGGTGCTCGCCGCGATCGACTCGTCGATGCCGGCCACCTCGGCCAGGATGGCTGCGGTCTCGTCCGGGTTGTCGATCGCCCACGCTCGTGCTTTCTCATAGGCGTCGACCACCACCTGCGCGACATCCGGGTGCTCGTCGATGAACTCCTGCGTCGCGTTGAGGAAGCCGTAGGAGTTGAAGTCGATGTTGTCGTAGATGATCGTGGACCCAGCGGTCTCGACGCTCGTCGACAGGAGGGGATCCAGTCCCGACCATGCGTCGACGTTGCCAGACTCGAGCGCCGTCTTCCCGTCGGCGTGCTGCAGATTCTCGACGGTCACGTCGTCGAGCGACAGACCGGCTTCCTCGAGCGACTGCAGCAGGAAGAAGTAGGGATCGGTGCCCTTGGTGGCGGCGATCCGCTTGCCGGCGAGGTCCGCTGGCTCGGTGATCGGCGATCCCGCCGGCACCAGGAGCGCGGACCAGTTCGGCTGCGAATAGATGTCGATCACCTGGATCGGCGACCCGTTCGACTTCGCCAGCAGCGCGGCGGATCCGGCCGTGGAGCCCACGTCGACCGCACCCGCGCGCAGGGCCTCGTTCGCCTTGTTCGACCCTGCCGATTGCACCCAGGTCACGGTGACGTCGGCTCCGAGCTCCTCTTCCAGCCAGCCCTGATCCTTGATGACCAGGCTGAGCGGGTTGTAGGTGGCGAAGTCGATGTTCAATGTGTCGGTGGAGTAGCCGGTGGATTCGGGAGCCGGTTCATCCTGGATCACCGCCGAGCCCTCACCTGCGGCGCATCCGGTGAGCAGGAGTGCCGTGGTCGCGATCAGTGCTGCGGTCGTGGACGATTTCGTGGCGCGGGTCATCGGGGATCCTCTGGTGTGCGTGGGCTGTGGTCGCGCGGGTAGGCAGGAACGGGCGGATCGGTGTCCGGGCGGTGGCTCTCCACGCCGAGGCCGTCGAGCAGCTCGGAACGGAGTCCGGCGAGGGTGGCGTCTCCCCGGTCGCGCGGCCGAGACCCGGGGACGGTGAGCACTCGACGGATGCCGGCGCCCTCGACTCCGGGGACGCTGCCGAGCAGCACGACCCGGTCGGCGAGGTAGAGCGCCTCGTCGACGTCGTGCGTCACCAGGAGGACGGTGGCGGGCTCGGTGGCGTGCACGTCGAGCAGGAGGTCCTGCATCCGGAGGCGGGTCAGGGCGTCGAGAGCCCCGAATGGCTCGTCCAGCACGAGCACGCCCGGACTTCGGGACAGTGCACGCGCGAGCGAGGCGCGCTGCGCCATCCCACCCGACACCTCACGGGGACGGAGTCCGCGGGACGCGCTGAGACCGACGAGCTCGAGCAGTTCCTCGACCCGATCGGCACCCTGCCGCCGACCGGTGCCGCGGGGCAGCCCGAGCTGCACGTTCCGCTCGATGGACCGCCACGGCAGCAGGCGCGGTTCCTGGAAGGCGACCGCGACCCGCTGATCGACGGGTGACACCGGTGTGTCGCCGATCGAGATCGTTCCGGCGCTCGGGGTGTCCAGCCCTCCGACGGCTCGAAGGAGGGTGGACTTGCCGCACCCGGATGGTCCGATGATCGCGAGGATCTCGCCCGCCGCGACATCGAGGTCGATGTCGCTCAGCACCACGCGCGTCGCGGCGCGGGCGGACGTGAAGGTGCGCCCGACCCCTCGGAGTCGCACCGGCAGCGCGTCGACGGCGTGCGCGGTCGAGGCGGCGAGGGACATGGTGACAAGTTACGAGCCGCGCCGTCGCCTTCCGAATCGGCTCGTAACGTGGTGAAACACTCGTCCGCCGGCCCCCGGATACCCCATGCATCGGTGCCTGATAACGGATCGGTAACGACTTCGCAAAATGGTGTGATCCGAGCGTCGACGAGACCCGTCAGCGGCCGATATGTCGGTGGTTCGGGATCGACTCGATACATGCAGCAGAAGCCGCCCCCGCCGTCGTCGACCGACGTCACTCCCCCGCCCGATCCGCTCGGGGAGCTCGTCGACGCCGTGCTCGAAACGGATCGCCTCGTCGCCACGGCGCTGGCGTGGCGGGCCGAATTGATCGACGGCTTCCGCGGGGCGATCGAGGTGCGGGAGCGGCAGGCGGGGCCCGGTTCAGGCGTGACGTCGTGGACAGTGGCAGAGCGGGCGCGCCGCACCTGCGTCGCCGAGCTGGCGACCGCGATGCGACTGCCGGAGCGCTCGGTCGAGCAACTGCTCGGCGAGGCGCGGGCACTGGTCCATGAGTTGCCGGTCGCGATGGCAGCCCTGCGCGCCGGCGAGGTCAGTTATCGTCACGCGCAGCGGATCGTGGATCACGCGCTGTCCCTGCCGCCGGAGTCGAGGCGTGACTTCGAGACCGAGATCGTTCCGGTCGCCGCAGCGCAGACCGTCGCGAAACTAGAGCGGCGGGCACGCGTCGTGCGAGAGCGCATGCACCCAGGATCGATCGGTGACCGTCACCGAGCTGCGGCCGCCGACCGCCACGTAGCCCTCGAGTCCGGTCGGGACGGGATGGCGTGGCTCACTGCCCATCTTCCCGTGGTGGCCGCGGCGGCGTGCTTCGACCGAGTGTGCGAACTCGCGCGCCTCGCCGCCCCGGATGTCGCGGGTGACGATCGCACCGAGGCGCAGCGGCGAGCCGACGTCTTCTCGGACCTCCTCACCGAGGGGGTGACGCCCGGTGGAGTGGGGGTCGGGGTCCGCGCATCCGTGTCGGTGACCGTACCGGCAATGACACTGCTCGGGCACTCCGAGCAGGGCGGCCACCTTGCCGGGCACGGTCCGATCGACGCCGATACAGCGAGACGGCTCGCTGGCACAGCCACGAGTTGGACGAGGATCCTCACTCATCCTGAGACCGGAGCGATCCTGTCGGTCGGCAGGGAGACCTATACCGTTCCGGCCGACCTCCGGCGTTTTCTGATCCTGCGCGATGAGACGTGCCGATTCCCCGGCTGCTCGCGGGCAGCCGACAGAAGCGATCTCGATCACAGCGAGGACTGGGCTCGCGACGGCCGAACCGCACACGACAATCTCGCCCACCTGTGCCGAGGGCATCACCGGCTGAAACATCAGACGGCCTGGCGCGTCGAGCACGTCGGCGGTGGCACGCTGCACTGGACCTCGCCCCTGAACCGAGACCACATCACCGATCCTGCGGTGAGGATCGTTCCCGGGTAGCCGCCGCGACACCCGCGGCGCGGACTACACGCGGGCCGCTACACCCCCGGCCGCCACACCCGGGTTGGGCCTACACCCGGGTTTCGGCGATTCGGCCGAGCAAGCCGTTCACGAACTTCGCGGAGTCATCGGTGCTGAGTTCTCCCGCCTGCTCGACGGCCTCCGCGATCGCGACACGATCGGGGACGCCGTCGTTGAACAACAGTTCCCACAGCGCGATCCGCACGATCGCGCGATCGACGATGGGCATCCGCGCGAGCGGCCAGCTCTGCGAGTAGGTCTCGATCAGTTCGTCGATCTCGTCGCCGTGCTCGGTGACTCCCTGCACGATCTCACGGGCATAGTTCCACGACGCGACCCGGTCGGGTTCGGTGGTGGCACGAGCCGCCGCATCCGCCAGTGCCTCGTTGATGCTTATTCCGCGGACATCCGCTCCGTAGAGGATGTCGATCGCGCGCTTGCGTGCCTTCGAGCGTGCACTCATCGACTGCGCTGCCTAATTGACGCGGCCGAGGTAGCTGCCGTCACGAGTGTCGACCTTGACCTTCGTACCCTGCTCGAGGAACAGCGGCACCTGGATCTGGTGGCCGGTCTCGACGGTCGCCGGCTTGGTGCCGCCGGTGGAGCGGTCTCCCTGCAGCCCTGGCTCCGTGTACGTGATCTCCAGCACCACGGATGCGGGCAGCTCGACGTAGAGCGGATCGCCGTTGTGCAGTGCCACCGTCGCGTTCTGGTTCTCGAGGAGGTAGTTGGCGGCGTCCCCGACCACGGTCTCGCTGAGGGTGATCTGGTCGTAGTCGCTCACGTCCATGAACA
>CAXTLO010000081.1:0-10405 GCA_964244965.1 uncultured Marisediminicola sp.
GAGAGGGTGCCGGAGGTCACCATGCCGTACTCGGTGTCGGCGACGTCGACCCGGAAGACGTCGCCTCCCGCAGACTCGAATGCGGTGCGCAACCGCACCTCGGCGGTGCGGGCGGCGGTGAATGAGACGAACGGGGAGCCCTGCGCGATCACCGTGCGACCGAGTTCTGCGTCGTCGGCGCTCTGCGTGATGGTCACCGATGCCTCGTCGTAGGCGGTGACGACCTGCGCGTCCGCGCCGAGATCGACTCCGATGTCATCGACGAATCCGCCCATGATGACCTTCGGCTCCGCGGAGACGTTCGGAAGCCCGAGCCCGAAGCCGCCGTCGGTGAGCTGGAACGACAGCGGAAGCGGGAACACCGGCATCGATTCCTCGCCGAAGACGAGACCGGAGAACCAGCGGTTCGTCGGCGGCAGCAGGCCCTCGGCGAGACGGGCATCCGGGAGCGGCGTGATCGTCTGCTGCGGTAGCGCGTCCGCCAGGGGCCCGACGGCCTGACCGGGGAACACGGATGCGGCGCTGCGGGAACCCTCCAGGCCTGACCCGCCCGACCCCGAACCGGTGACGGAGCACCCGCCGAGGAGCATCACCGTGCTCACCGCCACGGCGACCGCCAGCGTCGAGGGTCGGATCGGATGGCCGCCCACCTCAGATCCCGATGCCACGGAGGAAGTCGAACAGTCCGTCGCCGACGCCGGCCAGTGGCCCGTCATCCCGCAGCGACAGGCTCGTGCTCACCGGTGTGCCGGGGGCGACGAGCCCGTTGTATCCGCCGTCGACCAGTCCGTCGCTGGTCACGCGCACGGTGGCCTCCGCTTCGCCGTCCGCAGTGGCGATCTCGATCGAATCGACGGTGCCGGTGACGATCTGCTGATTCGGGAGAACGATCTCGACGGACGCGTCGTTCTCGATGCGCGCGTAGTCCCGTGGGCTCAGCACGTAGTCGGCGGAGACGAACAGCGACCCTGACCGATCGATCGTGGCGAGGACCTGGCCGGCTTGGACGAAGGACCCGCGCTCGGTTGTGACGTCACCGACGGTGCCGTCCACAGCCGCGGTGAGGGTGATCTCGCCTTGTTCGGACACGGTGTACGCGACCGTCTCGAGCTGCACGAGACCCTCCGCGAGGTCGGCCTGGAGCGAGGGACTCTGCACGACGAACAGTGCGTCGCCCGCGGTGACCCTGTCGCCGTCGTCGACGAGCCGTTCCGCGACGGTTCCGCCGTAATCGACACCGACGGGGTAGCGTTCCGCGTCGATGGCGGCGGACACGCTCGCGGTCTGCGCCTGGCGCTGGTTGAACACGACGGTCAGTGCGGCGACGATCACGAAGACCCCCACCACCCCGATGAGGAGTTTGAAGCGGCTGGTCCAGGTCATGATGCGTGCACCGTTCTGTCGGAGGACGTTGTGAGGGGAGCGCTCGCCAGGCGGCGACCTGGCCGGCGCTTGAGCGCGCGTGCCTCCCGTGCTGCTGCCACGACGAAGCTGCCGAGGATCAGCGTGTTGGTCAGATTCCAGGCGGTGGCGAGAGTCAGAACGCCGTTGTCGACGTCTCGCCAGATCGCGACCACGGAGGTCAGGGCGAGGAAGACGAAGAACAGCACCTGCGGAATCATGAAGTTGAACGGCGAACTCGCCTTCGAGCGGTCGCCGGTGGCGCTCCACTTCTGCTCGCGGCCGATGAGCACGTTCACCAGCGCCGTCACGTAGATGGGGAACGACGCGGTGGCGAGCATCAACGTCTCCCAGCGGAACGAGCCCATCGTGTAGAACGCGAGCACGATCTGCATCACGTAGAAGCCGGCGTAGTAGAGCAGCCACGTGACCACGGTCGTCGACAGGTTCATGGGACGCAGTTCGAAGAACACTTCGAGCGGAGGCACCAGCAGGAGAAGCAGCGGGGCGATCCCGGTGAGATAGAACGACGCGGTGACGATGTACTGCAGCCGCTGGTCGAGAGTGAGCCGGCGCTTCGGGCTGAGCGGATTGTGCTTGAGAAGGATCTCGAACCCGCCGGTGGCCCAGCGCAACTGCTGCTTCGTGTACGCCTCGACGGTGTCGGGGGCGTCTCCGACCGCGAGGGTCATGGGGATGTAGATGGTGCGCCAACCCCGCTCGTGCAGCATCAGCGACGTCCACACATCCTCGGACTTCGAATCGGTGTAGAGCCCTCCCACGTCGTCGATCGCGATGCGGCGGAAGATCACGTTGGTGCCGACGCAGAACGCGGCGTTGAAGCGGGTACGGCCGGGCTGGATGAAGCGGTAGAAGACGCTCTGCATGTACCCGGCGCCGCGGGAGATGACGTTGTGCAGATTGCCGTAGACCTGCGGGGTCTGCACGAAGGCGACCTGCTCGTCGATGAAGAACGGCACGGTCTCGATCAGGAACTCGGGCTCCGGCACGAAGTCGGCGTCGAGGATGACGAAGTAGTCGCCCGTGCTGAGGGTCAGCGCGTGGTTGACGTTGCCCGCCTTGGCTCCGCCGGAGCTGAGCCGGCGCACGTAGCGGGTGCCCAGTTCTGCGGCCAGCGCCCGTACCTCGTCGGAGTGGCCGTCGTCGAGGATCCAGGTGACGTGCGCCCCGTGCATCGCCCTCGCAGCGGTCGCGGTGCGGCGGATGACCTCGACCGACTCTCCATAGGTCGTGATGAAGACATCCACCCCGATCGGAGCGTCGGCGAGATGGAGTTCCCATCGCTCTGGCGACCCTGTGAAGCCGTCCCGTGCGATGTCGCGGGATCGGAACAGCGCACCCTTCGCCTCGTGGAACGCGAAGTCACGTGGGTCCTGACTACCGGAGAGGATCGTCCACATCGACAGCAGCGCCTGCAGGATGAGGACCATCTCGGCGACGATCACCATCGTGTAGGGGAGCCAGTTGCCCCGGCTCTCCGGGTTCAGGAGGAACGCGGCGTAGGCGAGGATTCCGATCGTCGCCACGAGCACGAGCATGATCAGCGACGGGGACTGCGATCGGCTCGCTGCGGTGGGGCGAGGTCGGGGAGGCGGTTCGAGTTCTAGTGCGGGCGGCTGCGATTTCGGGCGCGCGAGGATGGTCGTCATTCGTGGTCACTCTCGGGTAAGAGACTTCGGGTGGTCGCGCGCGGCGGGAGCCGTGCACGCCCGGAGACCGCGAAGCGTCGTCGACGAGAGGACGTGGGACGTCCGCCGCGGGGGCTTCACAGCGGCGACATTGACGTCCGGGTGGTGAGCGGTCGGGGGTGCGACCGGCGCCTATCCGGAAGGGGTTGATCCCCACACCTCGGGAGGTGGGTGAGGATCGGTCCGGTTCGGCGCTGTCCTCACTATAGGGGACAAGTCAGGCGTGCCTCATGAGTTCGGCGGAGAGTTAACCGGCGCGTAACCTCCGTCGTGTGACTTCGTCGCGTCAGCTCGTCGGCGTCCAGGCATCCACGCTTAGGCTCGATCGATGCGACCACTCGCGGGCGAACCCGTCTACAGCACCGCCATCGTGGCCGGCCGCGGCCTGTTCGGCCTCTGGCGCCTGAGGACGCGGATCGCCGGCGCACAGCACCTTCCCGACGACGGCGGCGCCGTGATCGCGATGACGCACTTCGGGTATCTCGAGTTCGCGCTGATCGAGTGGATGACGTGGCTGCACAACCGCCGCCGCATCCGCTTCATGGCCAAGAAGTCGGTCTTCGACACGCCGCTGGTGGGAACTCTGATGCGCGGGATGCGGCACATTCCCGTCGACATGACCTCCGGAGCCGCGGCGTACGCGGACGCCGTGACCGCGCTGCGGAGCGGCGAGCTCATCGGGGTGTTCCCGGAAGCCGGCGTCAGCGCCTCCTTCACCGTGCGGGAGCTCAAGACCGGTGCAGCGAGGCTCGCCGCCGAGGCGCGGGTACCGATCATCCCGGTGGCCGTATGGGGCGGACACCGGCTGATGACCAAGAACCGCCGCATCCGGTTCACGGAGCGTTTCGGCGTACCTGTGCACTTCGCCGTGGGTGAGCCGATGCATCCGGTCGGCTCCGACGATCCTCGAGTCATCACCGAGGCACTCCGGCGATCCCTCCAGGGACTCGTCGACGAACTCCAGGTGGGCTACCCTGTCCCCGGAGTCGGCCAGTGGTGGCAGCCGCAGCACCTCGGCGGCACCGCGCCGACGCCCGAGGCGGCGAGAGCGGCGGATGCCGAGCGAGACCGGCGGCGGCGCGACCGGAGCTAGTCGACCGCGTCCAGATCGGTCTCGAGCAGGGCCACGAGCTCGTCGAGTGCCGCCTCGGCGCCCTCCCCCTCCGCGGCCAGGGTGACGACGTCGCCGTTGCCCACACCGAGGCTCATGATCGTGAGGATGCTCGCCGCATTCTTCGGCGCGCTGCCGGCCTTCGAGATGGTGACCGTGACCGGCTGCTTGTTCACCGCCTCGATGAACAGACCGGCCGGGCGTGCGTGCAGTCCGACCCGGCTCGCGATGGTGGCGGTACGTTCTGGCATGGGCGACTCCTTCGATGGTGATCGGATCGATTCTGCCAGGAGACGTCTCCCAGCGGCTCGACGCGCGCCGACCCGACGGTCGGCGACAATGGATGACCCGACCCCGAAGGCATCCCGTGACCGGTTCAGTAGTGCTCGACATCGTGCTCGTACTCATCCTCGTCGCGTTCCTGGTGTATGGCCTGCGCGTCGGCTTCGCCCGCAGCGTCTCCGGGATCCTCGGCTTCGTCCTGGGCGCGGTCTGCGCGTTCTTCGTCGTGCCGCTGCTCGGCGCGTGGGTCCCGGATGCGGCGTGGCGGATCCCCGCGACGCTCGGAGGCACCCTCGTGCTGGTGTTCGGCGGGTTGCTGCTCGGTGCGACGGTCGGAGTCGCCATCAGTCGCCGGCTGCCTCGGGGACCGGTCCGCGTGATCGACCGATTGCTCGGAGCCGGGCTCACCGTC
The DNA here is from genome assembly GCA_964244965.1 of uncultured Marisediminicola sp. Classification (GTDB taxonomy): domain Bacteria; phylum Actinomycetota; class Actinomycetes; order Actinomycetales; family Microbacteriaceae; genus Marisediminicola. Next base: position 4,916 of record CAXTLO010000081.1, read on the forward strand.
GTCGCCACCGCCGCGGTGTTCTCCATCCTGGCGTTCAGCGTCGGATCGCTCGGCGTGCCCGTGCTCTCCCCCGCCATCGCCACCTCCGCCGTCGTCCGGACGATCGACTCGCTTACCCCAGAGGCGGCGCGGGCGTTCATCGCGCGAGCTCGGGCGATCGCGGTGGAAGACGGGATCCCGCGCATCATCGAGGCCTTCACCGGACCGACCCCGGAGGTCCCCGACCAGACGCCGACCAGTCCAGGGCTGGATGCGGCGGCCGCCTCTGTCGTCCGCATCACCGGCACCGCGTTCTCCTGCGGGCAGAACCAGTCCGGAAGCGGCTTCGTGGCCGCCGCCGACCGCGTCATCACCAATGCCCACGTGGTCGCCGGGGTCGTGGAGCCGGTCGTGCAGACACCCGGGGGCCAGGCCCTCCCCGGACGCATCGTGTATTTCGACGCCGTGCAGGATCTCGCGGTGATCAGGGTCGACGGCCTCGCGGCTCCGCCGCTCACTCCCGGCCCGGAGCTCGGGACCGGCGACACGGCGGTCACCAACGGCTACCCGTTCGGCGGCCCGTTCGATGCCGACCCGGCGGTCATCGTCTCGCTCGGCCCGCAACTGGTCGTCGACATCTATGGCGACTCCCCATCCGAGCGGCGGGTGTACACGATCGCGAGCCAGGTGCAGTCAGGCGAATCAGGTGGTCCCCTGCTCGACCTCGACGGGCGGCTCGCAGGAGTGATCTTCGCCAAGGGAGTGGAGTCCGAGAACGTGGGCTACGCGGTCGCGATGACGGACGTGCTCCCCGTCATCGCTGCGGCTGCCGCTCTCATCGAGCCGGTCTCATCCGGCAGTTGCGTGTGACCACACGCCCTGCACCGATCGCGGAAATGAGACGGGTCTGGAAATGAGACAAGTCTCAGAAATGAGACGAGTCTCAGGAACGAGAAAGGGCCGGCGCACCCCCTGCGCCGGCCCGTATCGGGTGTCTCCCCCGAAGGCCCTTCCCCCGAAGGGCCTATGCCAGGATGCCTCGAGGTCGGCAACGGCCACCACCCCCAGAACGGGTGTCGGACGGTCGACCACGTCCAAGCGACACTCGCCCAAGTCGACAACCCACGCGGAGCGGGTGTTAACTGGCAGTCGACTGGTTCGCCGGATGACGGCGGTTCCGGCTGTGGCCCTTCCGGCCGCGAATCCCCCCGTCTGCGCGCGCAAGGAGCCCCGTGAGCGACACCCTTCAGACCCTCGGCGGCCGCTCGGCCGCACCCGATCTCCGTGCCCGTACGGAACCGTTCGAAGTGACGCCCGATCTGATCGCCGCCAACCTCTCGTTCGGCGGGGACGATCTCGAACTGCCCGACGAGATGATGAGCGCCGTCAAGCGCATCTATCAGGACAGGGACTTCGTCTGGCCCACGACCGTGGCCGTCAGGCGAATCAGTGGCGCAGGCGACGATGGTGCCGGGAGCGGCGAGGCGTGGAGCCGCATCTCGGTGCTCGGAACCGGGTTCGATCCCTCTCGTCCCGTGCAGCTCCTGCTGACCCCCTCCACCGGCCACGGCGATCCGGTCGCCCTGGTGGAGGCGACGGCGAACAGCTCCGGCTTCTTCGGCGTCGACGTCATCCTCCGCACCATCCCGAAGCGCGGATCCGACCCGGTGTGGAGCCAGTCCACTCACCTCGCGCTGGTTGCGCGCCAAGCCGACGCGGGCGGGCGGGTCACTCACTCGGCGGAGCAGGGTCACCTGCCGCCGCACGCACTCTGGCAGTGGGTGCGCTGAGGGATCGCATGACGATCACCGCCGCTGCCGACGGTTCGGCCCTCGGGAACCCGGGCCCCGCGGGCTGGGCCTGGTACGTGGACGACGACCGGTGGGCCGCGGGCGGCTGGCCGCACGCGACCAATAATCGCGGCGAACTCCAGGCGGTACTCGAGTTGTTCCAGGCGACCGCCCATCTCGACGACGACCTGCTGGTGCTCTGCGACAGTCAGTACGTCATCAACTCGGTGACGAAGTGGATGCGCGGCTGGAAGGCCAAGGGCTGGCGCAAGGGCGACGGCAAACCCGTGATGAACGTCGATTTGCTGCAGGAACTCGATGCCGCGCTCGACGGACGGCGATACCGGTTCGAATGGGTCAAGGGACACGCGAACCATCCGCTCAACGAAGCCGCGGACGAACGTGCCCGCGGGGCGGCGGAGGCGTACCGGAACGGCGCTGCCGTGCCTGAGGGGCCAGGCTGGCCCGGCGGAGCAGTGACCGAGCAGCGCAGTGCGAAGCGCCATCCGGACCAGCCGGGACTCTTCGAGCTCGCACTCGATGACGATCCTCCGTCCGTGGAGGTGGTGGTGCGAGTGACAGCCGACGAGTACGCCAGACTCGAGCGCAGAGCGAGCGCGGTCGGTTTGTCGGTCGAGGATGCGCTGCGTCGACTCATCTGACGCGGCGGACGACGCTCAGATGCCGAGCCGTGGCGGGGTTTAGATGCCGAGCCGTGGCGGGGCGAGGCCGAACTCATGTCGGAGGGCGCTGCGCGCGGCGTAGTAGCCGGCCAGGCCGTGCACCCCCGGACCGGGCGGAGTCGAACTCGAGCAGAGGTAGATCCCCGGTACAGGAGTGCGCCACGGATCGATCGACAGGGTGGGCCGAGCGATGAGCTGCCCGAGCGACGTGGCCCCGGCGGAGATGTCGCCGCCGACGTAGTTCGGGTTGTGGCGCTCGACCTGCACCGCGGACTCGCTCGCCGAGGCGATGATGGTGTCGCGGAATCCGGGGGCGAATCGCTCGATCTGAGCAGTCACAGCCTCGGTCTGGTCGAGGGTCGATCCGCTCGGCACGTGCGTGTAGGTCCAGAGCACGTGCCTGCCCGCTGGCGCCCTCGACGGGTCGAAGATGGTGGGCTGCGACGCGAGCACGTAGGGGTTCCGCGGATGCCGGCCCGCCGTGACATCCGCCTCAGACTCGGCGAGCTCGGCTTGGGCCCCCGAGACGTGCACCGTGCCGGCGCGACGGAGGTCGGCGTTCCGCCATGGCACCGGTGCGTCGAGGGCGAAATCGACCTTCGCGACCCCGTTGCCGTACCGGAATCGTGCCAGCCGACGCCCGTAGGCGGTCGGCAGCTCATCCCCGGCGATGGACACGAGCCCGCGAGCGCTGGTGTCGAACAGCACGGCGCGGGAGCGGGGAAGGTCGCCGAGGGAGGCGATCTCCGCTCCGGTCACGACTTCGCCGCCGTGCGCACGAAGATCCGCCAGCATGGCGCCGATGATCGATTGGCTCCCACCGACAGGGATGGGCCATCCGCGGGCGTGCGCGTGGCTGGCCAGCACGAGGCCCGCTGCGGCGGCCGGGAGGCTGGGCAGCGGCCGGATGGCGTGGGCGAACACGCCGGACAGCATGGCCGGGGCGACATCGCCTCGGAATCGTGCGTTCCACAGGGGCGACCCCTGCTCGAGAATGCGCAGGCCGAGCTTCACGATGGCAGCAGGATATCTCGGCCACTGCAGCACGCTCGACCCCGAGAATTGGGCGATCTGCTGAGCCGCCTGCGAGAGCTCGCCGACGAGCGAGCGCCAGGCTGGTCCGTCGACGCCGAGACCTTCGACGGTGCGTTCGAGGTCGAGCCACGCGATGCCGGCGCGACCGCCCTCGAGCGGATGCCCGTAGGAGATCTCGGGCGTGACGAGCTCGATACGGCGTTCGAGTTCGAGCCGGCGGAAGAATGCCGACGCGAACGCCATCGGATGCACGGCTGAACAATTGTCATGCAAGTAGCCGGGCTCGGTCAGCTCGAGCGTGCGGGACCCGCCGCCGATCGTGTCGTTGCGCTCGAACACCCGCACCGACAGTCCCGCGCGGGCCATCGTCACCGCGGCCGCCATGCCGTTGGGGCCGGAACCCACGATGCTCACATCGACGCTGTCACCCGCTGTACCCGGCATCCGTCCAGTGTGCCATTCCCTCCTCGGACCGGGCCCGGCACCTCGCTGGATGTCGGCCGCACATGGCAGCATTCGTGCATGCACCACTGCATCGTCCCTCCCTACCTTCTCCTCCAGCTCGCACAACTCGACGATCCCGACCTGGCGCCCGCCGCAGCGGCGGCGAGGCGTTCCCTCGCGCTCGATGAGCCGTTCCGCGGGGTGCGCGTGGGAGAGAACGCTCCTCCGACCGCCTCCCCCGGCCCCCGCGCCCCGAGGCCCGGTGCGCGCTCCGGGCTCGAGCGGATCGTCTACGACGCCGCAGGGAGCGAGACGCTGCCTGGAAAACCGGTACGACGCGAGGGCGGGGTCGCGGTGACAGATGACGCCGTGAACGAGGCGTATGACGGCTTGGGGCACACCCACCGCCTGTTCCAGGAGGTCTATCAGCGGGATTCGATTGACGGCGCCGGACTACCTCTCCTCGGCACCGTTCATTTCGGTCAGGAGTACGACAACGCCTTTTGGGACGGCGAAAGGATGGTATTCGGAGACGGCGACGGGCTGGTCTTCCGCCGCTTCACCGCGGCGCTCACCGTCATCGGTCATGAGCTCGCCCACGGGGTGACCCAGTACTCGGCCAACCTCGCGTACCAGGGACAGTCCGGGGCGCTCAACGAGTCGGTCTCCGACGTCTTCGGCACGCTGGTCGAACAGTACGCCCTCGGTCAGAGCGCCGAGCAGGCGAGCTGGCTGATCGGGGTCGGCCTGTTCACCGATGAGGTGGAGGGATCGGCGCTCCGGTCGATGAAGGCGCCGGGCACCGCCTACGACGACGACGTGCTCGGCACCGATCCGCAGCCCGGCTCGATGGAGGGCTACATCGACACCGCAGACGACAACGGGGGCGTCCACCTCAATTCGGGGATCCCCAATCGCGCGTTCTATCTCGCCTCGACCGCGATCGGAGGCTACGCGTGGGAAGGCGCCGGTCGGATCTGGTACGACACCCTCACCGCCGGGTCGATCCGCGCCGACAGCGACTTCGCCGAGTTCGCCGCCGCGACGACGGATGCCGCATTCGTCAGGTTCGGCGACGACTCCACTGAGCATCGCGCCGTCATCGATGCCTGGAGTACGGTCGGGATCGAGATCTGAGCGAATCGAGCAGAACCGGAGCGGGTGTCGATGAAGATCACCGTGAAACGCAGCGGCGGTTTCGCCGGCCTCACCCGCACCTGGCAGGTGCGGGTCGAGGAGCAGCCCGACCGCGATGAGTGGGTGCAGCTGGTCGAGGCGCTGCCGTGGCATCCGCGCCCGCCCGCGGTGCCTCAGCCCGACCGGTTCATCTACCTGATCCGCGTCTCGCATCGTCGGATCGTCCTGCCAGAGCGGGAGCTGGATGGCCCTTGGCGCGAACTGGTTCAGCGGGTGCGTGAGGCTGCCGGACGGTGATCGGCTCGTACGCAGAAAAGGACCGGAAGCCCCCGCTTCCGGTCCTACTGCGGCTGACGAGCCGGTAACGCTGACTGTTCCCCCCGGAACACCCCGATGCCGCTTCCCCCGAAGAGCTTCGTGAG
>CAXTLO010000082.1:0-10405 GCA_964244965.1 uncultured Marisediminicola sp.
CCTCTACTGAGGTGAGCGGCCATTCAAACCAATTCGAGTTTCGACCGTTTCGGGCTTTGGCATTCCCGTGTGCACGCGGCCGTGGATCAGGCGGAACCGGACCGGACCGTGGCTGATTCTTGAAGATGACGGATGCCCCATCACCGGGTCGGGGTCCTGCCTGGTCGGAACGGTCATCGCTGACGGAAACCTCCATGAGGTGGCTCTGGTGTACGTCGGAGATCGGCCGGGGCTGGTCCGCGACGACGGCCGAACCGAACTGCCGCGGCGCTGATCAAGCTCCGCCGAGGTCACCCTTTGGGCAGGGTGTCACGCCACGGACGCCCGGGCGGGACCCGCCGCGCTCGAGTAGGACAGCGTTCCGCGTCGACGTCGGCAGCAGGGCTGGTGCGTCGGCACGTCAGTTCAGGCGTGCACTGTCGGCCGTAGGTCAGATCCGACCGCGCTGTGCGCGCCGGCTCATCACTCCGACGTAAATTCCGAGGACGGCGACCCCGGTGAACACCGCACCGACGCCGGCCACGAACAGGTCAGGGATGACGATGCCGCTGACGAGGAAGAAGGCTCCTAGGAGACCCTGGATCCCGCCACCGATGATGACGAACCATGCCACGAGCGGCGTCCGGTACCAGAACGGGAACCTGCCGGGCATGGCCATGAGGTCAGCCTAGAGCGGTGCCGATCCATCCGAGGTCGATGCTTCCACTGCCCCACTTGCGATCATCGGTGACTGCGCGTTCGCGCCGCCAGGGCGAAGACCACGACTCCGGCGACGCTGATCAGCGCGATCGCTGTGACCGTCGGCCCGACAAGTGATGATCGCCAACCGGTGATCGTCTCGCCGATAATCGCAATGGCGAGACCTATACCGATCAGTCCGGCTGAGATGGCGACGGTGACCAGCGGGTCGAACCATTGAGATCGCGGGTGGGTGCTGTCCGGTAGATCGGCCGGGAGGTCGGCGGCCTTCCTTCGTTCTCGGATGTCGGTTCCGATGAACGCGCCCCAGCCGGCGCCGACCGCTCCGAGACCGGCCATGTCAGAGGTCGCCGAGTGCCACTGAGATGCCGAGGGTCGCGATCGCGCCGGTGACGTACCAAAAGTTCACGTATCTCATCGAGGTCTCCCGCCGTCGGGAGACTCCGTGGTCAGCCAGTCCTCTGTACCTTCGAGCTCGCGAGCGTCGAGTCCGCCGGCCGATCCCTGGAGGTCGGTGACGGTGAACCCGGAGTGTTCGTCGGTGTCACCACGGCGGGCGACGCGGACCCCGTCCGCATACCCCTCGAACGCGCTCAGAGCGAGGTCGGCCACGGAGACTTCCAGCTCGGCGGCGACGTCCCCCGCTTCCTGCTGGAGGTGGTTGGGGATCTCGGACTGGATGCGGGTAGCCACGGTTCAGGCTACTGACCGGCTTTCAGCGTCAGCGATGGCGTCATCAGTCACCCCGAAGTTGTTCGGCTCGCTGAGCGCGGAGGCTAGCAATCCCGACTCCGAGAGGGAGAAGCATGATGACCAGCAGAGGCAACCAGCTGGCGACGCGGTGAAAGTTGAGGACCATGCTGACCAGCGCGAGCACCAGCCCGCCCGCACCCGCGATCGTCACGAAGAGCGCGTGTCCGCGGGATTTATACAACCTCATGCCTCAGGTTACCGAGCAAACACGCAGAAGATCGGGCAGGTCACCATTCCGGTAGTTCGTCGTGCCACGGATGCTCCGGCGGCAGACCCACCCGCTCGAGCGTCGCCTGCTCCCGCACCGACGCCGGCAGCAGCACCGGTGCGTCGTGCGTTGACCCTTTCAGCAGGTCCCACCGGTTCTCGTACCCCTCCCAGTGGTGTAGCGCGACCCGCGCGCGATCGACGCGGACGTTCCGTTTCCCCGGCTCGATGGTCGGATCGGTGAGCCAGGCTTGATGGACGATCCATGCGGCGGCCGCGACATGGTCGCGTGGGACGACGAAGCACCGCGGCGGCTCCACCGGGTCGGCCGGCAGCGCGACGAGGACAAACCACTCAGCGTCGCTGAGCGCGGCCTGCTGAGACTTCAACCCGAGCGGCCAGGAGGTTGCCGGGTTGGAACCGTTCGCGGCTTTCACCTGCACCTCGATCACTCGCCGCGGCCCGGTGGTACTGACAGCGAGGATGTCGGTGCGTTCCAACCCGTCGCGGGTGAGCGCGGCACCCCAACCGAGACGGGACAGCACAGAGCAGACGTGATGCTCACCGGCGGACTTCGTCAGCTTCGTGTCGACCATCCCGTCAGTATGGCGGCGGGCACCGACGTCTTCGCTGTCGCCGGTCACTGGCAGGATCGGTGCCATGTCGGAGGAGAAGACCCCCAGAATCGTGCAGCACGCCGACGACGCGTACGAATCGATCCGGGCGATCAACCACCTGAATTACACATCCCTGCCCGCGCCGGTCGTGTACGCGGTGCTCGGCAACCTGAAGAACGTCGCCCATCAGATGCCCCAGGCTCTGACATCGCTGACCGACGGGCTGACCCGGTCGTTGGACACTCACGACGTCACCGAGGTCGACCGAGGCGTGGATCCCGCCGTCCAGGTTCAGATCGCCGGCGACCACCTGGCGATCGCCGCGCGGCTGATTGCGGAGGCGGGGCAGGAGCTTGAGAAGGCGCAGACGGCAATCGCCGGGCAGGGGTACCGGGTGATCAGCGACGAGTGACGGGTCAGAGCTCGAGCTCGCCGCCACGCTCGGCGATCAGAAGGTCGATGCGGAAACGACGTTCCTCGGTGATGGTGTCCAGCGTCTTCGTGGCCGCGAGGATCAGCCGGGCGAGGAGGATCACCAGAGCAATGGCCAAGGCCACGACGCCTGCGTAGATGAGGCCGAGGACGATACCGATTCCGGAGTCGATCATCACCCGAGGGTACTGGGCAGCGCTCACCTTCTAAGCGACCGCGCGGGTGTCAGTTGCCCTGCTGTTTCTGGTACTCCTCGTTGATCTGCACGACATCGCCATCGGCACAACGCGTCTGCCCGCTGACCCGGGATGCGTCTGGTGCCATCTCCAGCCGGAGATAAACACCGTTCTCGTCTTCACCAGACTCTGGGTAACGGAGCTCTGCGGTGATCAAGCCGCCCGGTGGGAGCTGAACCTCCGTTGCACTAAACCCTGCCGCAGCCCACTCTGCCGACACCATGCGGATGATCTCGGGTTGCCGGTCAAGCGCTAGCCCACCGCCGAGACGAGAAAGCGGTGCGCGGGCTCCGGTTCCATCGGGCATCGAGCAGGGTTCCGCGCCAGCATCGAGCACCTCCCACTCCCCACCGATGACCTGCTGAGATGCGACCATCGCCTCGTCAAGCTCGGAGACAGCGTCGGTGTAGTTCATGGTCACCTCCCTCTCGGTTGGGGTGCACGCGCTCAGCCCGACCGCAACGAGGGCAGTCACCACGACGACGCGAGTCAGCTTCCAGTCGCGGCTGCTCATCGGCCCGAGACCATTGCCTGCTCAAGACCGATACTCGTCGCTGCAGCGTTTCTGAGAGGAGCCGTTGCGCGGTCCAGGTAGCCTCGGTCCTCTGTTGTAGTTGAAGCCAGGCCGGCGTCAACAAGCGGATGAGCGGTATGTTCGCTCGACCCCGCGAGAATCTCCGACGAGTATGTGGTCTTGTCCGATGTGAACACCCGCGCCCTGATTTGCTGGGGCGGGTTCTGCGCGAGCATGGATGTCAGTTGCCCTGCTGTTCCTGGTAATCCTCGTTGATCTGCGCCGCATCACCGGGAACGCATCGGGTTTGACCTTCGACCGACGTCGAGTTCACGCCCACCGAGAAGGCGAGATAGAGCCCGTCGACCCCGTATCCGTCAGCGGGGTAACCGACCTCGGTGACTACGATGCCCTCGACTGGGGGACGCTTGGTGACAACTGGTTCGAATCCCGCGTCGGTCCAAATCTGGACCACCTGGTCGACGATCGTCTGGTGTTGCTCTGCGGGGACACCCGAACCAAGTCGCGCGCTCGGCGACCATGCGCCGGTGTCGCCATTTGGCAGCGAGCAACGCTCGGCACCACCGTCGAGGTTCTCCCAATCCCCACCGACGACGTCCTGGACGGGTGTCAGGAGTCCCTCAAGTTCGGTGAGCGCTTCGTCGTAGGTCATCTCCGGGCTCTCTTCTTGTTGGGTGGCGCAGCCTCCGATGCCGAGCGCTACAACTCCGAGGATGACGAGAGAAGCGACCAACGTGGGAGCAGGCTCGAGGCGTCTCACCGGTCTAGGAGTAACACGTCGCGTCCGATGCCGAGAGATGTGCCCGCGGTGTTGTGCAGGGAGGTGCTGTTCCTGTCGAGGTAACCCTGCTCTGACGTCGAAGTTCCATCCAGGTAGGCGTTCATCTGCGGATGTGCGCCGTGTCCTGTCGTCGCAAGCAGAACGTCGCTTCCAAACGTCCCGGCCTCCGAGGTGAACACGCTTGCCCCGAACTGGGGATCGACCGGGTTGACCCGGTGCTCTGACCCCAGGGTGGATGCGTAGTGGCGGGGTTCAGATCCAACCCCGTAGGGATTCTCGGTGTGAGCCACCGTGATTGGCCCGCGGCCGATGTCAGCGATCGCGTCTGCGTTCGCCTCCGACGCCCAGACGTGGCCGACCGGGACCTTCAGCTCGGACGCGGAGGCGATGGAATCGTCCAGCCCGGCGGAGGCAAGGAGGGTGAGGTTGTCGACTGGTGTCTGAGCTGCCGCGAATCCGGCCGTCGTCGTGCCATAAGAGTGCCCCACTAGAGAAAGGTTCTCACCTGGCTGCCAGCCTCGCGAGGCCGTAACGCCCTCCAGGAATCTCGACAGGTCTGCTCCGCCAGTCTCAGCACGATCCGAGTAGAACACATCGAGGTGGCCGTCCTGAGCGAGCGGCGGAGCGTCGTATCCGAGCCAGGCGACCACCGCCAGGCCGGTCTCCGTACCGTAGTCGCCATTCAGCGCGCTTTGCGCGGCGTGCAGATTGCGTGCTGCACCGGTCCACTCTTCGACCGATCCGCTCACACTGCTTCCCATCCCGGGCACGTTGGTAGTGACCTGGCTGGCAGTGTCCATGTTCCCGACAGAGATCGCAGCGAGCGGTGGAGACCCAGGTTGGTACTGCACAAGCTGGTAGTCGATCCCTCGTGAGGAGTCGAGCGTGTTCTTGATCGCCATGGAAGTCCCCAGCGCCGTCCCAAATGTTCCCGCGTCGTAGCCGCTATCCGCGAGCAGCTTCTCGTACCCGTAGATGTCCTGCATGTCGAGGAGTTCGGCCCCCTCCTTCTCGATCTGCTGTAAGTTCGCCAGCTCGGCTTTGTGCACCGCCCGGTTCGCTTGGTCCCGATGGGTGTACGCGATCCCGCCGAGGTTGCCGATCACCGCGGGGATCATCCCGATGAGCGCGGCTTGAGCTGCGGAGGGGTCGGCGACCCCGTCTTTGCCGGCGTCGACGGGGGTGCCGGCGATGGACGCCCACCAGGCGGCGACAGCGGTCGGGTCGGCCGCGGTGGCGAGTACCTTGCCGAGCTCCGGGTGCTGGGTGAACAGTACGGTGACCTCAGCGGCGGTCATCCCGGTCATCCGATCCAGAAGCTGCGACGCGCTTAGTCCGCTGAGTGTCTTGCCGGTGAGTCCGGCGAGGTTGCCGCGGGAGCCGGCACCTGTGAGAGCGGTGACGCAGGTGCTGTCGGCGGTGCGGCGGCGTTGTTCGAGGTCATCCCATTGGGCCTGCACCGCTTTCAGGGACGCGTCGGTTGTAGCGGCGCTGGTCTCCAGACGGTTGATTTCGAGCGACGCGGGCACGTCCTCGTTCAGCGGCCCGTCTCTGGGTGCGCTCCGGACGGCGTCGATCTTCCGTTCCCACATACCGGCGGTTTCCAGGGTCCGGGCTTCCTGGATCCGTAGGGCCATCGCGGCGTCTTTGATCTGCTCGACTTCCGAAGCGTAGGCGGTCAGCGCAGCCGCGTCGTTATCGAATGCGGTGATCAGCGCGGTGACTTCGGGGACGATGGTGTCCGCGACGGCGGCGACTGCGGTAGCGGCTTTCGATTGCCAGTCCGGGGAGCCGGCCGCGGTCAGCGCCTGGTTCAGGCCGGGGAGGGTGGTCGCGCGAAGCTGCTGCGCGGCGTCGGTGCGGAGGCGCGCTTGCGCCCGGATACCGCCCGGTTCACCAGCACCGGGATCCTCTCGTGTCCACACCATCTCAGCCTGCCATCCGGGCGAGATCCGCGTCGGTGCTGAGCAGTTGCGCTACCGAACCGGACGCGTTTGTTCCCAGGGTGGTCAGCGCGGTACCGGCGGTGTCAGCGCGGAGCGCTTGGATCTCCGCGGAACCGCGCAGTGCACCAGCGACCGCGGTGGAACCGAGAACACCGTCGCCTCCGCTGGTAATCCCGCTGTTGGCTTGCAGAGGCCCCGCCGCGGTGGTCAGAGCCTGAGCGACACCGTCGACAACGGCTTGCGACACGCGCAGATCAACCATCACTCACCCTCCGGGGTTCGTCGGTACCAGTTCAGCCATACGCGGCGGTTAAACGATGCGGGATGCGATTTGCGCGTCGACGTCGCCGAGGGTCTGCGCGGTGGTGCGCAAGAATGTCGACAGATCGTTGAGCCCGCCGATAGTGTTCGTCGCGCCGGTGGTGAACCGGGTGTACGCGTCGGAGAACGCGCCGGAGGACTTGTCAGTGGTGAACCCCTGCGCGACGAGAGCCTGAATCTGCGACTGCAGCCGGTTCAGGGTGGTGTTGATCTCGTCGCGTCCGGCGATGAGGCGGTCGGCGTTCGAGTTTAGCTCGGCGTAGGTGACGTTCATGTTCGGCATGGGGACTCCCTGGGTTTGTCCGGTATCGCCGGGTAGACGACCTGTTCTTCCGAGAGTAGGTCAGCAACACGCGTTGGAGCATCACGTGCCCCGCTTTGGGGCGTCACCGGTCAGCTGGCAACGGTGCGTCGACAGTCGGAGTGGCAACCTGAACGCGGGTGATCCGTCCGGCGTTGACCAGGATTCCGCGGCCGGGCGGGAAGTCGGCTCTAGTCACCCGAGGGAACGCGGTGCGGAACAAGGTGACCCCGTCGGTTTCTTCCGGTTGGAGGACGATCCCGGCTCGGGCTGTCTTCAGCTCGGTGTAGATCTGCCAGGCGCTGCCGCCGGTGACGGTGTCGGTCTCCGCGATGACGATCACCCCCGCGCGGCGGGCGGCCTTAATTAGCCGGGCGATGTCGCCTTCCGCGGGTAGGGCCTCGAAATCGGACACCTGCTCGATGACGACCATCAACTGAGGTGTCTCATCCGCGTTCTCCATCTCAGTGGCGAGCTCGACCGCGAGCATTGCCGCGCTGTCGCCTATACCGGTCCCGGTCCAACGGGCACTCCCGGCCAGCTGGGATCGGCGGCCGGCGAGGAGGTAGCGGCGGAGGCCCGGTCGCGTGACGGTCAGCGACTGGATGATCGTCTTGACGGTGGTGGTGCGCCCTGACCCGAACGGTCCGGTGACCACGAACAGGCCGTCGAGGGGGACACCGACCGGGTCGAGAGTCTCGTCGGAGACGCCGAGTACCGGCAGTTCCCCGACCAGCGCCGGGAGGGTCCCGATCTCGATGACCTCCGGCAGCCGCTCGACCGGCGCCGCATCGGGAACACCAGCGTCCCGGAGGGAGGCAGCGATGACACCGATGGTTGCGGCTTGTGCGGTGAGATCCGCGGTTCCGCCGGTGACAGCCAATTGGATCTCGTGCCCGCCGATGACCGCCCGTCCTGGTAGCGCATCGGTGAGCATCCCGGTCGGCACACCGGCGATCTGATGGTCGCTGTCGCTTGCCAGGCGAAGCACCAGCCGGGTCTGGATGCTGGCGAGCATCCCGGTCGGGAACGCCGCGTACCGGTCGGCGGTGATCACGAAGTGCATCCCTACCTGCCTGCCGATGCCCATCAGCTTCGCGACGTCGTCGAACAGGCTCCCGGGACTGAATTCGTACTCGGCACGGAACGCCGCCATCCCGTCGATGAGGACCAGGATCCGCGGCTCCCCCGCTCGGCCGGACACGGCACGATAGTCGGTGAGGTTCCCTGCTCGGCTGGCGGCGAACCGCATGGTCCGGTCGTCCGCCTCAGCGCGGAGGAGCTTCACCACCCGGGCGACCCGCTCCCGGTCGGTACCGGTGATCACCGACGCGACTGTGGGCAGCTGTTCGAGAAGGTCCAGGGCCCCGCCGGCGAAGTCGAGACCGTAGATCACCACCGGGTCTTTCTCGGCTTTCAGCGACGCACCGGTCGCGACGGTGCGAAGGGCGGTGGATTTCCCTGTACCGCCGGTGCCGAGGATGGAGATGTTCCCGTCGGTGTCCGGCCGGATCGCCCACGGCCGCTGACGTTGCTGCTCCGGCTCGTCGATCACCCCCACCCCGATGCCGTTCCTGACCGTGGTCGTTGTCACGTCAATCGCCTCGGGCAGCGTGTCCAGCCACGGGCGCCGGGGCGCCGTCAGATTTCGGGCGGATGCCGATCGCCGGATGGTGGCCGCGAGCCGTTCGATGTCACGGCGGTCGGTGACCTGCTCAGCTGCTGCTGCGGGGCCGGCGGCGGGCCATGGGCTGGTCGCTCCAAACCGGAGGTCTGCGACTTCAACGTCTGCGTCGACGGTTCCGACGGTCGTGATCGATCCGAGGTACGCGGTCTGGAAATCCAGCGGCCGTCCCGGGCCGAGTTTCGCCACCGCGCGCCCGGGCGTCCCCGGGTCGAACGACGCCGCTGACCGGTTACCGATCACATCGGTGCTGTCCGCCTCGTCCGCCACCCGGAGGGCAACCCGGAGGTTGGTATTCGCGCGAAGGTTGTCACGGATGATCCCCGCCCGCCTTTGAGTCGCCATGATCAGGTGGATCCCGAGCGACCGGCCGCGCTGGGCGATGTCGACCACCCCGTCAACGAACTCCGGTACCTCACCGATCAGGGCGGCGAACTCGTCGATGACCAGCACCAGCACCGGGGGTGCTTCCGGATCTGCCCGCCGTTCCAGGGATTCCAAGTCTTTCGCGTTCTTGCGGTTCAGCAGTTGCTCCCGGTAGCGAAGTTCTGCTCGGAGGGAGGTCAACGCCCGGCGCACCAACGGTGGGGTGAGATCGGTGACCAGCCCGACAGTGTGCGGCAGGGTCACGCAGTCCGCGAAAGCAGACCCGCCCTTGTAGTCGACGAGGAGGAACGTGACCCGGTCCGGGCTGTACTCCGCAGCCATCGCCATGATCCAGGTCTGCAAGAACTCCGATTTCCCAGACCCGGTCGTCCCACCCACCAGCGCGTGCGGCCCATGCCGGCGCAGGTCCAGATGCATGGGAGCGGTAGCGCCCTGCCCGACGAGCGCGCGAAGCCCGCCCGGGTTCCGCTCCCGTCCGGGAACCCACCGGCCGGTGAGGGAGTCGGTTTTCACCCACCGTTCGGTGACCGCGTCCACCTGATCGGCGATCGGCTGATCGAACAGCGACAGCAGAGCGACGCTGTGCGGCAGGTCCGATTCATCAAGAACTCGGGCTCCGTCGTCCTCGGCGGGCGCGATCAACCGGGCGGTGTTCGCCGCGGTTAGTTCATCCACCGCCTCGAGCTCGGTCAACGGGACCGTCACCCCGGAACGGATCAGCCCCACCGTCCCGCGCCGATCCTCGGCGACGTCGACAAAGGTCCGGCAGACCACCGGGAGCTGCTCGACGGAACCCGCAAGCCAGATCAGGAACACACCGACGTCGGGGCCGTCCTCCCCGATCGCGACCAGTCGAGCTCGTTCCACCGGCGCGTCCGCGGTGACCAGCACCACGACCGCCGGCAGGGCGGGGAGCCGGTCGACAGCCTCCCCGTGCAGGTCATCGGCGCTGTCCGATTCGATGAGTCGCGACCTGACTACCGTGCCGTTGCCGGTGTTGCCTGCGCGTCGATCGGAGATCAGCTCCTCCAACTCCGCGGCGAGTTTCGACGCGGTTCCGAAGTCTCCAGCGAGACCCGACCCGTTCAGCGGGGTGAAGATCGAATCGACGTGCGGGAGCCATTTCAGCCACTCCCACACCGGTCGCGCGTCACCACCCGCGAACGCGGTGATAACGAGATCCGCGGGGCTGTGCAAGCCGGCAAGCTGAACCACCATCGACCGCGCGACGTCACTGGCGACAGCCCCCGTACCGGCAATGCCGAGCGCGCCGCAACGATCCAGGTTCTCGATCACCGGCACCCCAGCGATCGTCGAAAACCGGTCCTGCACCGCAGCGGCCTGCTCCCAGTACTCAATATCCGCATCAGTGCGGGACGGCATCCGCAGTGTGTTCCTCGACGGGATAGCCCCGGATCCGAGGCGCAACTCGAGGAACGTGCTGTGCTCAGGCTTCCGAGTCCACATCAGCGGCGCGGCGTCCCGCATCGCTGCGATCACTTCACC
>CAXTLO010000083.1:0-10266 GCA_964244965.1 uncultured Marisediminicola sp.
CGCTGCTGTCGTTCGCGCTGAGCTTCGACGACTTCATCATCACCAACTTCAACTCCGGGGCGGCGACCACCTTCCCCAAGTTCGTCTACGTCTCGGCGGCCCGGGGGATCCCGGCGGAGGCGAACGTGATCGCATCCGCGGTCTTCCTCGTCGCGATCATCATCGTGATCGGCTCCCAGGTCGCTTCTGCCTCACGCGCGCGCCGCCTCGCCCGCACCCCCTAGTCACTCGATCAAGACAGCTGGAGCCGTACCCGCGGGCTCGGCGCACGCGGCCGATCGAGACTGCCGCTTCGGCGGCTTTTGCGCCCAGCGAGGTCGCAGAAGCGGCAGTCTCAGCGCTCTGAAGCCGGCGCGTTCGCGACGGTGCCGCCCGCCACTCTCAACTGCCGACGCGAATCAGGGCCCAGATGCGGGCGATCAATTCGGCCGGGTTCCTCAGGTCGTCGGCGTTGATCTCCATGACCCGCGTCCCGGTCGATTCGACTCGTGATCGCCGGCTCATGTCCGCACGCCACTGCCCGGGTGTGCGGCGGTGGTAATCGCCTTGGTACTCGATCACGACGCGATACCCGACGAGCGCGATGTCCGTACGCGCTACGAATTCTCCGAACCGATCCGTGACCACATGATTGATGAGCAGCCGAGTGAATCCCGCCTGAATGAGGATCACGCGCAGCTTCGACTCCGGCCGCGACTCGGCCGCGTCGCTGACCAGAGGAAGCGCCGCCTTCAGTCGGCTGAGCCCCCGTCGAGAGGGATAGCTCTCGACCGCGTCCTCGAGCGCTCCGATGGTGACCAGCGGATGCCGCCGGTGCACCAGGAAGTCCGCCGCGGCAACCAGATCTCCCAGCTGCAAGAGTCCGCCGAGATCGCACCAGGTGCGTGCGGGAGACGAAAGCCGCAAGATTCCGCGCGTCGTGATGTCAGTGCGAGTGATCGTCATGCGGTGTCCACGCAAGCCCGCGGAGTGGAGAGCGTGCTGAGGCAGGGCAACCGAGACATGCGGGCGGGAGTCGTGCTCGAATTCCCATGGCAGCGGAACACCGAAGAGCAAAGCCGCGGTGGAATGCGAGAAGAACGCGTGCTCCGGCACCCGCACCGCGAGAAGCCGACAGACATCCGTCAGCGTCGCTATCCGGTGGGACGATCGAACGCCCCACACAGTCCTCTCCAGATCCGTCGCGCGCAGGCGGCTCAGCGACACTCCGGCATTCAGGCCCTCCGCCACTCGAAACGGGCGGTCCGCGATGACGTGGGGAAGCCCTTCAGCACGACTCATGCACACAGGATGTCCGCCCTATGAGCCCCATCGCCCGCTCAGCACAGGCAGCTCCTGTCTCCACAGAAGGCCGAGGAGCAGTCGTCCACGGTCGACCTCGGAGTATCTTCCGCGGGAGATCGAGCTGAGTCTGCCGGTTCTGCGGGCTCGCTCGCGCAGCATGTCGCAGAAGCGGCAGTCTCAACCGAGTGAGCCTCGGAACAGCCCGCCGCGCAGAGCCCGCCGCGGCAGCGCCCGCCGCTCGGAACCTGCCGTTCAGAACAGGGGGAGCAGCGCGCCGACGGGCTCCCCGCCGCCGAGCACCGGCGAGGTGGTCGCGGCGATCGTGTCATCCGCATCGGTACGGGAGATCGCGGCCACCGCGACCAGCAGTTCCAAGCCGATCATCGTGGTCGCGCGAGCCGAGCCGTCCAGCACCTTGACCGCGACCCCGAGTCCGTCCACTGTGCCGAGCACGAGCACACCCTCCGCCCCGCCCTTGGCGAACACGCCCAGCCGTTCGATCACCCGCGTATTCGCGCGCCCAGGACCGTCGATCGCCCACGGGTCGGCGAAGACGGCATTTCGGATCCGTGTGGCGTCCGGATCCAGGCCGCCCGTGAACCGACCGATCCCGACAGCGAGCGCTCGCAGCCGGGTCGCGAAGGTCGGCGCGCCGCAGCCGTCCACCCCGACCACGCCCACGTCGTCGCCCGTGAGCTCCGCGATGGTGGAATGGATGCGGCGCTGCAGCGGATGCGTGGGCTCGAGATAGTCATCCGACGACCATTCGTTGTGAACGCACGCCATGAGGAACGCGGCGTGCTTCCCCGAGCAGTTCATGGTCACCCGCCTGGGCGACCCACGTGCCGTCCGTTCCGCCGCGGACGCGTCCCGATCGGTCGGCCATGCAGGCGGACACTGGAGACGCCCCTCGTCGAGTCCAGCCGAGGTGAGCATCGACGACACCTCCGCGACGTGCTTCGGCGTGCCGCTGTGGCTCCCCGTCGCCAACGCGGCCGCGACGCCGTCGAACTCGACGCCCGAGCGGAGTACGGCCAGCGCCTGGAAAGGTTTGAGCGTGGAGCGGCCGAAGACATCCATCCCGGAATCGCCGAGCTCTCGCAGCACCTGGCCATCCGGCCCGACCACGACGGCGGCGCCGATATGGCGGGACTCGTCGAATCCGCTTCGCCGCACGACGGCCAACTCGACGGAGCCCGCGAAATCGAGCGGATGACGCTCGCGCACCTCAGCCGATCACAGGGCGGCGAGGGCGTCGTCGAGCACGCTCACCGCGTCGTCCAGCAGCGCGGACCCGATGACGAGGCTCGGGAGAAAGCGCAGCACATTGCCCGACGTGCCGGCGGTCAGGACGATCACTCCGTGCTGCGCCGCGTAGGACGCGATCGAGGCGACGGCGGCGGAGTCCGGCGCACCGGTACGGGGGTCGACGAGCTCGATGGCGAGCATCGCACCGATGCCGCGCACGTCGCCGATGACGTCGTACTTCTCCGCGAGCCCGTCGAGGGCGGGACGCAGCTGCGACTCGATACGCGACGCCTCCGCGAGCAGACCGCCCTCGGTGATCCGGTCGAACACGGCGATCGCCGCAGCGGCAGACACAGGATTGCCGCTGAAGGTGCCGCCGAGCCCGCCGACGTGCGTGGCGTCCATGATCTCGGCGCGGCCGGTCACCGCACCGAGCGGCAGCCCACCCGCGATCGCCTTGGCGCTGAGCACCAGGTCGGGCACCACGCCCGAGTGCTCGACGGCGAACCACGCGCCGGTGCGCCCCATCCCGCTCTGGATCTCATCGGCGACGAAGACCACGCCGTTGGCTGTGCACCACCCCTGCAAGGCGGCGAGGTACCCGTCCGCGGGCACGATGAAGCCGCCCTCTCCCTGGATCGGCTCGACGATCATGCAGGCGAGATCTGCAGCACCCACAGACTTCTCCAGCCACGAGATCGTGCGCGCTGCGGCGTCCGCTCCGCTGAGGCCGTCCCGGTAGGGGTACGACCCCGGTGCATGGTGGATGTCCGAGGCGAACGGTCCGAAGCCCGATTTGTAGGGCATCGCCTTGAAGGTCATCGCCATCGTGAGGTTGGTGCGTCCGTGATAGGCGTGGTCGAGCACCGCCACGCCGCTTCGCCCCGTGTACTTGCGGGCGACCTTGACCGCGTTCTCGACCGCCTCCGCTCCAGAGTTCACCAGTACCGTCTTCTTGGCATGGTGGCCGGGAGTGTGCTCGGCGAGCAGCTCGGCGACCCGCACGTACCCCTCGTACGGCGTGATCGTGAACATCGCGTGGGTGAGCTGCGCCGCCTGCGCGGTCGCCGCCGCGACGACCACGGAATCGGTGTGACCGACCGTCATCACCCCGATCCCCGAGCCGAGGTCGATGTACCGGTTCCCGTCGACATCCACCACGATGGCTCCGTGCGCACGGTCGAGGTAGATCGGCAACGCCGACCCGACGCCGACGGGCACGACGGCCTGCCGTCGCCGGTGTAGTTCCACCGAGCGGGGACCGGGAACAGCGGTGCGGATGAGGCGCCCGGGAGCCTCGGAATCAGCGGCGGGTTCACCGGCGACATCCGAGGCGGTAGCGGGCAGCGTGGCAGGGGGACGCAGGGTATCGGTCATGGCCCGATCAGCCTACTTCCGCGCCCCGCCGTGCGCCCCGCCGCATGGCGCACCCGATCGGTAGCCTGGACAGATGCATCTCGACCATCGCTACGCCGTCGACATCGAGTGGACCGGAGACCGCGGCAGCGGCACGTCCGATTACCGCGCATACGGTCGCGACCATCGCGTGACGGCAGCGGGCAAGCATCCGATCGACGGCTCGAGCGACCGCGTATTCCACGGCGACGCCGATCGCTGGAACCCGGAGGAGATGCTCGTCGCCGCGCTCAGCCAGTGCCACCTGCTCAGCTACCTGCACGTCGCGGCTGCCAACGGCATCGTCGTCACCGCCTACACGGATGCCGCGACCGGAACGATGGTGCAGACTCCGGATGGCGGCGGGCACTTCGAATCGGTGACGCTGCGCCCCCGGGTGACCATCTCGGCCGGCGATCTGGAGTCGGCTCACCGGCTCCATGCCGAGGCCGCCGCCAAGTGCTTCATCGCGGCATCGGTCGACTTTCCCGTGCATCACGAGCCGACCATCGTCGCCGGCTGACCTTCCACCGCGTCGCCGGTGGTCCCGTCGGAGCGGCTACCCTCGTTGGGTGGGGCGTTCAGCTTCCGCTTATGCGACTGGATCAGACTTGGTCGCTCGTCCTGACTGTTCCCGCCGCGAGATCGCGGACGCTCCCTCCAGAAAGCAGCCTCGTGCCCTACTCCTTCCCTCTCGCACGGAAAGCCCTCACCGCCGCGGCGCTCGCATCGGTGGTGATCGCCCTTGTCGGATGCAGCGGTGGTGGGGGAGAGACAGCATCAACCGGAGACTGCACGCCGTCGGGCGCGAACTCCGACAAGATCGAGGTGACCGGCGGCGCCGACGACACCCCGTCGGTCGAGTTCCCGTCGCCGCTCACCGCGAGCGCAACCGAGCGCACCGTGATCGACGCCGGTGAGGGCGACGAAGCGGAGGACGGCGGATCGGTGAACGTCGACATCCAGGGCTTCAACGCGACCACCGGCGAGCCGGTCACCGCGCTGACCGCCGACGCGCAGCAGATCACTCTCGGCGATACCACGCTGCCGGCCCTGATCGAGGTGCTCAAGTGCTCGGCAGCCGGCGCCCGCATCGCGAGCGTCATCCCGCCGATCGAGGGGATCGAGCAGGGCGGCGCCGAGATCGGCCTGACCGCCACCGACTCGGTCGTGCTCGTCGTCGACGTGAACGAGGTCAGCGCCCCCGTCGAGGTGCTGCCGCGGGCCGACGGCGAGGACCAGCCTGCCCCCGAGGGCTTCCCGACGGTCGAACTGGCCGAGGACGGCGCCCCCACCATCACGATCCCCGCAACCGACCCGCCCGCAGAGCTGCGGATCGCCGCACTCAAGGTCGGCGATGGCACGGAGGTCGCCGAGGGCGACAACGTCACCGTGCACTACACCGGCGTCGTCTGGGGCACCGGCGAGGTGTTCGACTCGAGCTGGGAGCGCGGTGAGCCCGTTCCGTTCACCACCGACGGCGTCATCCCCGGCTTCGGACAGGCCCTGGTAGGTCAGACTGTCGGCTCCCAGGTCATCGCGGTCATCCCACCCTCGGAGGGGTACGGCGACGCAGTGCCCGAAGGGGCCGCTTTCGGCCCCACCGACACCCTGGTCTTCGTCGCCGACATCCTCGCGGTGCAGTAGAAGCCGACGTCGTCGCGGACCAGTAGGCGTCGCTCGCGGGTGATCCGCCCCGGTGAGAGGATGACGGAATGCGTCGCGTCATCATCCTCGGCTCCACTGGGTCCGTCGGAGTGCAGGCGCTCGACGTCATCCGGGCCAACCCGGAGCGGTTCGAGGTCGTCGGACTCGGCGCGGGGTCCGACCGTGCCGGTGTCGATGCGCAGGCCGCGGAGTTCGGGGTCGACCATGTCGCGCTGGGCGCGCGCGAAGCCGAGCAGCTGGTGCGCACCGTCGACGCCGACGTGGTGCTGAACGCGATCACTGGATCCGTGGGACTCGGGCCGACGCTCGCCGTGCTCGAGACGACCGCGACGCTCGCCCTGGCCAATAAGGAGAGTCTGATCGTCGGTGGCGAGCTCGTCACCAGTCGCGTGCGGCCCGGTCAGCTGGTGCCGGTCGACTCGGAGCACTCCGCGATCGCGCAGGCGCTGCGTGCAGGCGCGGCCGACGAGGTGCGCAGACTCGTGCTCACCGCGTCAGGTGGGCCGTTCCGGGGCCGGAGCCGGGACTCGCTGGCGGATGTGACGCCGCGCGAGGCTCTCGCGCACCCGACCTGGGACATGGGACTGGTGATCACGACGAACTCCGCGACCCTGGTGAACAAGGGTCTCGAGGTGATCGAGGCGCATCTGCTGTTCGGTGTCCCGTACGACCGCATCGAAGTGACCGTGCATCCTCAGTCGCTCGTGCACTCCATGGTCGAATTTGTCGACGGATCGACGATCGCGCAGGCATCGCCGCCCGACATGCGCCTTCCCGTCTCGCTCGGCCTCGACTGGCCCCACCGAGTACCGGGGGTGGGTGTGCCGATCGACTGGACGACCGCGAGCACCTGGACCTTCGAGCCACTCGACGATGCCGCCTTCCCCGCCGTGCAACTCGCCAAGGCGGTGGGGCGAGCCGGCGGCACCTGGCCGGCGGTGTTCAACGCCGCGAACGAGCAGGCGGTCATGGCTTTTCACGCGGGGCGGATCGGTTACCTGGGCATCCTCGACACCGTCGATGCGGTGGTGGACTCGCACGACGGAGGCGAGAGGTCACTCGAGGGAGTGCTCGATGCGGAACGGTGGGCCCGGTCGGAGGCCGACCGGCTGCTCGCCCTCGCTTGACGGGGCCGGCTTCGGCGGCTCAGTCGTCGCCGTCCTTGTCCTTGTCCTCGTCGTCCTTGTTGCGCTTCTCCACCTCGTCACGGGCCGCCTCCTCGGCCGCGGCAGCCTGCTCGTCCGCGATGCGTTGCTGCTCGGCGGCCGCTGCTGCCGCGTCCTCGTCGGCGATGCGTTGCTGCTCCGCGGCGGCCGCTGCCGCTGCCTCCTCATCGGCGATGCGTTGCTGTTCCACCGCGATCGCGGTCTCGCTGTCGGCCTGCACGAGGTCTGCGGCGGCGTGGATGTCGGCGTGCCGCTCCTGCGTGATATCACCACGCGCGAGCGCCTCGTCCGCTGCCGTCCGCAACTCTGCGATCCTCGACAGCGCGGTGGGGAAGTCGGATGCCGCCGCGGAGTCGGTGACCCCGAGCACGCGCTCCTGCAGGGCGGCAGCGGTGGCGGCGTCGTAGCTCAAACTGCTCGCGCAGCCCGTCAACACGAATACGAGCGCGGCGATCGCGGTGATCCGTCTCAGTCGCACGGTCGTCCTCCTCCTCGGGGTGTGCGTCGGCATCATGGCTCGACGCTCTGCTGTAATTGCTCTAGATGCGAGCCGAGTTCGCCCTCTACTGCCGGATATTCGGCGGCAGGAGCCGGCTCGGGGGTCTGGGACCAGAGGAACGCACCGACTCCCAGTACGCCCAGCAGCACGATCGCCGCGGCGACGATGAGCGCCCGACGCGGCGACCGGCCCTGCGGTTTCGCGACGGGTGCCGCGGGCGGAGCGGCGCCGGGAGCGAGGTACTGCGTCGACGCGCCCGTGAGCGGCGGCGCCACATCAGTCGCTTCCGTCGGCCGCGATCTGTGGAGATCGCTGTCCGGGGCAGCAGCCCCGAGTACGGCTGTGGGGCCGGTGTCGCCCACGGTGCTCGTTCCGGTGCGCGTGCGGGAGCCCAACCAGGCGAGATGCACCCCGCACTCGGCGGCGCCCGGCCGGGCCGACGGGTCACGGGCGGTCATCCGGGTCAGCAGCTCGCGCCATCCGATATCGACGGACTCGGGGATCGCCGGGTCGTTGTGGAGCCGGGCGACCGCGGATTCCACCGCGGTTCCGGAGAACGAGCGCTGGCCGGTGAGGCACTCGATGAGCACCAGCCCGAGGGAGTAGACGTCGCTGGCCGGGCCGACGGCATGACCGAGAGCCTGCTCCGGACTGAGGTAGTCGGCGGTGCCGATCAGCGACCCGGCGCTGGTCATGCGCGTGGCGTCCACCAGGCGCGCGATGCCGAAATCCGCCAATTTCGCCCCGGGCAGTCCGGAGTGGTGGGCCTCGTCGGGGACGAGCACGTTGGCAGGCTTCACGTCTCGGTGCACGATACCGCGGGCGTGGATATGGGCGAGCGCGGCAGCGACATCCGCTCCGATCGACGACACCTGCCGCACACCGATCGGTCCCCGCGCGAGAGTGCCGCGAAGGTCTGGGCCGTCGACGAGCTCCATGATCAGGAGCAGGGCGCCGTCGCCGTCGGTGACCGCGTCGAACAAGGTGACCAGAGCCGGATGATTCACACTCGCGAGCAGTTCGACCTCAGAACGCTGGCGCCGCAGGTCGTCGACCTCTGCGAACTCGCTGCGGAACGCCTTCACCGCGATGACGCGGCCGAGGGAGGTGTCGGTGCCGCGGTAGACGGTCGACATGCCGCCGCGGCCGATGACCCTGTCGAGTCGGTACCTGCCTGCGACGACGGTGCCGAGGCGGGTGTCGTTGTCGACGGTCATAATCGCCCATGGTACCGAGCGGGCGGCTGGGAGCCCTTCGGCGTGCGCAGACCACGTGCAGTACCGCGCGACTATCCTCGGGTCCGTGGAAACGGTCCTGCTCTATATTCTCGGCGTCCTGGTGATCGCCGTGGGGATCGCGGTGTCCATCGCCCTGCACGAGCTGGGCCACTTCGTGCCTGCGAAGAGGTTCGGCGTGAAGGTGTCGCAGTTCATGATCGGTTTCGGGCCGACGATCTTCTCCCGCACGCGCGGCGAGACTCAATTCGGGCTGAAGGCCATCCCCCTCGGCGGGTACATCTCGATGGCCGGGATGTTCCCGCCCACCGCGCCGGGCGGTAAGGCGCGCACCGCGAGTACCGGGTTCTTCCAGACCCTCGTGCAGGACGCTCGCACCGCCAGCGGAGACACGATCACCGCCGGGGAGGAGAGGCGTACCTTCTACCTGCTTCCGGTTTGGAAGCGCGTCGTCATCATGCTCGGCGGGCCGGTGATGAATCTCCTCATCGGGCTGGTGCTCTATGCAGTGGTGCTGTGCGGGTTCGGCATCGCCCAGCAGACCACCACCATCGGAAGCGTCTCGGAATGCGTTCTTCCCGCCACCAGCGAGCGACAGGAGTGTGCGCCGGGTGACACCGCTGCGCCAGGGGCGGATGCCGGCCTGCGGCAGGGTGACCGGCTGGTGGACATCGACGGGACGGCGATCACCGGCTGGGAGCAGGCGACCGAGCTCATCCGCGAATCGCCTGGCACTCCGATCGACCTGGTCGTCGAACGGGACGGCGAGGAGGTGCCGATCACCGCGACACCCGCCCTGACCGAGCGGTATGTGCTCGACGACACCGGTCAGGTCGTAACCGACGCCGAGGATCGGTCCGTCACCGAGGAGGTCGGTTTCCTCGGGATCGGCGCGCAGGTCGAGACGGTCCAGCAGCCCGTCGGGGCGGTGCTGCCCGCGGTCGGCGACAACATCGCTCGTGTCGCCCTGCTCATCGTCAACCTGCCCCAGCGCCTCATCGATGTCGCGCAGGCCGCGTTCGGCACCGAGGAACGAGACCCGAACGGTCCCCTGAGCGTCGTCGGGGTCGGGCGCGTGGCGGGAGAGGTCGCGAGCCTCGACACCCTCCCGGTCGTCGACAGGATCGCGACGCTGGTCAATCTGCTGGCGTCGCTCAACATCGCGCTGTTCGTCTTCAATCTCGTTCCCCTGCTCCCTCTCGACGGTGGTCACATCGCCGGAGCGCTGTGGGAGGGCATCCGCCGCTTCTTCGCGAAACTGTTCAAGCGCCGTGACCCCGGTCCGGTCGACACCGCCAAGCTCATCCCGCTCACGCTCACCGTGGTCGTCGTGCTCGGCGCGATGAGCGCGCTGCTCATCTACGCGGACATCGTGAACCCGATCAGCCTCTTCTAGCGCGGGGAGCCGTGGGGCTGCCGGGCCGTTGTTCATGTCCGGCACGTAGAATCCTCCGGTGCCTGCTGTGAACCTGGGGATGCCCAAAGCCCCCGAGACCCTGAGTCCGCGCCGTAAGACCCGACAGATCTCGGTCGGAAAGGTCGGCGTCGGGAGCGAGTCCCAGGTGAGCGTCCAGTCGATGACGACCACCCAGACCACGAACATCAACGCGACCCTTCAGCAGATCGCCGAGCTCACCGCCACCGGCTGCGACATCGTGCGGGTCGCCGTGCCCCATCAAGATGACGCGGACGTGCTGCACATCATCGCGGCGAAGAGCCAGATCCCGGTGATCGCCGACATCCACTTCCAGCCCCGCTACGTGTTCAGCGC
>CAXTLO010000084.1:0-10254 GCA_964244965.1 uncultured Marisediminicola sp.
TCGGACATCGGGCGTTCAGTGTAGGCACCGTGTCTGATTAGGCTGCGAGGATGCCATCCGCCGTCCGGTCCCGCGAGCTGACCCTGCTCACCAGACCGGGTTGCCATCTCTGCGACGCCGCTAGGGACGTCGTGACCCGCACGGTCGGCGAACTCGGCGCCGGCGCATCCGTCACCGTGGTCGAACGCTCGATACTCGACGACCCGTCGCTCGCGGCGACCTACTCCGAGGAGATCCCGGTCGTGCTCATCGACGGGCGGGTGCACGCCATCTGGCGCGTGGATCCGATCCGGTTGCGCTCCGCCCTGACGAAGGACACCCCATTCTCCGACACGTGATCACCTGGCGACTCGCCGCCACCGACGCCGCCGCCCGAGCGGCGGATACCGCGATCATCACCGCCGCCCTGAACGGTCTCGTGCCGCTGATCCCTCAAATCCGTTCCCTGACCGTTGCGGGCAACAGTGTCGACATCGACGGCAATTGGGACGTGGTGCTCTCCATCGATTTCGACGACGAAGCCGCGCTGCGGATCTACGGTCCGCACCCCGAGCATCAGCGGGTCGTCGGCATCGTCCGTCCACTGGTATCGGATCGCGCCGCGATCGACTACGTGGTCTGACCGCGCCTCGCCCGACTGGAGCCGGTCAGTCGACGTCGCGGCGGGCGGCCGCCTCGGCCTCGGCGCGCGATCCGTACACCGGCTCGTCGAGCACGAACTGCAGTGACTCGTCCGGATCGACCAGCAGCAGGTCCGTCGGCTCCTCCGCGTCGGCGAAGTCGTCCGCGGTGAGCGGCTCGTCATTGAGATGCACGGTGATCAGCCCGCTGCCGGTCTCGAGAGCGGCGACCTCGAGCGCGGGGATCGGCTTCCCTCCGGCGCGCTTGAGCAGCGCGTCCACGGCGCCGGCGATGCCCTGACCGGCGGAGAGGAATGCCTTCTCATCGACCACCGTGTAGTCGTAGCGGGTGCGCACGGTGAAGGTGAGCTCATCGGGTTCGGTGGGCTCGTCCTCCTCCTCGTCACCATCGGCGAGGGCATCGAGGGCGTCCGCGTAGCCGGCGACGGAGTCCCAGAATTCGCGATCGAGATCCTCGGTGTCGTCGTTGCCGCGTTCGACGGCATCCAGGTGACGCCGCAGTGCACTCAGCAGCAGCTCGCCCGCCTCGACGGCGGCGGTCCGGGACGGGTCGTTCTGTTCTGCCATGCCGCCACGGTAGCAGTGCGGTTCAGCGGACCGAGCTGATCAGCAGGCTCACCAGCAGGGCGACGATGACGGTGTTGAAGGTGAACGCGATGAGGCTGTGGACGGCGACCATCCGACGCATCCGGGAGGTAGATATCGTGACGTCCGAGGTCGAGAACGTCGTGGAGATCTGCACGGCGAGATAGAAGTAGTCGACAAAGCGGGGGTGCTCGGTACCGGTGAAGTGGAGCTCGCCGCCCGCCGCGTTCCCCCGGGCGTACCTGACGGCGTAGGCACTGATGATCATCAGCACTGAACTCGCTACAGCGAGGATGGCGGGGACCACCACCATCGGCTCGGTGCGCAGCTCCGCGCTCTGCGCGAGGAAGACCACGGCGGTGGTCGCGATGCCGGACCCGGTGATCGCCCAGGAGATGGCACCTCCCCCCTGGATGGACCAGAGGAACCGCCGCCATGTCGTCGTGGGAGTGGTGGCGAGCATCCACCGTGCGAGTTCTTCGCCAGTGGCCCGGCGGAAGGCGAGCCAATTGATCACGGCCGTTGCGAGGGCGAGGAAGGCCCACAGACTGAACGTGCTCGCAGCGATGAGGGCGTAGAGGCTGAAGTCGTCGAAGATCAACGCGAAGAGGAACGGCACCGCGAAGAAGATGGCGAAGCTCGCTCCGGCCACAATCCAGCTGCGGAGCACATCGGAGGCGAGCCGGGGAACCGAACGCGTCGACTGAGCGGGTTTCACCGTCTCACTATGTCGCACGCGCGGATGTGGCACACGCTCGACCTGCATGACGGGTGTCCGAGGTACTCTCGAACATGGCACTGACGCCGATCCTCGCGCTCTGCGGGAGTTTGCGCGCGGAATCCCTCAACCGCAGCCTTCTGATGGCGTTCGAGGCTTCCGCGCCCGACCTCCGCTTCGTCGGCGCGGATCTCGTGCCCCTGCTGCCCATGTTCAACTCGGATCTGACGGATGGCGACCTGCCGGCCGCCGTCCGCGAGCTCCGTATGTTGGCGGCCGCGGCGCGCGGCGCCGTGATCGTATCTCCGGAGTACGTGCTCGGTCCGTCCGGTGTGACGAAGAACGCGCTGGACTGGCTCGCCGACTCCAGCGGCCTCTACGGGAAGCCGGTGCTGGTGGCATCCGCTTCTCCGGGAAACACCGGCGGGCTGCGGGGGATCGCCGGACTCCTCCCGACGCTCGACCTGCTCGGCGCGACCTTGATCGACCCCGTGACCGTCGCGCGCGGCGCGGCTCGGCTTGGCTCGGGTGGGCGGGTGACGGATGCGGCGCTCGCCGCCCGCATCGCGCTTGCGATGGACGAGCTCCGCCGTGCCATCCAGCTGCGGACGGAGACCGATCCGGTCGGGCTCGAAGCGTGGCCGCGGAGCTAGCCTTCGCGGGAGGCTACGGGGTGAGGCGGGTCGGTCCGCGGAACAGGTAGGTCGCCTCGCGCAGATTCGGCAGGTGCAGCATCAGCATGAGCACGCGCGCCAGTCCCATGCCGAAACCTCCGTGCGGGGGAGTGCCGTACCGGAAGAAGTCAATATAGAACGCGAGCTCCTCCGGGTCGATCCCCTTGGCTCTCGCGTTCTCGGTGAGCACGTCGACGCGGTGCTCGCGCTGAGCTCCGGTGGAGATCTCGGTGCCGTTGAAGATCAGGTCGTAGCTGTTGGTGAGCTGCGGGTCATCCGCGTGCCGCATGTGGTAGAAGGGCCGGATGCTCGACGCGTAGTCGGTCAGGAACACGAACTCGTGGCCGAATTCCTCCTTTACGTATGCCGAGATCTGGCGTTCGCCCTCTGGGTCCATGTCCGCGTCCGCCCGCGGCACCTCGTAGCCGCGCTCGGCGACGATCCGCTTCGCCTCGGCCAGCGGGATGCGGGGGAACGGCGCCGAAGGAACTGTCACTTCGACGCCGAACAGGTCACGGATCTCGTCGCCGTGTCGGTCCGCGACGGCTTGGAATCCCGCGACGAGCAGCTGCTCGTGCATCGTCATCACGTCGTCGTGGCTGTGGATCCAGCTGATCTCGGCATCGACGCTGGTGAACTCGGTCGCGTGCCGTGAGGTGAATGAGGGGTCCGCGCGGAAGGCGGGGCCGATCTCGAAGATCTTGCCGAAGCCCGCGGGCTGCGCCATCTGCTTGAAGAACTGCGGACTCTGCGCGAGGTACGCCTTCGTCTCGAAGTAGCCGACTTCGAACAGTTCGGCCTTCGACTCGCTCGCCGACGCCATGAACTTCGGCGTGTGCAGTTCGATGTAGTCGTGCTCGATCCACCACGTGCGGAGGGCGTGTTCGAACGTCGTCTGAACCTTGAACACGAGTGCGTTCTTCGGCACCCGCAGGTCGAGGAAGCGCCAGTCCATCCGCTTGTCGATGCCGGAGTCGTCGGCGATCGGCGTCTCCGCGATCGCGACGGATGCGACATCCAGTCCCTGCAGCTTGATCTCGACCCCGCCGAGCTT
This sequence comes from uncultured Marisediminicola sp., assembly GCA_964244965.1. Taxonomy (GTDB): domain Bacteria; phylum Actinomycetota; class Actinomycetes; order Actinomycetales; family Microbacteriaceae; genus Marisediminicola. Next base: position 3,673 of record CAXTLO010000084.1, read on the forward strand.
GACCCGCTCGTCGTGCTTGAGGATGCCGGTCGCGGTGAGGAACGTGCCCTGGCTGAGGCCGGAGATGACATCCGCCAGATCCGCTCCCTCGTCGGTTCGCGGGTTGACCAGCTGTACGGCGCCCGATTCGTCACGGAGCACGACGAACTGCACCTTCTTCTGATCACGCACCGTCTCGACCCAGCCAGAGACCGACACCGGTCCGTCCTCGGATGCGGCGAGCTGCTTGATCAGGCTGCGTTCGGTCACGGTGCACGAGTTTAGTGCGCGGGGTCGGCGCCGATCGCGATGCCACCTCGGAGACCCGGTTGGCGGAACTTCGAGGTGGTGACGCTGAGGAGTTCCGCCCTACCTGTTCATCGGCGGATTCTTCCGCCTCTCACGCGCGCGGACGGCGCGGGCCCTGGAGCATGGCGACCCGCCTCTCGGCGTTCTGTCACAGATGCCGAAAGTAGAATCGAGGTCGTGGCCGCCTCCCTCCTCCATCTCGTCCGTCACGGCGAGGTGCACAATCCGCGGGGCGTGCTCTACGGCCGCCTCGATGGGTTCGGACTCTCGGAACTCGGTCACCGCATGGCAGTTGCAACGGCCGCGAGTCTCGCCGATCGCCCGGTCACCGCGCTCTACGCCAGTCCGCTGCAGCGGGCACAGGAATCCGCCGCGCCCTTCGCCGAACGATTCGACCGGAGCATCCGCACCGACGATCGGTTGATCGAGCCCTGGAACCGCTTCGAGGGCGGCAAGCTCGCCGTCGGCCGGTCGCTTCTCAGCCGACCGGCGCAATGGGCGTGGCTGGTCAACCCGTGGAAGCCGAGCTGGGGTGAGCCGTACAAAGAGGTCGCGGCGCGCATGATCGCTGCCATCGACGCCGCATGGGATGCGGCATCGGGCGGCGACGTCGTGATGGTCAGTCACCAGCTCCCGATCGTGATGATTCAGCGCGCGGTCACGGGTTGGCCGCTGCACCACGATCCGCGTGCCCGTCGCTGCTCGCTGTCGAGCGTGACCACCCTGCTGCGCAACCCGGATGCTGCGGTGGGCGCACCCCGCTACACCGAGGTCTCCTACGGGGAGCCGGCAGCCGAGCTGCTGGCGAACTCCATCGATACGGGTGCGGTATGAGGTCTAGGTCCCCACTCGCACGGCCGTCACATCGCTTCGCGCTGCGCCGGAACCGGCGAGCGTGGGCCCAGGTTCGACCAGCGAAAGCGGCTCGACCCGCGGTGGTCGCGCTCGCCGCCGTCGCGCTGCTGCTGGCCGGCTGCACCACGGATCCGCTCGCCGAGGACTATCTCGACGGCGGCAACGAGAACTACATCACGGGCACCGGGCTCGTCGAGGTGCCCGAGGCGAGCCGGGCCGACCCGATCGAATTCGAGGGGCTGACCGAGAGCGGGCAGACCGTGAGCCGCGCCGACTACGCGGGCCAGGTGCTGGTGGTCAACTTCTGGTACGCCGACTGCCCGCCGTGCCGGGCCGAAGCGCCCGACTTCGTGGCGCTCTCCGAGCAGTACGCCGGTGCCGGCGCATCCTTCCTCGGTGTGAACATCTACGACAGCGCCGAGCGCGCCCTGTCCTTCTCCCGTGAGTTCGACGTCGAGTACCCGTCGCTGCTGGATTCGCAGTCCGGCGAGGTGCGGCTCGCCTTCGCCGGTGAGGTTCCGCCCAAGGCGGTGCCGACGACGTTCGTGCTCGACCAGGACGGGCGAATCGCGGCCCGCATTCTCGGTCAGCTGCAGGACCGCTCGATCCTCGACACCATCGTCGGCGATGTCATCGAGGAGGGAAGCGGCTAGTGCCCCTCGGCGAGCTCGTCGCGAACGGCAACCTCCTGATCGCACTCCTCATCGCGCTGCTGGCCGGCCTGGTGTCGTTCGCGTCGCCGTGCGTACTGCCGCTTGTCCCCGGCTATCTCGGCTACATCGGCGGCTTCGCCGGGGGAGCGGATCGGCGCGGCGCCGCCCGCGGGAGACTGCTGCTCGGGGTCGCTCTCTTCGTGCTCGGCTTCACCGTGGTCTTCGTGCTGCTCGTGCTGACGACGTCGATCCTGGGTGCGCTGCTGCTTCCCTGGATCGACCTCATCACCCGCATCGTCGGAGTGCTCGTCATCGTGATGGGTCTCGTGTTCATCGGACAGTTCACCTTCCTCCAGCGGAGCTTCCGGCCGTCGTGGACGATCGCCACCGGCATCGGCGGCGCACCGATCCTCGGGGTGGCGTTCGGACTCACCTGGGCGCCGTGCATCGGCCCGACCCTCGCCGTGGTCATCGCCCTGTCCTTGAACGAGGCATCCGCCGGCCGCGGGGTCCTGCTCGGCATCGTCTACAGCCTCGGCCTCGGCATTCCATTCCTGCTCGTGGCGCTCGGCCTGCAGTGGGTCACCGGATCGGTCGCGTGGATGAAGCGCAACATCCGCCTCATCAACATCTTCGGCGGGTCGATGCTCATCCTCGTCGGCGTGCTCATGGTCTCGGGTCTCTGGACCGTCTTCGTCAGCTCGCTGCAGGGGGTGATCACCGGCTTTGTCCCGGCCATCTGATCACATCGACGCTCCCGTCCGACCGGTTGTCGAGCGGGAGGCGGATGACTCCATCACCCAGCCACGCCTCGGTCCCGCCGGGTACGCCCGCTTCTTCTGGCGTCAGCTCACGAGCATGCGCACCGCCCTGTTCCTGCTGCTGCTGCTCGCGATCGCGGCCGTGCCGGGGTCGCTCGTCCCGCAACGCAGCTCCGACCCGAACGGCGTGACCCAGTACTTCGAGAACAACCCGGAGCTGGCCCCGGTGCTCGACGGGATCCAAGCGTTCGACGTGTACACCTCGGTGTGGTTCTCGGCGATCTACCTGCTGCTGTTCGTGTCGCTCGTCGGCTGCGTCATCCCCCGCGCCCTCCACCACCTGAAGGCGCTGCGCACGCCGCCGCCTCGCACTCCCGCGCGGCTGGAGCGCCTGGAGAGCTTCCGCAGCACGGAAGCCCCCGGAGTGGATGCTGCGACCGCCGTCGAGTCTGCCCGCGGCATCCTGCGTCGATCCGGCTACCGGGTGCGCGTGTTCGAGTCGCCCGGGGCCCTGTCGGTCAGCGCCGAACGCGGGTACCTGCGCGAGACCGGCAACCTGGTGTTCCACACCGCGCTCGTCGGAGTGCTGCTCTCGGTGGGGATCGGCGGAGGATTCGGCTATAGCGGGCAGAAGGTGATCGTCGAGGGCGACTCGTTCGCGAACGTACTGCTGTCGTACGAGTCGTTTCTACCCGGACGGTTCTTCAGCGATGACGCGCTCGAGCCGTACCGCATCCAGCTCGACGACTTCGACGTCGAGTACGAGGACCAGAACCGCGACGCCCTCGGTCAGCCGACGGACTTCACGGCGGATGTCACCACTTTCGCCGACCGGGCGGATGCGGGTGCACCGAGCGTGATCAAGGTCAACGCTCCGCTGGACATCGGCGGCGATCAGGTCTACCTCCTCGGCAACGGATACGCCCCGACGATCGTCGTGCGGGATCCGGACGGCACCGAGGTATTCCGCGACTCCGTTCCGTTCCTTCCGCAGGACGCGAACCTCACCTCCCTCGGCGTGATCAAGGTGCCAGACGGTCTCGACGAGCAGCTCGGCATGGTGGGCTTCTTCTATCCGACCGCATCGCCGCTGGCAAGCGGGGCGCTCGCCTCGAGCTATCCGGACCTGCTGAACCCCGTGCTCAGCCTGCAGGCCTACACGGGCGACCTCGGCCTCGATGCGGGCGTTCCGCGTTCGGTCTACGCGCTCGACGTCGGCGACCTGACCGAGATCGCCGGTCGCACCGCCGCTGCTCCATCCCTCGAGCTGTCGCCCGGGGAGACGGTCGAGCTGCCGAACGGCCTCGGGTCGGTGTCGCTCGAGAATGGGGCCCCGGATGCGCCCGAGAACGACCTCACCGGTTCCGTGCCTCGTTTCGTGAGCCTCGACATCCACCGCGATCCGAGCCAGATCTGGGTGCTCGTGTTCTCGATGCTCGTGCTCGGCGGCCTGCTGACGTCGCTGTTCATCCCCCGTCGTCGGGTGTGGGTGAAGGCGGCGGAGACGGATGACGGCATCCGTCTCGAGTACGCCGGCCTGGCTCGCGGCGAGGACCCCGGACTCGAACGCGCCGTCGCCGACATCGCCGAGAAGCACGCCGCTGTACTGGGTGCTGTCCGGTAAGTGCACAGCGGCGGATCGTAGAATCGAACCGTGACCGCGACCCTCGTCGACTACTCCCTGGTGGCTATCTGGTCGGCGATGGGGGTCTACACCCTCGCATTCATCATCTTCACCCTCGACTTCGCCAAGCGCTCCGCGTTCGCGCAGCAGGCAGCGCCGCCGGTTGCCGAATCGCGGCGGGAACTGGTCAACGCCGGCGGTTCGATCGCCTCTTTCGAGGAGCCACCCGCGGCCGCATCACGTCCGCTGTCGCTTCGGTTCGAGCGGATCGCGTTCGCGCTGACCATCGTCGCGTGGGTGGTGCACGTGACCGCCACCGTGCTTCGCGGCGTCGCGCAGGGCTATGTGCCGTGGTCGAACATGTTCGAGTTCTCGCTCACGGCATCGGCGATCATCGTCGGAGTCTTCATCGCCGTGCAGCTGTGGCAGAACCTGCGCTTCCTCGGTGCCTACATCACCGGATTCGCTCTCATCGTGCTGGGGCTCGGCACGGTCAACTTCTACGTCGACGTCAAACCCCTTCCCGTAGCGCTGCAGTCGTCGTGGCTGGTCATCCACGTCTTCGTCGCCGTGCTCGGCACCGCGTTCTTCGCGCTCGGCGCCGGCCTTTCGGTGATGCAGCTGCTGCAGTCGCGTCGTGCGCTCGGCCGCACCACGCGCATGAACTTCCTGCAGACGCTTCCCAGAGCGGATGTGCTCGAGAACCTCGCCTATCGGGTGATCGTCGTCGGCTTCGTGTTCTGGACCTTCACCCTGATCGCCGGTGCCATCTGGGCCGAACGAGCGTGGGGTCGCTATTGGGGATGGGACACCAAGGAGGTGTGGACGTTCATCATCTGGACGATCTTCGCCGGCTACATCCACGCCAGAGCGACCCGCGGATGGCGCGGCTCCCGCTCGGCGTGGCTTGCGATCATCGGCTTCGGCGCCGTGATCTTCAACTTCACCGTGGTGAACCTGTTCTTCAAGGGGCTGCACGCTTACAGCGGGCTGTAGTCACCGCCGGACGCCTCCTGCAGCACCTGGTAGCAGCGGGCCAGCCGCTTCATCCACCACTCGGTGCGATCGGCTGATGCCGCGTACTGGCTCAGCAGCGCGGAACTCACCTCGACCCGCCTCACCGTGATGCGGCCGTCTTCGGGGAGGAGTGGCTCATCCGTCACGTCGGCGGCAAGCAGAGCCGCCGTTCCGAGGCCGGAGTCGAACTGCAGCTCGGGCAACGCTGCGGCGAGATGTGCCCCCATAGACAGCCCGACCGAGGTGTCCAGCGCGCTCGACACGACGACCGGTAGGCCGGCCCGCTCGGCGATCCGCAGGCCGGCGGTCACTCCGCCGAGCGGCTGCGCCTTGATCACGAGCAGATCCGCGGCGTCGGCTCCTGCGACGGCGAGCGGGTCGGCCGCCCGTCGCACACTCTCGTCGGCCGCGATCGGAATGCCCATGTACGTCACCCGCCTACGGATGTCGGCGAGCTCAGCCACAGATGCGCACGGCTGCTCGACATACTCGAGGTCGAAAGAGGCCAGTGCGTGAATGGCGTGCTCGGCTTCATCCACATTCCACTGCCCGTTGGCGTCGACGCGGATGCGGCCCTCCGGGCCGAGGATCTCCCGCGCCCGTGAGACGCGCGCGACGTCATCCGCCAGCTGCTGCCCGAGCTCGGCGACCTTCACCTTCACCGTGCGGCACCCGGGAAAGCGTTCGAGCACGGCCGAGACCTCCGACGGGTCCACGGCCGGCAGCGTGGCGTTGACCCGGATGCGGCCGCGGAAGACGGCGGGGTCGGCTCCCCACCCGAAGTCGATCGCGGCGGCGAGCCACGCCGACGACTCCTCGTCGTCGTACTCGGTGAACGGCGAGAACTCGGTCCAGCCGGTCGGTCCCTCCATCAGCACCGCCTCGCGGACGGTGATTCCGCGGAAGCGCCGGTGGAGGGGGATGGCGACGACCCGAGCGGTCGCGGCGAGATCTGACAACGGCGGCAGCATGTGCTCAGTCTGTCGGATGCGTCATCGTCCCGTGCCTGTGGCGGCGAAGCCCGGTCGGATAGGATCCGTCTGCCGAGGGGAGTCGCATGTCCGACGAGATGGTATCCGGACGGCGTGCCGCCCGCGCGATGAGGGACGCCGATTCGGAACTCGCGGCCGCTCCCGAAAGCCGCACTCCTGGCACGGTCGGGTCGATAGCCGACGGCGATGAACGCCGGGAGCTGCGCCTGTGGAGCGGGCCCGTATCGGTGCGACAGGCCGCGTCGTCGATCGCGGTCGATGACGCGCTCGTTGCACCCACCGATTACCAGACCGCCGCGCACGAGGTGATCGCCCGCGACGTGATCGCTCAGTCGCCGCTGAAGCCGACCCCGCGGCGGGTACTCGGGGTGCTGGCTCTCGTGATCGCGCTC
>CAXTLO010000085.1:0-10179 GCA_964244965.1 uncultured Marisediminicola sp.
CGCGCCAACCAGCCCCTGCGAGACTACGAACACCGACCCGACCGCACCGCCCAAGAGCATCCACACGGGGAAAGACCGCTGTCGAACATCGCGCAGGAGCCGGCCAACCCCCTGCCGCCCGCGGGCGGAGAAGCCCAGCGCCACTGTGACAAGCAGTAGCCCCGTCGCGAATACGATCGCCGCGGCAGCGACCCCGTCATCCAGACCGGCCCCGAGCGCACCATTGGTTCGGGTCTGCAATGCCAGCACACCCCCCAAGACGACCGCAACGATCACAGCTGCCCAGACGGGGAAGACTCGACGTGGTGGCGCGTCGGTGCGGGCGGCTAGGGACACTCGGGTGGTGGACATGAGTCCGAGGCTAGGTCCGCTGCTCCGCGCTAACCAGGACGTGCTGCACCCCCCGGAAGAAGCCAGCGCCGGAAGCGCAGGCTGCGCGCGGAGGGGTGCGTGACACCCTCCCTGGGCTTGGGTAGCCCGCGTATCTTACAAAGATGGACGCGAATCTCGGCGACTACCTCAAGACCCGCCGTGCCCTCTGCGCGCCGGAAGACGCCGGACTGCACAGCTATGGCATCCGACGGGTCAAGGGACTCCGCCGAGAAGAGATCGCAACCCTCGCGGGACTCAGCGTGGACTACTACGCCCGCCTCGAACAGGGGCGAGAAACAAACCCGTCGCCACAGGTGCTCGACTCCCTCGCGCGCGTCCTGTCGCTGAACGAGGACGGCCGCACCCATCTGTACCGCCTCGCCGGGCAGTCGCCGAGCCCGTTCACCTTCTCCACCCGCAGACGAGTGCACCCGGAGCTCTTGCAGCTGATGGACAGTTGGCCCGACCACCCGGCTCTCGTCATCAACCCGACCATGGACGTCCTCGCGCGAAACCAGCTCGCAGACGCACTCTTCGGCGGATTCGCCTTCTCCGAGAACCTCGTGCGACGAGTCTTCCTCGACCCGGACGCACGCCAGTTCTACCCGGAATGGGATCTCGTCGCCATCACCGCTGTTGCCAACCTCCGGCTCGGAGCCGGGTACAACCCGCGTGATGCACGGCTCAACGAACTCCTCGCCGAACTCACACAGGGAAGCATCACCTTCCGTGAACTCTGGGACCGCCAAGACGTCCGTGGGAAGACCTTCGAATCGAAACACTTCAACCATCCCGACGTCGGTGATCTGGCGCTCACCTATCACGCCTTCGAAGTTCGCGGAGTCCCGGGACAGCAACTCCTCATCTACCACGCCGAGCCCGGAAGCTCGAGCGAGCAAGCACTCAGACTCCTCGGAACTCTCGCAGCCAGCCGCCCGTTCTCGCGCGCTCACCACTGAACTCACCCCGTCCACGAGCGGCGCGACAGCAGAAGACGGACCGCCAGAGCAAACCCGGCGGCCCATCGTCGCGCGCTTACGCGCGGGTCAGGCGGTAGCCGGCATGCTGCAGCACGCCGTCGCGGAAGTCGCCGTAGGCCCAGAATCCGAGGTCATCGAGGTACACGATTCGGTCGCCAGTGATCCAATACCGGCCCTCGTAGGCGTGAGGACGGCCGCCGCGCGTCTCGTCATATCGCCCGTCGAGGGTCAGCTCCTGGTGAAGGAATCCGGTGTCGTCAATCCACATGCCGACGTAGTCGTGATCGCTGTCGGCCGTCAGCTGATGGGCGAGATTTGCAGGTTCGTCAATTGGTCGGCCGTCCCAGACGGTCACCTGACCGTTGTCGAGCACGATGTCGAGGTGGCTGGCCCGATCGACGGCAGGTCCGGACGGCGCGTCGTCGTCGTCGATACGGAACACGGCGAGGTCGGCGACCACTCCGGAGGTCAGCGAGCCCTCACCGGTACTGGCACGCGCGCCGAAGTCGGGGCGCGAGGGAAGGATGATGCACCCCGAGCAGTCGACGACCAGCATGTTGTCGTCGCTGGCCGCCGAGAGCAGGCCCGGGCCGACGCCGACGACCCGGCCGCCGCCTAGGAGCACGTCCGCCTGCTTCCAGTCGCCCATGTACGGGTTGCGGCTGATGACGACACCGCCGCTGAGAAGGATCGGCTGCGGGTCGGAGGTGGTCGCACGGAGGACGGCGTCTCGCAGTGATGCGTTTCGCGTTGTGGAGTGAGACATGCTGACTCTTTCTGATCACGCCCGCCGCGTGCGGGCTCTGTAATACAGCCTCGAGTACGGCGCCGATCTGAGGCAGACCGCCTGCCTCCCTGGGAGCGACGAGTCCGGGTGTAGCGCACCCACTCGGCGGATGCGGGATAAACCGCGCACACGGCGCGAGCGGCTTCTTTCCTTCGCTGGGCGTCAGGCGTTTGTTCCAGCCCGAGCTCGCGGTGCGGAAGAGCACCGTCTGACTGCAGCACGCCTCTGTTGACCGCGACCGTCGAGCGCCCTACATTGGCCCTTGAATCGTTTTAACTCGGGTGTTCGACGCATGAACGCGGCGAAGCTTCTCGCGGAATCGCAGTTGTGATCAGTCGAGCTGATACCAGCTGCGTTACACCTCAACCGGTCAAGGAGGACTTGTGGACAGATCACGGTGGCGCTCGCTGAGTATCGCCTCGGGCTTGGTCATCGGCGCGATGACGATTGGCGGCGTGGCAGGAACGGCCGCGATGGCCGCACCACCGGTGCCATCGGCCGAGGAGTCCGTAACACTCGTCAATCGCGACCGGGACGGGTACGTCGCGCAAGGCGGAAGTGCTCGTGATGGCACGATCCGCTTCGACACTGCCGGGGAGGCGCTCGATGCGCACGACGGCCAGATCCTGCGCTATGGCGACATGTACTACCTGTACGGCACGACCTACGGTTGCGGGTTCCAATGGCAGGCGCAGGGCTCGGAGTTCTGCGGCGTCGCCGTCTACTCATCCCCGGATCTCGTGCAATGGCAAGCGCACGATCCACTCTTCGACGCGTCGACAGCCCAATGGCAAGAACGCTGCGGCGGCCCGTCGTACGGATGCTTCCGGCCGCACGTCGCGTACAACGTCGAGAACGACGAATACGTGATGTGGCTCAACGTCTACGACAACGTCGTCGGCTACCGCGTCTTCGTGTCTGAAAGTCCGATCGGCCCCTTCACCGAGATCGCCGAGCCGGACCTCGCCTCGCCGGAGGGGGCCGAAGGCGGGGTGAACTACGGAGACCACCAGATCTTCATCGACGATGATGGGGTCGCCTATCTCGCGTACACCGACTGGCTCAGGGGTGGCGACATCATCGTCGAGCGCCTCAACGAGGACTACAGGTCTGGCTCCGGAGAGTGGTCCCGTGTCAACCTGCGCTCGACGGAAGCGCCGACGATCTTCAAACGGGACGGTACGTACTACCTCACATACTCCGACCCGAACCGCGGCTATCAGACGACTGGTACCAGCTATGTCACGGCGGACAACCCCCTCGGACCCTGGAGCGGCACGAGCGCGACACCCGACGCATGGGAGATCCGCGATGGTGCACTCGAAATCCAAGGCGGCGGTGTCGGCCTCTCGCGCGACGGACAAGACTGGGGCGACGTCATCATCAGGGCGAACGTGACCACTCGGCAGTCGGCGAACGGCGACTACGCGCAGTTCGGCATCGCCTTCGGCAGTGGATACCAGTGGCTCATCGGCAACTACGGACATGCAGCCGCACCCGGCGGCAATCTGACGAAGATCCGTCCGGGTGGCGGGCTCGAGATCGTTGCGACGCCAGACCTCATCGCTGCGGATCAGACGCTGGATGTCGAGATCCGCGCAGTCGGCGACACGATCACGACGCTCATCGACGGTGAAGAATTCGACGTCACCGCGCGCACTGGTGAATTCTCCGGTCGAGTCGGGTTCCGGCAAGACAGCCAAGGAGGCGAACGAGTGACCGTCAACAGCATCACGGTGACCGACGCGTCCGGCTCCGTGCTCCTCGAGGACGACTTCTCGCAGGGACTCGGCAAGTGGGACAGGGGTGGAACGATCATCACGGGCACCAACCTCACCGAAACGTCGTGTGGTGGCCAGCCGACGGACGTGCTCCCGATCGAGACGTCCACCGGAACGGTGTACCTCTACCAGTCGGACGTGTGGTCGGACGGGCAGAAGTCTTCCGCGGGTCAGGGTAATCAGGCGGTCGCCAAGCACTACTGGCAGCCACTCCAATTCGACGAGCAGGGAGTCATCGCACCCATCACCTGCGAAGCCCGCCACGACGTCACCGTTCCGGTCGGGCCTGCGCTCGACCTCCCAGATCGCGGCCGGGTGACGTCCGGTGACGAGGGATTCCTCACCTTCTGGGACATCGCCGGGGGACGCCAGCGCGCTCAGACGTTCACAGCCGAGGAGGACGGATTGCTTTCGGCGGTCAGGTTCACTGCCTTCCAACGCGATCGTCCTGCGCCGACAGGAGCGTTGGAACTCGAACTCCGTCGTCTCACGGGCGAGGGAGTCGAGGGCGAGACGATCCAGCGTTCCTCGGTACCTCAGTCCGAGATGTCCTTTGCCGCGCGGTGGGTCGATGTCGAGCTGGACGAACCGCTCGAGGTCAGCGCGGACGACCGATTCGCGATCATCGTGTCGACATCGTCAGCTCAGCGCCCGTACGGCTTCGCTTACAGTGATACGTCTCCGCTCGCCGGCGGCGAGGCGCTCATCAGTCAGGATGGCGGCGTGACCTGGACTGTAGAACAAGGGCGCGTGCTGCATTTCGAGGCGGACATAGAACCGGGTGAAGAACCGGGCGGGCCGAGCGAGCAACCAGGCGCACCGGGGGACGCGCCGGCCGCGCCCGTGATCGGGCCGGGCGAGTCGGACTCCGGATCTGGCGCTCTGGATGATTCGGAGCTTGCGGCGACCGGTGGTGCGATCACCGCTAGTGCCGTGATCGCCGCCATGGTGTGTCTTCTGCTTGGTTTCGCGCTTGTGGCGACCCGTACGGGTGGCCATGGGCGGCGCGTTCCTCGACAGGATCGATGACACCCGTGAAGTCGATCGCACGCGCGCGGCTCGATTTCGAAGCTGCCCAAGCCACGGAGCTGACCGGTATCTAGGAGTCAGTGCGCCGGGCGCGCCGCTCGGCGTCGCGCTCGGCCACGCGGATCTTCTCCGCCCGCACCTCGGCTTGCACTGCGCGCTCCTGAACGAGCCAGGGTGGCGGCGCCTTCAGCATCGCGGTGATCTCGGCGGTCGTGAGCGGCTCGTCCATACCGCCGCGCGCCAGACCGCTGATCGAGATCCCGAGCTTGCCGGCGACGACGGGACGCGGATGCGGTCCCTCCCGTCGCAGCTGCTCGAGCCATTCGGGCGGATCCGACAGCATCGCATCGAGGTCTGAGCGGGAGACGGCCGAGTCACGGAACCCCTCCGGTGCGGCCGGCAAGTAGATGCCGAGCTTCTTGGCCGCGGTCTCCGACTTCATCAGCTGGGTCTTCGGCGAGGGCATCTGGCCAGCGTAACCGCATCGGGGACCGTACTAGCATGGGCCCGCGCCGAGCGACGGGAGACGACGATGCCGCCGTTCCGCGTCGCGTTCGTCCCTGGCGTCACCGTGTCGAAGTGGGCGCGGGTGTGGGCGGAGCGGCATCCGGATGTCCCGCTCGAGCTGACCGTCGTCGAGAGCGATTCTCCCTCACCGGCACTCGCATCCGCCGACGTACTGTTTGCGCGGCTGCCGATCGACGACCCTGCGCTCGCGGTCATTCCGTTGTACACGGAGCGGCAGTTCGTCGTCGTGCCGCGGGATCATGCGGTGGAGGCCGCCGACGAGGTGACCCTCGCGGACCTGGCGGGGGAGGTCCTCCTCGACGGTGCATCGGCCGAGACGGTGGCGCTGGTCGCCGCGAACGTGGGAGTCGCTGTGATGCCTCAGTCGCTCGCACGGCTGCACGCGCGCAGGGACGTGGTCTCCCGACCCGTGACCGACGCGCTCGAGACCGGTGTTGGACTGGTCTGGGTGCAGGATGCGACCACCGACCGCATCGAGGACTTCATCGGAATCGTGCGGGGGCGCACGGCCCGCAGCTCCCGCGGCATCCCCGGTCCCGCCGAGGCCTCGACCGTGGCGACGCCTGCAAAGACTCCTCCGAAGACTCCTGCGACATCGCGGAGGCCGACGGCGACCCGCGCGCCGTCGAGGGGTCCGCAGAAACGCCGCCGCTCCCGGTGACCCCGCTGGTCGAGCTTGTCGAGACCCGGACGGGTCGCACTCGACGGGGCGCACGGCTTCAGGCGGGCATCCGGAACTGAGCGAGCGGCAGGCCGTGCAGTGGCTCGGTGACCCAGCGCGCCCGGAACGACCCGTTGCCCGAGTCGCAGTCGAGTCGCAGGCGGTGCGGTGTCTCGAGGAACGCGACGTCGATCCGCAGTACGCCGTCCGCGCCCCATCCGCCGCTCATCGCCACCGAACCGGTCACCGCCCACTCGGCGATGCCCAGGACGCCGCTGAGCCGATTGTCCTCGATCAGGGTGACCTTCCACGTCTCGCCGTCGCGTGCGATCTCGACCCCGGTCAGGGTCGGCTGATCGTTACTCGCAGCCGCCCTGAACTGGCGGCCCGACGCCTCTACCGGCGCGGGTGAGCCAGGAGCGGGCTCGAGGCGGCGCGTCCGCAGATGCTGCGCGAGCGCGTCGTCCGCTGCATCATCGGTGTCACCGTCGAAGGCCGGCAGCAGGAAATTCCAGGCGGCGTCGAGCACCGCCTGCTTGTTCTCGGTCTGCGAGGTGATCGCGAGCACTACGTCGTACTCGGGCAGCACGATGCACAACTGGCCGTACGCGCCATCTCCGCGGTAGCCGTGCCGGGCCATCCAGAACTGGAATCCGTAGCCCTGGTTCGAGTCCGGATCCTGCTCGTCGGAATTCGCCACCTGCTTCCGAGTCGCCTCGGCCACCCACTCGGCCGACAACACCCGGGTCCCGTTCCACATCCCGCCGTCGAGATGCAACTGGCCGAGCTTCGCGACAGCCTCGGTGGTCGCATGCAGTCCGCTGAAGCCGAGGTCGCGCCCGGACCCGTCCCGGAGCCATCCGGTGGTTCCGATGCCCAGCGGGTCCAGCAGGCGCGGTCGCAGGTAGCCCGTCAACGACTGTCCGCTCCGCGCGTGCACTATGGCCGCGAGAGCGTAGGTGCACGGCTGGTTGTACGCGAAGAGGGTGCCCGGCTCCTCGTCGGGCGGGATGGTGAGTAGGCCGCGCACGAGATCCTCGGCGTCGATGTCCTCGGCGCGGTCCACGAGGTCCGCGCGGTGCCCACTCGCCATCGCCGCGATGTCGCGCACCCGCATGGCACGGCTCCGCGGGTCGGTCACCTCATCCTCGAGGTCGGGAAAGTGGCTCAGCACGGTGTCGTCGAGCGAGACGAGGGCCTCGTCGATCGCGAGGCCGAGCGCCGCGGAGGTGAAGCTCTTGCTCAACGAGTACAGGAGGTGCACGCGGTCGGGCGCGTACGGAGCCCACCACGCTTCCGCGATGACACGGCCGTGCCGTAGCAGCATGACGCTGTGCGGCTCGATGTCCTCCGCGTCATCGAGCGCATCGATGAACGAGCGGATGCCGGCTGCCGAGACCGACTCTGCCGACGGCGTGCTGCGCGGCAGAGCGGTATCGGTCACCGGTACGGTATCGGTCACGGATCAGGCCTCGGGGTCGGCTGGTGCCTTCTCGGCCCTGCCCTGAGCGGCCAGAGCGGCGGACCGCTCGGCGAGACGCCGCTGCACCGCAGCCTGGGCATCGGCGATCACCTTCTGGTCGAGATGTGGATTCACGTGATCATTGCGACCGTGGTGCCGCTCGATGTAGGCGTCGAGCTGAGGACCGGACTCCCACGACGTGATGAGGCAGTACCGCGGATCGGGCCCGCGATGCCAGACGGCGTGCCAGAAGCGCTGGGTGTCGACAATGATCTGGGCGCCGGCAGGAAGCGGGATGCGGATCTCAGTGGTCGGGTTGAACCGGTCCTCGCGCAGTGTCATGAAAGAGCCGGGATCGTCGGTCAGATTGAAGAAGCCGCGGACGATCCATCCGGTTCCGTCGGGATTCAGACGGTTGTTGTCGTCCTGATGCAGGTTGTACAGCGTGTTCGCGTACTCGTTCGGCTGCAACTCGATCACGCGGCAGCGGCCGACGTTCGCCCCCGGCTCCTGAGCGCGGCGCACGAGATTGGGCGCCCGGTCGACCTGCGAGTCGATCCACACGCCGTCCTTATCGGTTCGCGGCGGGGTGTGATTCCAGAACCCGTTGACCTCGATCTCCCCGAAGGCGCTCGCGAGCGGGGCGAACCGGGTGATCCCCGACGACTTCCAATCGACGAACTCGAGGTCGTTCCACTCGGGCGGATCCGCGGCCTGGTCGTACTGATCCAGGATGACGTAGCCCTTCTCATCGAGAAGTGCCGACTTCACGTAGCTCATCGAGGAATGCGCCCTTCCGGTAAGGCGACCGACCTGTTTCGACCGGCTCGCCTTAGGCAACCCTAACAGCGGCGGACCGACGGTCGCCGGTGATCCGTAGCGCTCCGACGCCGCCGGAATAGACTCGCGACACCGACGGAAGGGCCAGCATGTCCGACAGTAGAGCCGATGCGAAACGCTTCGATCCGCGTTTCGATCCGGCATTCCAGCCGGGGTTCGACCCGACGGATGATGCGGCCGCCGCAGCTCGTGCGGTTCCACGCCGGGTCGAGCCCACACCGCCGGAGCGGTGGGCCACACCCCCGGAGCCGGCTGCACGGTCGATCGCTGAGACCACGCGGCCGGTGGAGTCGCCAGCGGCACCCGCGCCGGCATCCGATCGGTCCACCGACCTCGACGACTTGTTGGCCGAGCAGGACGACGACGTGGTCGAGCCCGAGCGCGGGGTGAATCCGTATGCGGTGGTGCTGTGGGTGGTTAGCATCGTGCTGATCGCCGCGGGCATCGTGCTGTTTCGCAGCATCCCCGGGCTCGAGGCGCAGAACTCCGCCGGCGGGGGAGCGGGGGGACAGTCGAGTTTGACTCAGTTGCTTTCGCTCGGAACCCTCAGCGCGATGCTGATCGGTACCGGGCTGCTCGTGGCCGCCGGCAACCTATTCCTGCTCGCAACTCGCTGGCGCGGCCGCTGAGTCTCGGCCCGGTGCACCTGATTCAGCTCTGGCAGTGCGGGCACCAGTAGGTCTCTCGCAGCTGAAGCTCCGACTCCCCGAGTTCGCCCTCCTCGATCTTCGTGCCGCAGCGCAGGCATGGCTTGCCGGTGCGTTCGTAGACCCAGTCGGTCTCCCCTCGCAGGGTGCCCGTCGTGGTGCGATCGACGCGATCCTTGTTCGCGTCGATCAACCGATGGGCGAGGTCGACGAGCTTCTCGGGACGCGCCAGCTCGCCGATCGGTCTCGTCGGCAGCACGCCGCGGAGGAAGCACAACTCGTTGCGGTAGACGTTGCCGAGCCCGGCCATCACCCGCTGGTCGAGGAGGGTGAGACCGACCGCTCGCGCGGGGTCCGCCGTCATCCGGCGAAGCGCTTCGGCCGGATCCCAGTCGGCGCCGAGGAGATCGGGACCCAGATAGCCGACGACATCCTCCTCATCGTCCCGCGCGATCACCTCGGTGATTCCGAGCGAGAACCCGACGGCGACCCAGTCGTCGGTCTCGAGCACCGCGCGCGCTGAGTGAGCCGGTCGCCGCCAACGTGTCCCGTGCTGATAGAGATGCCAGGAGCCCTCCATCTTGAGGTGGGTGTGGATCGTGTGGTCGCCGATGCGCATGAGCAGATGCTTCCCACGGCTGGCGACCTCGTCGATCACGTCCCCGGTGAGGTCGATCGTGGCGAATCTGGGCACGCGGATGTCGCACCGCGTCACGCGCTGTCCCGCGAGCGCTGCGTTCAGGTTCTTCGCGGTGCGGTAGACGGTGTCACCCTCAGGCATGAGACCTCATCCGCGGAGTCGCAGGCCCTGCGGCGTCGCGGAGAACCCCGCCTCGGTGAGCGCTTCGCCCAGCGGCGTGCCGACGATGAAGTCCCGATCCACCCGCTCGATCCTCAACCGGCCCGACGAACGCCGGATCGACGAGGCGAGCGAACCGGCCGCGGCACCGAGCATCCGTCGATCCGTTTCCACATCGGCGGATCCGACTGCAGCCGGCCCGAAGGTCAGCACCGTCTTGCCGCCGCGCTCGATGTAGAGCACGAGCTCGCCGTCGACGAGCACTACGAGTGCGCCCGCCTTGCGGCCGGGGC
>CAXTLO010000086.1:0-10172 GCA_964244965.1 uncultured Marisediminicola sp.
AAGATCACCGACGACGGCCGCGACATGATGCGGGCGCTCGGCTTCTCCATGTGACGCGAGCGCCCGACTGGTCGTCCGTCGTGTCGACAGCGATGGCGTTCGTCGGCCGTGTCGGCCATCGATCGCCCACACGGTCGATAGGCCGCCACATCGTCATCTGATTCGGATCACTTCAGAGAGCAGATGACTCTCGACGTAGCGGCCGCGGATGATTCGCTCAGTGCGAGTCGCGACGATCTACGATCCGGCGCTGCGCGCGCCAGGCGAGCGGGATGAGGCTCGCGGCGAGCAGCGCCTTGAGGAACCCCCCGATGATGAACGGATAGAGCCCGCCCTGGAGGGTCTGCTCGAGGGTCAGTCCGAGAGCGGCCGCGAGCCAGACCATGCCGAACGCGAAGGTGACCAGAGTCCCGCCGACGAACGACACTAGAGCGCCGACGAAGCGGTGATCCCAGGAACGCTCGGCGATCCAGCCGACGATCGCGGCGGAGAAGATGAAACCGATGATGTACCCGCCGGTCGGACCGGCGATGACGGTGAAACCGGATGCCGCGTCCGAGAAGACGGGCAGTCCAACGATGCCGAGCACCGCGTAGAGCACCATCGCCAGCGCACCGCGCACGGCTCCCAAGGTCGAGCCGACCAGGAGTACGGCGAGTGTCTGCCCGGTGATCGGGACCGGCCAGAGCGGAACGGCGAGTTGAGCGGCTGCGGCGGTGAGCACCGCCCCGGCGGTGATGAGCAGGGCGCTCGCCGCGAAACTGCGGGAGAGTACGTGATCGGCGAGCACCGGGCGTGTTCCGAACCGACCGACGAGTCCCGACGAAGTCGACGCTGTTGACTGCGACATGTGCTTCCCTCCACCACGGGCGGCACACGCACGACCCTCGAAATATACTAGGGGCATCCCCCTCCCACGCAGTCGTAGGTTCGCGACTGAAGAAATGGACGTCCCCTGTGCTCAGCGTGCATGATCTCGAGCTCCGTGTGGGCGCTCGCACGCTGATGGAGGGCGTTACCTTCCGCGTCGACGACGGCGACAAGATCGGACTCGTCGGCCGCAATGGCGCGGGCAAGACCACGTTGACCAAGGTGCTCGCCGGTGAGGCGCAGCCGACCGACGGGAAGATCGACGTCAGCGGTGAGGTCGGCTACCTTCCGCAGGACCCCCGCTCCGGCAATCCAGACGACCTCGCCCGCACCCGCATCCTCGACGCACGGGGCCTCGGTCAGCTACTGATCGGTATGGAAGCCGCCGCAGACGCGATGGGGTCGACGGATACCGCGGCGAGCGAAGCGGCGATGAAGCGGTACGGCAATCTCCAGGACCGGTTCCTCTCGCTCGGCGGATACGCCGCCGAGGCGGAAGCCGCATCGATCGCGAGCAACCTCGCGTTGCCCGACCGCATCCTCGACCAGCCGTTGAACACTCTCTCCGGTGGGCAGCGTCGCCGCATCGAGCTCGCCCGCATCCTGTTCTCCGGCGCCGACACGATGCTGCTCGACGAGCCGACGAACCACCTCGACGCCGACTCCGTCACCTGGTTGCGCGACTACCTCAAGAACTTCGCCGGCGGTCTGATCGTGATCAGTCACGACATCGAACTCGTCGAGGAGACGGTCAACCGCGTCTTCTACCTCGATGCGAACCGCACGGTCATCGACATCTACAACATGAGTTGGAAGAACTATCTCCGGCAGCGTGCCGCCGACGAGGAGCGTCGCAAGAAAGAGCGCGTCAACGTCGAGAAGAAGGCCTCTGTTCTGCAGCTTCAGGCGGCGAAGTTCGGCGCGAAGGCGTCCAAGGCCGCCGCTGCGCACCAGATGGTGCGTCGGGCGGAGAAGATGCTTTCCGGACTCGAAGAGGTGCGCTCGAGCGACAGGGTCGCGAAGCTCCGCTTCCCCGAGCCGGTGGCATGCGGGCGCACCCCGTTGATGGCCTCGAATCTCAGTAAGAGCTACGGCTCGCTCGAGATCTTCACCGCCGTGGACCTGGCCATCGACCGAGGGTCGAAGGTCGTGGTACTCGGTTTCAATGGCGCGGGCAAGACCACCCTGTTGCGGATGCTGGCCGGCGTCGACGAACCCGACACGGGTCAGATCGAGCCGGGGCACGGCCTGCGCATCGGGTACTACGCGCAGGAGCACGAGACGATCGACGTCAAACGCACCGTGCTGCAGAATATGGTCTCCTCATCGCCGCAAATCACCGAGATGGAGGCGCGCCGGGTGCTCGGCTCCTTCCTGTTCACCGGCGACGACTCACACAAACCCGCGGGAGTGCTCTCCGGCGGGGAGAAGACCCGCCTCGCGCTGGCGATGATCGTAGTGTCGGGGGCGAACGTACTGCTGCTGGACGAACCGACCAACAACCTCGACCCCGCCAGCCGCGAGGAGATCCTCGACGCGCTGTCCAACTACTCCGGTGCGGTCGTCCTCGTCAGCCATGACGAGGGCGCGGTCGAAGCGCTCAACCCCGAGCGCGTGCTCATCCTGCCCGACGGCACCGAGGACTTCTGGAACCGCGACTACGCGGACCTCATCGCACTCGCTTGAGCGCCGCCGGGCCAGCGGATCTCAACAGGCTCGATCCGCGGCGGTGCGGCTCGATCGCGGCGGTGCGGCTCGATCAGCGCGACCGGCTGGTCGGCCTCGTCGACCCCGTACTACTAGCGGATGTCGGCGGCGTCGAGGATGGCGTCCTCGGTCTCGCTGTCGGACGGCGACCGAGCTGCACGTCGCCGCTCGCGCTCGTCGGAACGCTCGCGTTCCTCGGGGTCGTCTGCGTTGACCGCCCGGTACTCCTGCCGCACCGCCCACCCGAAACCGATGAAGCCGAGGATCGCGAACACGAACCACTGCAGCGCATAGGAGAGATGCGGTCCCTCATCGCGCTCGGGTTTCGGAAACGCCCTGGGTGCCGATTCCGGCGCCGGGTCCTCGGACACGAGCAGCCCATACGCGCCGGTGTACGTGGGCCGGTCGACGAGCGACGCGACCTGGGGGAGGTCGATGGTCGGGATCTGCCCCGACCCCTCCACCGTACGCCGACCGGCGATGGTGGACTCGCCCGCCTTGAGCCGTGCGACCACGGTTACTCCACCCGTCGGGGCCGCGGGAACGTCGTCTGGGGCGTCCTGCATTTCTCCGGTGGGTACCCAGCCCCGGTCCACAACGAACACCGTGCCGTCGGCAAGCAGCAGGGGAGTGAGCACCTCGAATCCCGGATTGCCACCGAACGGGCGATTGCGCACGAGCAGTTCCTCGTCGGCGAGGTAGCGACCGACCAGCTCGACCGGCTGCCAGCGCTGGTCGGGCTCGAAGGACTCCGTCTCAGGCAGAACAGACGATACGGGTTCCGGCTCCGAGTCGTAGTTCGCGTCGATGCGGTCGATCTCGACCCTGGCTTCGGCGCGGCGGGCGAATTGCCACATCCCGAGCAGCGAGCAGACGACGGCGAACACGATGACCAACGCCAGATAGCCGAACCAGCGGCGGCTGAGCGCGAAGCTCCAGCGACCGGCTCGAGCGGGATCGGACGTCATCCGTTCATCCTGCCTCGACTCGGTCTACGCTCACACCCACCGGGGTCACGGACACGGGGAAGTCACGGGTCGCGAGGTGATCGCGCAGCACATCGCGATGCTCGTCGCACGCGAGCCACACCTTCACCCGATCGGCGTCGTGAATGCGTGGATTGCGCCAGTTGACGTTCCACGCCGGCACGTCACGGCACCCGGCGCGAGAACAGGTCAGCTCGGAGGGACCGTCGGCGATCACGACCGGGGGTCGCCCGAGCCCGCTGCTCCGGTGAAGCGTTCGTCGGATGCCGGCCCGGCATCCCACTGGTCGTCCACCGGCGACTCATCCGGGATGACCGGCTGCTGCCGCACCGGCACCAGCCCACCAGGGCGCAACACCTCACGACCGGTCTCGCCACCGACATTCGCCAGCACGACGGCGAGGTAGGGCAGCACGATCGCTCCGACGGCGAAGACGGCCAGCCACCAGCCCTGCACGAAGAAGCACATCAGGATGCAGACGACACGGATGCTCATCGCGGTGACGTACTTCACCATGCGGCTACGACGATCATCCTGCGGCGACGCCGGCAGCGACGTGATCGCGGAGACCGCCTGAGGCTTGGCCATGGTGTGCACTGTTTCTTGCCCGATCCGCCGATCAGACCGGCGATGGAGCGGCTCGATTACGAGGGCGACTGGATGACGTGACGTACCCCTTAAGCCTATGACTAGGCTTGTGGGAGTTTGCCGGGAGCGCACCGGCTAGCACCGGGAGGCGGGCGCCGATGACGCAGGACTCGATCATCGCCCGTACGGTGCTCATCACCGGGGGCAACCGGGGAATCGGCTTCGCGATCGCGGAACGATTCGTCGCCGCGGGCCACCGTGTCGCCGTGACGGCGCGATCGGGAACCGGTCCCGACGGGTCCCTCACCGTTCACGCGGATGTGACGGATGCAGCCTCCGTCGACGCGGCGTTCACCGAGGTCGAATCACAGCTCGGGGCGGTCGAGATCGTCGTCGCGAACGCCGGGATGACCCGCGACACGCTGATGATGCGAATGTCGGATGACGACTTCACCGAGGTCATCGACACGAATCTCTCCGGGGCCTTCCGCGTGGTCAAGCGGGCCTCGAAAGGGATGCTGAAGGCGCGGTTCGGGAGGATCGTGCTGATCTCGAGCGTCGTCGGACTGCTCGGGTCGGCCGGGCAGGTCAACTACTCCGCTTCCAAGAGCGGCCTCGTCGGGCTCGCGCGATCCGTCACTCGCGAGCTCGGCTCCAGAGGAATCACCGCCAACGTCGTGGCACCCGGTTTCATCGAGACGGACATGACCGCGGCGCTTCCCGAGGCGCAGCAGGCCGAGTACAAGCGATCCATCCCCGCCGGTCGGTACGGCACCGCAGCGGAGGTCGCGGAGGTCGTCGTGTGGCTCGCGAGCGACCACGCGGGATACATCTCCGGCGCGGTCATCCCGATCGACGGCGGCCTCGGAATGGGGCACTGATCGCGACAGGGCGACGCACTCCTACCGCTACAGGCCGAGGAGCGGGAGCACCTGTCGAAGGTCCCGCACGTCCATCACGATATGCGCCTCGTCGCGCACCGGTGCCTTGGCATCGAAGCCGATCGAGAGCCCGGTGATCGCCATCATCGGCAGGTCGTTCGCACCGTCGCCGACCGAGATCGTCTGCGACAGCGGCACCCCGAAATCGGCGGCCCACTTCCGCAGGGTCGCCGCTTTCGCGGCGGCATCCACGACTGGTCCCTCGAGGCGCCCGCTCAGCACGCCGTCGACGACCTCGAGCCGATTAGCGCTCCAGTAGTCGAGGCCGAGATCGCGCGCCAGGTCGTCGACGAGCTCGAGAAAGCCGCCCGAGACGACGCCGACGCGACCGCCCGAGGCATGCACGGCATCGACCATCTCGCGGGCACCCGTAGTGACGGTGATCCGCGCTGCGACGGCAGCGAAGACCGACTCGGGCAAGCCGGCGAGCGTCGCGACCCGGGCGCGGAGGCTTGCCTCGAAATCGAGTTCGCCGTTCATGGCGCTCGCGGTGATCGCGGCGACGGACTCGAGCGACCCGGCGGCCTCGGCCAGCAGCTCGATCACCTCGTTCTCGATGATCGTCGAATCGACATCGAGCACGACGAGAAGCTGAGCCATAGGGGAGGAACGATCCGTGAAGAGTGCGGGGGAGCGGGCGTCAGGCGACGCGGACGCCCTTGCCGACGACGGTGATACCGGACTCGGTGACGGTGAAGCCACGCGCCCGGTCGGCGTCGTGATCGACTCCGATGACGGCGCCCGCTTCGACCACCGTCTCCTTGTCGAGGATAGCCCGGCGCACCACGGCCCCCGGTCCGATGCGGACGCGATCGAAGACGATGGAATCCGTCACCTCCGCGCCGCCTTCGATCGTGGCCCAGGGGCCGAGGACGCTTCGCTCGATTCGCGCACCGGAGATCAGGCATCCGAGCGACACGATCGAGTCGGTCGTGGTACCCAGGTTGCCCTGCGAGTCGCGCACAAACTTGGCCGGCGGTGAGTTCAGCTGCTGGCTGTAGATCGGCCAGCGCTCGTTGTAGAGATTGAAGATCGGCAGCGCCGAGATGAGGTCCTGATGGGCGTCGAAGAAGGAGTCGATCGTCCCGACGTCACGCCAGTAGTACCGGTCCCGGTCCGTCGCGCCTGGCACTTCGTTGCGGTTCAGGTCGTAGACCGCGGCGTCGTTCTTCGCCACGAACCACGGCACGATGTCGCCGCCCATGTCGTGGTCGGAGTCCGGATCCTCCCCGTCGCGGATGACGGCGTCCATGAGCACGTCGGCGTCGAAGATGTAGTTGCCCATGGACGCGAGCACCTCGCCCGGCGAATCGTCGAGGCCGATGGGATTCTCCGGCTTCTCGAGGAACGCCTTGATGCGCATCGGGTTGTCGGGTTGCGTCTCGATCACCCCGAACTGGTTCGCGAGGGAGATCGGCTGCCGGATGGCGGCCACGGTGACGCCCGCGCCGGAGGCGATGTGCGCCTCGACCATCTGGCTGAAGTCCATCCGGTAGACGTGGTCGGCTCCGACCACGACGACGATGTCGGGCTTCTCGTCGCGGATCAGGTTCAGGGACTGCAGGATCGCGTCGGCGGACCCGGCGAACCACCGCTTGCCGAGGCGCTGCTGCGCGGGCACCGAGGCGACGTAGGAGTTGAGCAGCCCGGAGAGCCGCCAGGTCTGCGAGACGTGCCGATCCAGGCTGTGCGACTTGTACTGCGTGAGCACCACGATCTGGCGCATGCCGGAGTTGAGGAGGTTCGACAGGGCGAAGTCGATGAGGCGGTAGTTGCCTCCGAAAGGCACTCCCGGCTTAGCGCGGTCGGCCGTGAGGGGCATCAGTCGCTTGCCCTCACCACCGGCCAGGACGATGCCGAAGATCTTCTTTGATGCCATGGGACCACAGTAGATGCAGCCTCGGGCATGGACTAGCGTTCACACGGTGAGAGTCGATCTGCTATCGCGCGAGTACCCTCCGGAGGTCTACGGAGGGGCTGGCGTCCACGTCGCAGAGCTGGTGAAGGCGCTCCGTCCGTCGACGGATGTCGTCGTCCGCTGCTTCGGCGCAGACCGCGACGAGCCCGGTGTGCACGCCTACCGGGTGCCATCCGAACTCGCATCGGCCAATCCCGCACTGACCACACTCGGCGTCGACCTCCAGATCGCGCAGGACGTGGCAGGGGCCGACCTGGTGCATTCCCACACCTGGTATGCGAACGGTGCAGGCGTATTCGCCTCGCAGCTGCACGGCATCCCGCATGTCGTCACCGCGCACAGCCTCGAGCCGCTGCGTCCGTGGAAGGCCGAGCAGCTCGGCGGAGGCTACCGGATCTCGAGCTTCATCGAGAAGACGGCGTTCGAGAGCGCGGACGCGGTCATCGCGGTGAGCGACGGCATGCGGCGTGACATCCTCCGTTCCTACCCCGCCCTCGACGAGTCACGTGTCTCCGTCGTCTACAACGGGATCGACCTCGACGCCTGGAAACCCGTCGACGATCTAGAGCTGGTGCGCGCACTCGGCATCGACCCGGATCGCCCGTCGATCGTCTTCGTCGGGCGCATCACCCGGCAGAAGGGGTTGCCCTACCTCTTGCGGGCGGCCCGCCAGCTGCCACCCGAGGTGCAGCTCGTGCTGTGCGCGGGAGCGCCGGACACCCCGGAGATCCTCGCCGAAGTCGAGGCCGGAGTCGCCGAGCTGACCGGCACCCGATCGGGCGTCGTCTGGATCGACCGCATCCTCAGCCGCCACGAGCTCTCGTCTGTGCTCAGCGTCGCGACCACCTTCGTATGCCCGTCGGTGTACGAGCCGCTCGGCATCGTGAACCTCGAGGCGATGGCATGCGGGGCCGCGGTCGTCGGTACGGCGACCGGCGGCATCCCGGAGGTCGTCGACGACGGCGTCACCGGACGACTGGTGCCGATCGATCAGGAACAGGACGGCACCGGTACGCCCACCGACCCCGACCGCTTCGTCGCCGACCTCGCCGCGACGCTCACCGAGGTCACGGGCGACCCGGAGACCGCACGCCGGTACGGTGTCGCCGGTCGTGACCGCGCCGAGAGGGAGTTCGGCTGGGGGCGCATCGCCGTCCAGACGCGACGCATCTACGAGGGCCTGATCTAGCTCCGGACGGCCCATCGGCGCTCCCGCTTCCGGCGTCTAGGGTTGACGTATGGCCCGTGTCCTGCAGCTGTCCGACGTCACGATCGTGCGTGATGGCAACACCATCCTCGATTCGATCTCCTGGACGGTGAACGACGACGAGCGGTGGGTCATCCTGGGACCGAACGGGGCAGGCAAGACCACGATCCTGCAGATCGCCGCCGCCATGATCCACCCGACATCGGGGACCGCGGTCGTTCTGGACGACACGATCGGCAAGACGGACGTCTTCGAACTCCGTCCTCGGATCGGATTCGCGTCGACGGCGCTGGCACGGCGTCTGCCGCAGAACGAGACGGTGCTCGACGTCGTGCTGACCGCCGCCTGGGCGGTCACCGGACGATGGAACGAGGACTACGAGGATGTCGACACCCGGCGCGCGCAGCGCGTGCTCGCGGAGTGGAAGCTCGACCACCTCGGCAACCGCCGGTTCGGCGACCTGAGCGACGGCGAGCAGAAGCGGGTGCAAATCGCGAGGTCGGTGATGACCGACCCCGAGCTGCTGCTGCTCGACGAGCCCGCCGCGAGCCTGGACCTCGGAGCCCGCGAGGAGTTGTTGCAGATCCTGGGCGGATACGCCAGCGCACCCAGCGCGCCGGCGATCGTCATGGTCACTCACCACGTGGAGGAGATCCCGGTCGGCTTCAGCCACGCCCTGGTACTTGGTCACGGCGTCGTGCGCGCCACGGGCGCGATCCACGAGGTGATGACAGAGGAGGTGCTCGGCGACGCGTTCGGGCTGGACCTCGTCGTCGATTACCGTGATGGGCGATTCGCCGCCCGTGCGCGCTGATCTGGTAGCATCTTCAGTTGGCTCACGAGCTGCGCGCCGGGCCCGACACGTCTTCACCTATCACCTTCTACGTCACCTCATTCTCTACGTCAAGGAATCTCCATGAAGTCCGATACCCATCCGACCTACGCGCCGGTCGTCTTCCGCGACCTGGCGTCGGGCGAGAAGTTCCTCACCCGCTCCACCGTCACCAGCGACAAGACGATCGAGTGGGAGGACGGCACCACCTATCCCGTCATCGACGTGGAGATCTCGTCGGCCTCGCACCCGTTCTATACCGGTAAGCAGCGCATCCTCGACTCCGCAGGTCGGGTGGAGAAGTTCAACACCCGGTACAAGGGCTTCGGCTCCTGATCTGACCGGTCAGCAGGTTTTGAGAAGGCGATCGGCTGCGGCCGGTCGCCTTCTCGCATCTCCTAGGCCGCGGAGGAGGCGACCGGCTGGAGAGCCGGCTCGGCAGCCGGAAGGGCGAGCTCGGACGGATGCGGGCGCTCCGGCCACTCGAAGCCACAGCTGAAATCCGGGTCCTTCGTGCGCCGCATGTAGTCCTGGAATCCGAGTGACTGAGCCTTGCACCATCTGACCTGCCGGTCGTGCAGATCGTGCGGATCGTCGCCCAGCCGCTCGTCGTAACGCCGCGCGAGCTCCTGCGCCACCCGGCCGGCGGCGATCGCATCAGCGGACGCGTCATGGGCGTCGAGTAGCTCGACGCCGTAGACCTCGCACGCGCGGGTGAGGGTGCGCTTGCCTGGTCGGTACCGGTCGACCGCCTTGTCGAGCACGAGCGGATCGATCACCGGACGCGGATCGGACAACGGCCGCACGCGGTGACGCCTCGCCTCGCGGTTCAGCAGACTGAGATCGTACGGCGCGTTGTAGATCACCAGGGGGAGTCCGCTCACCAGGAGCACGTCGAGGGTGGCGACGATCTCGCCGACCACCTGGCGCGCCGGACGCCCCGACGCCCGTGCTATCTCGGTCGTTACGCCGTGGATCGCGGCAGCACCCTCGGGGATCTCCACCCCGGGGTCCGCCATCCACTTCCACTGCTCGACGACGCGGCCTGCAGCATCGAGCACGCCCACGTGCGCGGTGACGATGCGGCTCGTCTCCACGTCGATGCCGGTCGTCTCGAGGTCGA
>CAXTLO010000087.1:0-2632 GCA_964244965.1 uncultured Marisediminicola sp.
CGCTCACTCAGGCGGTGACCTGGTTCGCCGAGAACCGGGTGCTGCTCGATGGGGCGCGCACCATCATCTTCCGCTGACCCTCGTCCGGCTGGTCCCACGGCTGCAGGGGGTCCGCGCCGATGAGGGCCGCGCCGACGAGGGCGGCTCCGACGGCGGCGATCGGCTCCCCCGCCGGGGTCAGCCTGACGCGACCGGGCAGTTCGAGCGAGGAGAGGAACGGGGAGTGCTCCGCCCAGGAGCCGAGCACCCCGCGCACGGCGGCGAGGAGGGGCTCGCCGATCGAGCTGATGCCGCCGCCGATGACCACCACGTCGGTGTCGACGGTGAGCACGAGCAACCGCACGGCGGCGGCGACGTTCTCGATGAGCCGGTCCCGCACACCGATGGCGTCCGGATGACCGAGGGAGGCGGCCTCGAACAGCGCGAGAACGGGCCTCGGATGATCGCTCGGCCACTGCCGGGCGACCGCCGATCCCGAGGCCACGAGTTCGAGGCATCCGCGCTGCCCGCACGCGCACACCGGGCCGGCGGGATCGACCGGGATGTGACCGATCTCTCCGGCGGCGCCGCGCGACCCGCGCCACAGTCGTCCCCCGAGCACGATACCGCCGGCGAGTCCCGTGCCGAGGTTGAGGTAGGCCAGCGATCCGGTGCCCGCCACCTGCAGCACGTGGAACGCGCCGAGCGCCGCGGCATTCACGTCGTTCTCGACCCGCACGGTGGCCCCGAGGCGGCGGCCGAGCTCGAGCCCGAGGTCGAGTCCGTCCACGCCGAGGTTCACGGCGTGCGCCACCGATCCGGTCGCTCCGTCGACGTGTCCGGGGATCCCGACCCCGATGGATGCGAACCCGGCAGGGTCGATCCCGGTCCGTCGCGCCAATCCACGCACGGCCGCCTCCCCCGCGTCGAGCACGTCGCCGGGTCCGAATCCGGTCGGCAGGCGGATGCGGTCGCGCACGAGCCCGTCCGCGTCGACGATGACGGCGTCGGTCTTGGTGCCTCCGATGTCGACACCGACCCTCACCGCGCGCTCCTCGCCCAGGCGCGACGCAGCGCCGCGAGCGCCTCTCCGGCGTGCCGTGACGCACCGAAGGTCGCGATGTCGGCGTAGGCGCGATCATCGGCGGGCCACCCCATGTCGACCACGACGCACCCCGGGAACCGGGCACGCGCATCGTCGATCAGCCGTCGCACCCAGGCGTGGCGGTGGTTGTCCCGCCCGACGATCCACAACTGAGCACCCTCGGGTGGCCTTTGGAGCACGTCATCCGGCCCGAGGACCTGCTCCGCGGTCCACGACGCGGCGCCATCCGGCAGGAACGGACCCCACGGCACTGCCCCGACGGCGACGTTGACGTCCGCCTCGACCCGCACCGGCCACATCCGATCGCTCGGTGCCGGCTCGACGACGACGTCGAAGGAACCAGCGGTGCGCTCGAGGTCCGGAACCCGTCCCGGTCCCGGTGCGCCGGTGGTCGGCGCTGCGCCCAGCGCCCGAGAGCGCGCGGATGCCTCGTCGAGACGCTCCTGAGTGAGCCGGCCGTCCTCGACGGCGCGGGCGATCGCGGCCTCGATGCCGTCCAGCTGAGCGGCGGTGTTCCGGGTGCCGATGCAGAGCAAGTCGCTTCCCGCGATCAGGGCGCGCACCGCGGCCTCGGGGATGCCCGTCTCCCCGCTCGCCCCCGCCATGTCGAGAGCGTCGGTGACCACGGTCCCCTCGAAACCGAGCTCGTCGCGCAGCAGATCGGACAGGATGGCGCGGGAGAAGGTCGCCGGTCGGTCCGGATCGAGCTGCGGCAGCATGATGTGGGAGGTCATGATCGCACGGGTGCCGGCGCGGATCGCCGCCTGGAAGGGAGCCAGCTCGCGCTCCCGGAGGTCGGCGGCTCCCCGGTCGACCACGGGGAGTGCCAGGTGCGAGTCCTGCTGCGTGTCCCCGTGTCCGGGGAAGTGCTTCGCACACGCGGCGACTCCCGTGGACTGGAGGCCGCGTACCCACGCCGCGGTGTGACGCGCCACCGACGCGGCGTCCGCGCCGAAGCTCCGCACGCCGATGACCGGGTTGAGCGGGTTGGAGTTGACGTCGGCATCCGGTGCCAGGTCGAGGTTCACCCCGACGCCCGCGAGGTCTCGCCCCACGGCGCATCCGACCGCCTCCGTCGCCGTGAGGTCGTCGATCCGTCCGAGGATCGCGTTGCCCGGATAGGGCGAACCGGTGGCGTAGTAGAGCCGGGTGACGTCGCCGCCCTCCTCGTCGATGGCGATCACGGCGTAGGGATTCGCGCCGCGGATGCGAGAGGTCAGTTCCCGCACCTGGTCGTGGGATACGACGTTCTCACCGAACAGGCAGACGCCCGCGAGTCCGTCGCGAAGCCGCGCCTCCACCCAGTTGGGCAGCGTCGTGCCCGCGAAGCCCGGCAGCAGTACCTGCCTCGGATGCGCGGGCGCACCCGCCGCTGCGGAGGAGACCGTGTCACGGCCGTCGCCGAGTGTCATCCCTTCACCGCCCCGCTGACCAGCCCTGACGTCATCCGCCCCTGCACGATGAGGAAGAACACGATCACCGGGATGGCCATCAACGTGGACCCGGCCATGATGGCGGCCCAGTTGGTGGTCTGCGTCGCCTGCTGGA
>CAXTLO010000087.1:2642-10115 GCA_964244965.1 uncultured Marisediminicola sp.
CACCACGAGCGCGAGCAGGAACTCGTTCCACGCCTGGATGAAGCCGAAGACCCCCGTGGCGACCAGTCCGGGGGCAAGCAGCGGGAAGGTGATGCGCCAGAACGCGCCGGTGCGCGAGCATCCGTCGATCATCGCGGACTCCTCTAGCTCGATCGGCACGCCGTTGACGAAGCCGCGCAGAGTCCAGATGGTGAACGGCAGCACGGTGGCGACGTAGACGAGGGTGAGTCCGGCGATCGTGTTGAGCAGCGACCAGCCGTCGAGCACCCGGTAGGTGGAGATGATCATCGCCTCACCCGGGATCATCTGGATCCCGAGGATGGTGAGGATGAAGCCCTTCCGTCCGCGGAATCGGAATCGGGTCACGGCGATCGCGGCGAGGAACGCGAAGACCAGGCAGATGACCACGGTGAGCAGTGTCACGATCGTGGAGTTCATCAGCGCGGGCAGGAACGGTGCGCGCCCAGCCCCCGACAGCACCGTCTCGTAGTTACGCCAGGTGAGCTCGGTGGGGAAGAACTGCGGCACCGGCCCCCTGGTGAGGTTGTTCGGCAATAGCGACGAGTTCACCATCCAGTAGACGGGGAACACGGATGCCAGGAAGATGCCGACACCGATGATGCTGAGTACCACGGTGGTCAGCTTGCGGCGCACCCGCCAGCTCATGCCTGCTCCTCCTTGAGATTGTGGCGCACGTAGTACCAGGAGATCGCGGCCATGATGAATACCAAGATCACGGCGATCGCAGCCCCCGACCCGTACTGCCCGGTGCCCAGGGATTCCTTGACGATGTAGACGCCGATGGTGTCGGTCTGCGAGCGGATGCCGCCGATACCCTGCAACGCGTAGATCTGCGTGAACACCCGCAGATCCCAGATCACCTGGAGGACCGTGACGACCAGGAAGATCGACCGGAGATAGGGGAAGACGACGAGTCGGAAGCGAGCAGCGAACCCGGCGCCGTCGAGCTGTGCCGCCTCGACGACCTCCTCTGGCACCTGCGTGAGCCCGGCGTAGATCGTGAAGGCGACGAACGGCACCGCTCCCCAGGTCACGATCACGGTGGCGACCCCGAAGAAGCTCACCGGGTCGCTCAACCAGGAGTGGCCGATGAAGTCGAGGCCGGTGACCTGCGTGATGACGTAGTTGATGACACCGAACTGGGTGTCGAACATCCAGCCCCAGATCACGACCGCGGTCAGAGCCGGCATCGCCCATGCCAGCAGCAGCCCGAGCGAGACGAGCAAACGGATGATGCGGGGCAGGCGCTGCATGAGCAGTGCGACCATCGTGCCCAGACCCATCGCCGCGATCACGTTCACCAGGCAGAACAGCAGGCTGCGCCCCAGTACCTGCCAGAACTGCGCATCGGCGAGCACCTCGACGTAGTTGCCGAGCCCGACGAACGGCGCGGGGCGCCCGAACACCTGTGCGCGGCCGAACTCCTGGAACGACATGATCACCAGTTGCACCAGCGGCCAGCCGATGATGACGATCAGCACGACGGATGCCGGCACGAGGAGCGCGACCGGAGCGAATCGGCCGGCTCGTACCCGCGCCCTCGGTAGCTCGGGCGCCGGAGTGTTGCCGGGGTCTGCGGCATCCGCATCCGACCGTGCAGTGGACTGGATCAGACTCGCGCCGATGCTCATTCCTGACCTCCGTTCCTCATTGTCATCTGTCCCGTATTGTCATCTGTCCGTCGCCCTACTCGTCGATCGAGCGTGCCGAGATCTCGGCACGCTCGATCAGCGGGGGTGTGCCCCCGTCAGTCGTTGAGGATCGCGTTGACCTTCTCGTCGACCTCGGCCGCGAGCTGCTCGACGTTCCCGCCGAGCGCGAGCTGCGAGAAGAAGTCCTGCAGTACGCCTTCGGCCTCGACGGTCGCCCAGTTCGGCGACGCCGGGGTCAACTTCGCATTGCTCGCGGCGGCCGAGATCGCGGCGGCGGTCTCGTCGGACCCGACAGTGTCACCGAGCGACTTGAGCGCCGGGACCAGCCCCGCCTGGCCGAGGAGCGTCTGGTACTCCTCGCTCAACATGATGGACAGAGCCGACTGCGCCAGCTCGGGATTGGCGGAGTTTGCCGAGATCGCGACGTTCGAGCCGCCGGCGAAGACCGGCGCGGCCTCACCGTCGACACCGGGGAGCGCGAACACGCCGAGGTTGCCCTCCTGGTCTGGGCAACCGGGCGCCTCGGCGTCGGCCGGAGCGAGGATCGAGAACTTGAACCAACTCGGGGCAGACAGCTGGGCGATGGTCCCAGCGCAGTACGGCACCTGAGCCTCGGCCTCGTTGCCGTCCTTCGGCGCGACCGACGCGGTCTGCATCACGTCCTGCACCATCTCGAGGCCCGCGATCGACTCCGGAGAGGAGAAGCCCGACACCCATTCGCCGTCCTCGAAGGTGGCGATCTCTCCGCCCTCGGCCCAGATGTACGGCAGCGCGTTGTACCAGTCCTGGCCAGGGAAGTAGATGCCGGAGACTCCGCTGTTCGCGGCGGCGAGCGCTTTACCGTTCTCGACGTACTCGGCGAGGGTGGTCGGCACTGACAACCCCGCGGCCGCGTAGAGGTCCTTCTTGTAGAAGACGACCCGGGCGCCGGAATAGTAGGGAACGGCGTAGAACGCGCCGTCGTAGCTGCCCGCCTCGACGAAGCCCGGCAGCAGATCATCTCCGCCCAGCTCCTCGTACTGGTCGCTGAGGTCGAGGAACGCGCCGGCCGAGGTGAAGGCGGCGGCCTGCGTGTTGCCGACCTCGACCACGTCGGGACTGTCCGATCCCGACAGACTGGTGGTGAGCTTGTCGACCAACCCTGTCCACGCCTGCTCCTCGATGGTGAGGGTGGCGCCCGGGTTCTCCTCCTCGAACGTGTCGGCGAGGTAGTCGCGGGCTTCCTGGGGAGTGTCGGTTCCGTTCAGCCAGACCCGGATCTCAGCCGCCTCGCCGTCGCCGAACGCGCCGGGGTCCCCGCCCGACGCGCACGCGGTGAGCGCGAGGAGCGCGGCGGCGCCGACTGCGACGGCCCGCCAGGTGGTGCTGTGTTCTGTCATTGTCGTTTCCTTCTTCTTAGGGCGACGGCGGCGGCGGGAACCGCACACCGTGGGTGTTGCGATCAAGAAACCCCGAGTCCGGCGGACAGCACCATGACGGCCGCCCCCCGGGTGACGATGTCGTCGGCTAGCGCGGTCATCCGCAGGGTCAGATCACCGTGCACGTCCGGCGCGGTGCGGCGGCGGATGGTGGCGAGAGCGGAGTCGGCGAGGGCCCCGTCGATCAGCTCCGTCGGACCGCTCAGGACGATCTCCGCGAGCCCGAGCGCGCCGACGACGGGAGACAGGGCGATACCCAGTCGTTCGCCCGCGGTGGTCAGAATGGCGTCGCGCTGCTCGGCCGAGCCCGCGTCGGCCAGAAGTGCATCAAGGCGAGGGGTGGAAAGCCAGGTTTCCAGGCAGCCGACCTTGCCGCAGGCGCAGACCTCGCCACCGTCGGTGCCGACCACGACGTGACCGATCTCCCCTGCCGAGAAGCGGCTCCCGAACAGGAGCGTGCCGCCGAGCAGCAGACCCGCGCCGACGCCGTGCCCGATCTTCACGAGCATCATGTCGCTACCGGCGCCGCCGAAGCCGTGCTCGGCGAGCGCCGCGGCATTGGCGTCGTTGGTGACGGTGACCGGAACCCCTACCCGATCGGTGAGCATCGCCTGGAGTGGTTCACGGTCCCACCCGAGGTTCGGCGCGCTGAGCACGGTGCCCGACAGGTCGACGATGCCCGGTGATCCGACACCGAGACCGAGCACCGGCGCGGTGGTCTGTGCCAGCAGTCGCTCGGCGAGACGGACGACCTTCGCTATGGCATCCGCGCCGGTCGCCTCCTCGAGCGGCTCCTCGGCTCGGCTCAGGATGACTCCATCGAGGTCGAGCACCGCCCCGCTGAACGAGGCGTGCGCACTGAGGTCGATCCCGATGATCTGGAACGCGGCCCGATCGATGTCGAGCAGCGTGGCCGGCTTGCCCGGGCGCGCATCCTCCCGCTGACCGGTCTCGACCACGAGACCGTCCGCCATGAGCTCGGCGACGAGGTCGGATACGGTGACCCGCGTCAAGCCGGTCTGGCGTGCGATGTCGGCTCGGCTCCGGCCGCCGTCGGCGTAGAGGGCCTGCAGCACCAAGGAACGGTTGTGCCCTCGTCCGTGACCGGGAAGCACCTTCGCGGTCGGGCGGAGGGCGCCGCCGCCCGCGTACCCCCTCGGGCGTTCACGCATCGGCGCCGGTACCGCAGCGTTGGTGGGACTGGTCACGCCCGTGACACCTGGGTCCGTCCTCATCGACATTTTGTTAGTAAAGCGTACGAACAAAAGCCGCGCAAGGGTCGAGGCGAGAAAGATCGGGCCTCGCCCGATGCTCGTGCCGGCTCTCCAGGCAACTCGGAGCGCGGTTGCGAGAGGATGAGCGCGCACGTCCGTCCACTGGAGCAGGAGCATGCATGACCCAGGCACGATTGTCGCGCGCCGCGATTCTCGGATTGAGCGGGCTCTCGCTCGCGGTCACCCTCGCCGGATGCTCGCCCACTGCCGCCGAGCCCGCCGCCACTGAGCCGACCCCCACAGAGCCCGCCCCCACCGAGTCCACCGCCGATGGCTCCGAGGGCTCGACCGGATCGGGGGACTACGCCGATGGAGAGTACTCCGCCACCGGGGAGTACCAGAGCCCGGCAGGCGACGAGTCGATCGAGGTGGAGCTGTCGCTGGAAGGCGGCGCCGTCACCGCGGTGACCGTCACACCCAACGCGACCGACGGTAACGCCGAGCGCTACCAGACCCAGTTCGCGGACGGCGTCGAGGAGGAGGTCGTCGGCCGGAGCATCGACGAACTCGCCGTCGACCGCGTCGCCGGATCATCGCTTACCAGCGGCGGCTTCAACGATGCGCTCGAGCAGATCAAAGCCGACGCCGCTTCCTGACCGATCCGCGTCGCTGTTCGAGGCGATCGGCACCGGCTGGCGCATCGACACCCCCGACCCGCTCGATTCGGCCGTGCTCGCCGCCGTCCGCGTGAGGTGCGCGAGTTTCGACGAGGTGTGGTCACGGTTCCGTGACGACTCCCTCGTCACGCGCATCGCCACGACACCGGGACGCTACCTGTTACCGGACCACGCCGAGCGCCTTCTCGGGCTCTATCGCGATCTGTACGAGCGCACCGATGGGGCCATGACTCCCCTCGTCGGTCGTGCCCTCGAGCAGCACGGCTACGACCGCACCTATTCGCTGCGGGCCGACGAGCGGATCGCGCCCGTCCCGGCGTGGGATGAGGCGATCACCTGGCGTCCGCCGGTGCTCGACACCGTCCACCCGATCGTGATCGACGTCGGCGCCGCCGGCAAGGGGTACCTCGTCGACCTCGTCGCGGGGGTGTTGCTCGCCCACGGGATCGCCGAGTTCACGATCGACGCGAGCGGCGACATCCTGCACAGCGACGCTCGGCCACTGCGGGTCGCCCTCGAGCATCCGGGTGATCCGACGCGAGCGATCGGAGTCGCGACCGTCGCATCCGGCGCATTGTGCGCCTCCGCGTCGAATCGGCGCGCCTGGCCAGGAGCGCACCACGTGCTGGACGCGGTGACCGGACGCCCCACCACCCGGGTGGTCGCGACCTGGGTGACGGCGCCCTCCGCCCTCGTCGCCGACGGCCTGGCGACCGCGCTGTTCTTCGTCGGAGCGGACAGGCTGAAGTCCGGCTTCGAATTCGAGTACGTGCGGATGACGGCCTCCGGCACGATCGAGTCGTCGCCCGGCTTCGTCGGAGAGGTGTTCACGTGATCGTCGTCCGACGTGCCCTCGATCGGATCACCGGACGGGTGACCATGTACCGGCTCGTCACGGTGCTGCTCGCCGCCCTGACCGTGGCCGCCGTGCTCCTGTCGCTGATCGGGCAGGTGTCTTTCCCTCCCGAGGCGCTGCTCGCGAGCGCCGCCGCCGCCCTGTTCGGCACGGTGGGCTCGAACGCGGTCGTCGCTCTCGCCCTCCGTGCTCGACCCCACACCGAGTCGTCGGTGATCACCGGGCTGCTGATCTTCTTCCTGCTGTTCCCGTCCACCGATGCGCAGGACCTGTGGCGGATCGCGCTCGCCGGCGCCCTGGCGACCGTGACGAAGTACCTGCTGGCGTGGCGCGGACGACACATCTTCAATCCCGCTGCCGCGGGCGTGGCGTTGATCGCCGTCGCGCAACTGGACGGAGCGGTGTGGTGGGTGGCCACCGGCGCCCTGCTTCCCCTGGTGGCGATCGGCGCAGTGCTCGTGCTGTACCGCACTCGCCGCCTCACGATGAGTGCGATCTTCCTAGTGGTCAGCGCAACAGCGGTGGTGGTGCGGCTCGCCTCGGCCGGGCAGCCGGTCACCGACGCGCTGAGCACCGCGGTGGTGTCGTATCCGATCGTCTTCTTCGCCGGCTTCATGCTCAGCGAACCGCTCACCCTGCCGCCCCGACGCTGGCAGCAGTACACGCTCGCCGTCGTCGTCGGGCTGCTGTTCTCTCTGCCGTTCGTGTTCGGACCCGTCATCCTCTCGTTCGAAGCGGCCTTGCTCATCGGCAACGCGCTGGCGTTCCTCGTGAGCCGGCGCCGCGGCATCCGTCTCGAACTGCTCGACACGCGACGGTTGACGCCGACGTCATGGGAACTGCGGTTCCGGCCGGAGCACCCCGTCGGATTCCGGCCGGGTCAGTACATGGAACTGACGGTTCCGCACGCCAGACAGGACCAGCGCGGCAGCCGTCGCATCTTCAGCATCGCCTCCGCACCGCCGAGCGGCGGCAACAGCGAGGGGTCGATCAGCTTCGCCCTGCGGGTCACGCAACCGGCGAGCAGCTTCAAGCGCGCGCTGGTCGCGCTGCAACCCGGAGCACGCGTCCGCGCCACATCCGTCGGCGGCGACTTCCTGCTTCCCCGCGATCCCGCGGCCCCCGTGCTGCTGATCGCGAGCGGGATCGGGATCACGCCGTTCCTCAGTCATCTCGAGCACGACCGCGACGTCGATCGTGACCGCGACGCGGTGGTGGTGTACCAGGTCGGGTCGGTCGCGGAACTCGCGTTCACCGACCGGCTCGCCGACGCGACGGTGCTGCTGGTGTGCCCCGAACCTCCGCCCGACCTACCCCTGTCGTGGCGCTGGATCGGACCGGGTCCGATCACGGCCGACCTGCTCCGCGACGAGGTACCCGGCGCCGCGACGCGCACCGCTTACGTCTCCGGAGCACCGGCCTTCATCGAATCGGTGCGTGGAGCTCTGCGGATGACCGGGGTGCGCAGAATGGTCACCGACTACTTCTCCGGCTACTGACATTCCTCCGGCTTTCGCCGCGGTCAGAGCAAACCGAGCGCCCGTACGCTGTCCCGCTCGTCGACGAGCTCCGCGACCGATGCGTCGATGCGGTGCCGGGAGAACTCGTCCAGGTCGAGGTCGGGCACGATCTCCC
>CAXTLO010000088.1:0-10090 GCA_964244965.1 uncultured Marisediminicola sp.
GATCAGGAACGCCTTGATGCCCACCGAGATGATGATCGCCGCGATGAAGATGATCAGGATGTCGCGGAAGAACAGGAGAACACCGCGGGAGCGGCGCGTGCCTGCATCGCCGTCACCGTCGTTGGGCGTGCCGTCCTCGGCGGCGCTGTCCGCGCGCGACGTAGGAGCCGTTCCTGTCATTTAACCCCTGAGCTCCCCACCATGGTACGTGGTGGGGAGCTCAGGAGAAGATGTGGGGAAGCGGTCAGCGCTTCTCTTTGATCTTCGCTTTCTTGCCGCGAAGTTCGCGCAGGTAGTAGAGCTTCGCGCGGCGTACGTCACCGCGGGTGACGAGCTCGATGTGGTCGATCACGGGGCTGTGCACTGGGAAGGTCCGCTCGACGCCGACCTGGAAGCTGACCTTGCGAACGCAGAAGGTCTCGCGGATGCCCTCACCAGAGCGGCCGATCACCACGCCCTGGAACACCTGGATACGCGACCGCGTACCTTCGACGATGTTGACGTGGACCTTGACGTTGTCACCGGCACGGAAGTCCGGGATATCGGTGCGGAGAGAGGCCGCATCGACCGAGTCGAGGATGTGCATGGGAATTCGCTTCCTGCAACCGCCACAGGTCGATCACGATGTCGGTGGCGCCCGTCGATGCGGGTGCCGATGGATGAATGCCGTGGACGCCAAACAGATCTGGCGATACCGGTCCCCCTGTGGCAGGACCGTGCCGAGGCACAAGGGGTAATTCTGCCACAGAGCCGGTGGCACCCGCTACTCGACCGGGCGGCGGGGGTCCTGACGGGTGCGGCGCGCACGTGGCGCCTCGATACGGATGACGCGTTCGTCGCCGCTCTCGGACGGACCGCCGCCATCCGGCAAGCTCGCGGCGCCGTAGTGCCCGGCGGGGATCGCCGACCGGTCGAGACCCGCGAGCACGGTTCGCACCCGACGGCGAGCCGCCTGGATCAGCTGCCACACGGCGAGTCCGATCACGGCGATGCTGACCAGGAGCAGGAGGCCCCCGAGCAGACCGGCGCCGGTGCGCGAGCCGACGGCGATGAAGGTTCCGTAGGCGATCCCGGCGGCATACCAGGCGGCGAGCGCCGCGACATCGGTCCACGACAGCGTCTTCGTGGACCGGACGGTGCCACGCGCCCAGGTGAGTCCGAGCACGGCGATCATCGCGAAGGCCAGCAGCGGCCAGGCGAGGAAGACGATGACATCCTGAGCGCCGAGGTCGACCGAGGTGATGGCCCGCGCCGCCACGATCCACCCCGGGACGAGCACGATCGCCGCAGGCTGCAGGTAGTAGAAGGCACGTCGCAGCCACATGCGTCCCAGGGTACGCGCACGAGTTGAGACAATGGTCTGATGATCGAGTTGAGAACCCCGGCTGAGATAGACCAGATGCGGCCGGCGGGCGCGTTCGTCGCCGACGTGCTGACCGCGCTGATGGACGCCTCCGATGTGGGTGTCGACCTGCTCGAGCTCGACGCGCTCGCCCACCGGATGATCCGCGAGCGGGGAGCTACCAGCTGCTACATCGACTACCACCCGTCGTTCGGCGCCAGCCCCTTCGGCAAGGTGTTGTGCACATCGGTCAACGACGCGGCCCTGCACGGGCTCCCGCATCCCTACCGGCTTCAGGACGGCGACCTGGTCAGTCTCGACTTCGCAGCATCGGTCGACGGCTGGGTGGCGGATTCGGCGGTGTCGATCGTCGTCGGGACGCCTCGTGAGGAGGACCTACGGATGATCGCAGTCGCCGAACAGGCTCTCGCCGCGGGTATCGCGGCGTCGACCGCGGGCAACCGCGTCGGTGACATCTCGGCGGCGATCGGCACCGTGGCGACGGACGCGGGGTTCTCGGTGAACACGGACTTCGGCGGGCACGGCGTCGGCCGTACCATGCACGGCGACCCGCACATCGCCAACGACGGGCGCGCGCGCCGCGGATACCCGTTGCGCTCCGGGCTGGTGTTCGCGATCGAGCCATGGCTCATGCTCGACACGGATGAGATCTACACGGATGCCGACGGCTGGACGCTTCGCAGCGCGACGGGCGCACGGGCTGCCCACGTGGAACACACCGTCGCCGTCACTCCGGACGGACCGCTCGTCCTCACCGCCCGCGGCTGAGTCCTAGTCCGGGGGCAGCGGATCCGGGGGAAGCAGGTCGGGGCGCACGCGTCTCGTGCGGTCGAGCTGCTGCTCTCGACGCCACGCCGCGATCGCCGCGTGATTGCCGCTAAGCAGCACCGGCGGCACCTCTCGCCCTCGCCACTGCGCGGGCTTGGTGTAGCTCGGATACTCGAGCAGACCGTCGGCGTGACTCTCCTCGACGAGCGATTCGGGATTGCCGATGACGCCGGGTAGGAGCCGGCCGACCGCCTCGATCATCGCCATCGTCGCCACCTCCCCGCCGTTGAGCACGTAGTCGCCGATGCTCACCGAGCGCACGCGGGCGCGCGTTCCCGTGTAATCGATGACGCGCTGGTCGATGCCCTCGTACCTACCGCAGGCGAAGGCGAGCTGCGGTTCTGCGGCAAGCTCCCGCGCCATCTCCTGCGTGAAGACCTGGCCGGCAGGGCTTGGGAAGATGACGAGCGGATCGACGATCCCGCGCGCCTCGCTCGCGTAGAGCACGCTGTCGATCGCGTCGCCCCAGGGTTCCGGTCGCATCACCATCCCCGCGCCACCGCCGTACGGAGTGTCGTCGACGGTGCGGTGGCGGTCATAGGCGTAGTCCCGGAGGTCATGCACCCCGAGTTGGATGAGTCCGCTCTGCCGCGCTCGACCGAGAAGTGAGACATCGAGCACGGAGAAGAACTCCGGGAAGATCGTGACGATGTCGATGCGCATCGCGGTCTAGTCGACGGTATCCGGGGCTGACGCGGCCTCGGCTGCGGGGGTCTCCTCGGCTGCCGGGGTCTCCTCAGTTGCCGGGGTCTCCTCGACTGCCGGGGTCTCCTCGGTCGCACTGCTCTCATCCACCGTCGAGTCATCCGACGGTGGCTCTTCGAACAACCCGAGCGGTGGTGTGACGGTCACGACACCCGCGGCGATGTCGACTTTCGGCACAATGGCCTTCACAAACGGCACCAGCACCTCGCCGTCTGCAGTCGTCACCGCGAGCAGGTCCTGCGCGGGGAGGTGATCGACCCTCGCGACCCGGCCGACCTCGATGCCATCGCGGTGCACGGCGAGGCCTACCAGCTGGTAGTCGTACCAGGCATCGTCTTCCGCGGGGAGCTCGGCCGCATCCTGATCGACCCACATGATCGCCTTGATCAGCGTCTCCGCCGTCGATCGATCTGGGACGTCTGTGAAGAACGCGACGGGGTTGCTGTTATACCAGCGCAGTTCGCGTAACTCGATGGTCTTGCCGTGCCACGGCGATCCAGTGGGCACCTGGAGTTGGAACACCGCGCCGGGGACGAACCGGCGATCGGGGTCGTCGGTGTACATCTCCACCTTGATCGCGCCCTTGAGCCCGTGTGCCTTGGTCAGCCGACCGATGCGCACCTGAGTGGGGGTCCGCGACGGTGTGTCAGTAATCGGTGTCCACCACGTCTACGCGGACCCGCTTGCCGTCGGCGATTGCGAGTACCAGGGTGCGCAAGGCCTTCGCGGTGCGCCCCGCCCGCCCGATCACGCGACCGAGGTCCTCGGGGTGCACTCGCACCTCGAGGACATCGCCGCGGACCGAGTTCTTCTCGACGACTTGGACCTCGTCTGGGTGGTC
This sequence comes from uncultured Marisediminicola sp., assembly GCA_964244965.1. GTDB lineage: Bacteria > Actinomycetota > Actinomycetes > Actinomycetales > Microbacteriaceae > Marisediminicola. Next base: position 3,738 of record CAXTLO010000088.1, read on the forward strand.
GACGATCCCCTTGACGAGGTGCTCGAGCGCTCCGGCGAGCACGGCCTACGCCTTGTCGGTGCCGGCGTCTGCGGCGACATCGTCACCGGTCGCTCCGGCTGCATCCTCGTCAGCGGGAGCCGGTGTCGCAGGCTTCTCCGCCTTGGGCTTCAGCACGGCCTTCTTCTTCTCGTCGACCTGGTAGCCCTCCTTGGGCTGCTTGGTCCTGACGGTGCTCGTTGCGTCCTTCTCACCCTTGAACTGTCCCCAGTCGCCGGTGAGCTTGAGCAGCGCGGTGACCTGCTCGGTCGGCTGCGCGCCGACACCGAGCCAGTACTGCGCGCGAGTCGAGTCGACTTCGATGACCGAGGGCTCCTCGGTGGGATGGTACTTGCCGATCTCCTCGATGACGCGTCCATCGCGCTTGGTGCGCGCGTCGGCGACGACGATGCGGTAGTAGGGCGCACGGATCTTGCCGAGGCGCTTCAAACGGATCTTTACAGCCACGATTCTCCTGAGTTACGTAGTTCGCTTTGGCGAGCGAGAGTGATCGAACTGATGGCGTGAGCGTGGGGGCACACTCGACACAAGCTCTGAGGGAGCATCGCGCACCTGATTAGAGGGTCGGGCGGCGCGTACTCGACTGACCATTCTGTCAGAGATTTGTGGGCCGCGGTGACCTCGCCCGTGGACGGCGTCGGGAGAGCGCGACGCCGAGCAGGCAGATCGCGCCACCGACGACAGCGAGCGCTGCAGGTACCTCACCGAGCACCACCCAGCCGAGCAGGATGGTCAACGGCGGCACGACGTAGGTGGAGACCCCGAGTTGCCCTGCCGGAACGCGTGATAACGCATACCCCCAGGTGCTGAAGGCGAGCGCGGTGGGGACGGCACCGAGGTACACCATCCCGAGAATGGATGACGGCGGGGCGGCGCTCAGGTCGGCGACCAGCTGTCCGGAGAACGGCAGGCATACGACGGCACCGATCGTGCAGCCGAGCCAGGTCAGCTGCGCCGACGGAAGCCGTCGGAGCGCGGGCTTCTGCATGAGGACCCCGGCCGCGTACGTGAGAGCTGCGACGATGCAGAGCGCCACGCCAGTGGCATCGCCGACGGACCCGCTCGTCGTGCTCACCCCGATCACGATCACCCCGGAGAATGCGACGGCCGCGCCGATCACGAGCCAGCGCGGGATGCCCTCGCGGAGGAACACGCCGGCTCCGACGGCGATGAGGATGGGTCCGATGTTCACCAGCATCGCCGTGGTACCTGCGTCGATCGTCTGCTCGGCCAGGTTGAGCGCGATGTTGTACGCCCCGAACCAGAGCACCCCGAAGCCGACCACGAGCATCCACTCGCGCGCGGTCGGTCGCACCCAGCGACGACGCATCGTGTACAGACCGAGCAGCACGGCGCCGACCACGAGGCGGCCGAGCGCCAGCGAGCCGGCTTCGAAGTCGCCCGAGAGGCCGCGGATGACGATGAACGCGCTCGCCCAGGCGAGCACCGTGATGCCGATGGCGACAAGCAAGAGCGGGGCGAACCGCGCGACAGTCGGTTGCGTGGGGCCGGACAGAGCATCTCCGGTCGGCTCGACGGGTACCTGGTGGGACATTCTCCGACGCTAGCCCGTACCGGCGACACACGATTGGAGGGGACCGGGACCTGGCATCCGATCGTCGGAGAACGGCAGAACGTCGTCCTCGCGTCGAGTCGATCGTCGGTCAGGAGCGACCTTTCAGGAACGCCGCGATGTCATCGGCGAGCGGACCCGGCGCGTCCATCGCTGCGAAGTGCCCTCCCGAGGGCATGACGGTGAAACGCTCGACTGCGAAGAAGCGCTCGGCATAAGCCCGGGTGGGCACCGCGATATCGGCGGGATGGATGGCGAGAGCCGTCGGGATCGCCAGCGGACCGGAGCTCCACTGCGTCTCATCCGCAGCGGAGTCGCCATCGCCTGCGCTCGTCTCGTCCCAGGCGCCCGACCCATCCCAGGCGCCCGACTCGTCCCATGCCGATATCCCCTCGCTGTAGAAGCGCACGGAGGAGTGGAACGAGTTCGTGAACCAGTACAGGCTGACCTGCGCCAGCACCGTTTCGGCATCCAGTTGTTGATCCGTCCACGCCGTGTACAAACCGGTCAACCAAGCGAGGAGCGCGACCGGCGAGTCGGCCATGCCGTAGGCGAGCGTCAGTGGTCTTTCGGCCTGCAAACGGTAGTACTGAGGCTGCTCCTGGCGGGCCTCGGCCGCATCGAGGAAGTCGCGCTCGTGCTGCTCGAGTTCGTCGCGGCCCACCGAGAAGTGGAGGTAGTAAGGGATATCGGTGAGGTGGGCGGCGGCGACCGACTCCGTGTGGTTGGTCATCAGGGTGTGCGCGACCGCGCCGCCCCAATCGCCTCCGTGGACCGCGTACCGCCGATAACCGAGCGCAGTCATCAACTCGTGGACGGCGGTCGCGGCAGCTTCCGACGTCGCCGGTCCTGGCGCATGGTCGGAGAAGGCGAAGCCGGGCAGAGACGGCACCACCACATCGTGTCCGGCCTCGACGAGGCGCTCGGCGACGGCCAGTTGCGAGTAGAAGGTATCGGCCCACCCGTGCAGCAGTACGACCGGGAGCGCATCGCCGGCGCCGCGCAGGTGCACGGCATGCATCCGGGTGGCGTCGACGGTCTCGATCACCACCTGCGGGAACCGGTTGATACGTGCCTCGATGGCGGTCCACTCGAAATCGTCACGCCACCGCTCGACAAGCGACCGGATCGTGTCGAGCGGCACGCCGTTCTCCGGAACGCCACCGGAAACACGCGGTAACCGGATCGCGCGCAGCCGCGCCGCGAGGTCGTCGAGCTGGTCCCGCTCGATCACGACGTGGGAGTCGGTGATTCGCGTCGAAGTGGTCTGACTGGCAGTCATCTCTTGTTCCTTCGGTTTGTTGTCTGACCACTCCAGTCTCGTCATCGACGGCTCCGGGCTCTTGAAGATTCCGGCCAATCGCCCTGACGATCCTCAATCGCCTCCGCCGAGGATGCGCGCCGGCGTGCGGCCGGCGAAAGCACGCAATGCGCGCGTCATGTGAGCCTGATCGGCGAAGCCCGCTTCGACGGCCGCGGCAGCGAGAGGCGTCCCTCGTTGCAAGAGCTCGTAGGCCTTGCGAGCGCGCTGCAGCTGCTGTACCTGCTTGCGGCCGAGCCCGGTCGTAGCGCGTACCTGACGCCGCAGGGTGCGCTCCGATGCTGGGACGACCTCGTCGCCCTGTCGGAGCGCGACGGCGACGAGGGGCTCGTTCACCAGCACACCCTGACCCACCAGCGAGTCGACGAGGATCTCCAGAGTGTCGAAATCCGCGAACGGACAGCGCACTCCCGCCAATTCGAAGTGCTCCGAGCCTCTCATCGGTAGAGTCCGGATCTCGCCGAGCACCGCCACCTTCTCGAGACCTCGCCAGAACACGTGCGCTTCGAACTCGACACCCCAAAACCGCCCGCCGGCCGTCGCAGACATGGGCCGGGGATCCATACTCGGCCCCACGAGCTCGGTCGAGTACCGCTGGTCCTGCACACCGAACACGAGTCCCCAGAACTCGTTCGCCGGGGATACCCAGGAGCCGTCCCGGTCGACGTCGACCTGCCACAGGCACCGGATGAGCGGGGACGAGGAGGGATGCTCCGAGTACATGTCCCGTTCAGCATCCGCGACGACGCCACGACTGTCAACAGGGCGCGCGCGGGGCGGATGGCACGCGTTCGCTCCTTCGAGGGCACGCCGCGACGGCACCGGAGGCACCGGGTGGTTGGATGGTGCAAGCGGCCGGTTCCCTGGCCGGGGCGGAGGGTGCCGTTGGAGATCGAGTTCGGTCAGTCCCGGCGCAGCACGCTCGGCATCGAGTGGGAACTCGCCCTCGTCGACCACTCCAGCGGAGAGCTGGCACCGGCGGCGCCCGAGATCTTGAAGGCCGTGGAGCTTCCCGACGGCGACGAGAATCCGCACATCACCGCGGAGTTGCTCACCAACACGGTGGAGGTGATCTCCGGCGTGCACCAGCGCGTCTCCGACGGGCTCGACGATCTCTCCCGGTCGATCGACGCCGTGCGCGCGGTAGCCGAGCCGATGGGGGTCGACCTCATGTGCGCGGGCACGCACCCCTTCAGTCAGTGGTTCCAGCAGGAGGTCACGGACAAGGAACGGTACGCAACGCTGATCGACCGCACTCAGTGGTGGGGACGCCAGTTGATGATCTGGGGCGTGCACGTGCACGTCGGCATCGAGGATCGCGAGAAGGTGCTGCCGATCATCAACGGGTTGCTGACCTACCTCCCTCACTTCCAGGCGCTGTCGGCATCGAGCCCGTATTGGGCGGGTGAGGCGACCGGGTACGCGTCGAGCCGAGCGATGCTGTTCCAGCAGCTTCCGACGGCTGGCCTGCCGCCGCAGTTCGGCGCGTGGGCGAACTACGAGGCGATGGTCGACGACATGCTGCGCGTGGGCGTGATCGACCACTACAACGAGCTTCGCTGGGACATCCGCCCCTCCGCCCGATGGGGCACGCTCGAGATGCGGGTCTGCGACGGGCTCGCGACGCTCGACGAGGTCGGTGCGGTGGTCGCGCTCACCCAGTGCCTCGTCGAGGAGCTGTCGAGCGCTCTGGATGACGGGCACGACATCCCGACGATGCCGCCATGGTACGTGCGGGAGAACAAGTGGCGGGCGGCGCGCTACGGCATGGACGCCATCGTGATCGAGGATGCCGCGGGCTCCGAGATCCTCGTCACGGAGGACCTGCGGGCGCTCGTGTCCCGGCTCGAGCCCATCGCTGCCCGTCTCGGCTGCGTCGAGGAATTGACGTCGATCGACGCCGTGGTCGATCGCGGTGCGAGCTACCAGCGGCAGCTCGCGGTCGCCGAGCGCAACAGCGGCAGCCTCAAGGCCGTCGTCGGCTCGCTCGTGACCGAGCTGCGCGAGGGGCTGAGGTAGCCGAAGCGGGTCTCGGCGAGCTAGGCGGAGTGCGGGTGCGCTGGTCAGGCGTTAGCTGAGTCGCGCCAGGCGAGCCAGTCGCGCACGGGGGCGAGATCGTAGTCCGGACCCCTCAGTCCGACCGTGAAGAGGCTCGCCCCGGCCTGCACGAGCGCGTCCGCCTCATCCGTCGACTTCTTGCCGAGCTCGGTGGAGATCTCGATCTCGCTCATGTCGCGTTCGACCCTGTCGCACCAGTCGCTGAGAACGCCGAGCTTGTGCTCGAGGGTCGGCAGGTTCGAGAAGCTGTGCCAGATGTGCGCGTGCTGCGCGACGATCCGGAGGGTCTTCTTCTCCCCGCCTCCGCCGATGAGGATCGGGATCGCGCGGGTGGGCTGCGGGTTGAGCCGCTGCCAGCGCGACTCGATCACCGGGAGGTCGGCGGCGAGAGCGTTGAGGCGGGAGCCGACGGTGCCGAAGTCATAGCCGTACTCGTCGTAGTCGCGCTCGAACCAACCGGATCCCGTGCCGAAGATGAAGCGGCCTGTGCCGCCTTTCGCGCTGATGTGGTCGATGGTGCGAGCCATGTCGGCCTGCAGGTTGGCGTTCCGGTAGCTGTTGCAGTTCACCAGGGCGCCGAGCTCGACCCGCGAGGTCTGCTCGGCGAGTGCGGCGAGCATGGTCCAGGACTCGAAGTGCAGGCCGTCCTTGTCACCGTAGAGCGGGAAGAAGTGGTCCCAGTTGAAGATGATGTCGACGCCGATCTCCTCGAGTTCGGCGGCGGTGTCTCGGATCTTCTCGTAGGTCGCGTGCTGCGGCGCGACCTGAGCCGCGATCCGGATGGGGCGAGGCGACGTCGGCATCCGTCCAGCCTAGGCGTGCCCCGTCAGCGTCCGAGGAACTTCTGCAGTGACGCGAGCTCCTCCTCGGAGGGCGCATCCGACTGTCCGCCGCCCAGCCCGAAGCCCGCTCCCGAGCCGGATGCTGGCGCGGGGCCTGCCGCCAGCGCGGCATTCTCCGCGGCGCGCTTCGCGGGGTTACCCGACTTCGACTTCTTCTTCTGCTGGGGCTTGCTCGGCCGTCCGCCGCCGAAGGCGCCGGGCGGTACCGGACCCATGCCGGGCACCTGCGGAACGCCGCCCTTCGCCACGGTACGCATCATCTTGGCCGCCTGGTCGAACTGGTTCACCAGCGCATTGACCTCGGTGACGGTGGTGCCCGAACCTCGCGCGATGCGGACCCGCCGCGACCCGTTCAGCACCTTCGGCTGCCGGCGCTCCTGGATGGTCATCGACCGGATGATGGCCTCGGTACGGGTCAGCTGGCTCTCGTCGAAGTTCTCGAGCTGCTGGCGCATCCCCTTCCCGCCGGGGAGCATGCCGAGCATGCTCTTGAGCGAGCCCATCTTCTTGACCTGCTGCA
>CAXTLO010000089.1:0-10061 GCA_964244965.1 uncultured Marisediminicola sp.
AACGGATGGCGACCCTGCAGGTCGTGCTCTCCACGCTCGCGCAGAACATCACCGGGAATCGGATCGGCGCCGACTACGCCACCGTCACCGGCGAGCTGCTCGCCGCCAGCTCCATCGCACTCGTACCGCTGCTCGTGCTGTTCATCGCCCTGCAGCGTCACTTCATCAACGGAATCCTCGCTGGAAGCGTGAAGGGCTGATCCATGACGGTGCTGACCGATCCGACCAGAGAATTTGTCGACCCGGTGTCTCCGGAGCCCCCGACAGTGCAATCGGCGAATGTGCCCCGCGGGGAATATCCGCGTCCGGACCTCGACCGCTCCGCGCGATGGGTCAGCCTGAATGGCGACTGGGATTTCGACAGCATCGACGGCCCGGCAACGATCACCGTGCCGTTCGCATGGGAGACGGAGGCATCCGGCATCGCGCGCACATGGCTCGAGCGTGCTACCTACCGCCGGCGTATCACTGTGCCGGCCGGTTGGGACGGATCGCGCGTCATGCTGTGCTTCGGCGCGGTCTGGCACCGCGCGCGCGTCTCGCTCGACGACGTCGCGATCGGGGAGCACGTCGGCGGGTACACCTCGTTCGAATTCGACATCACGGATCGGGTGCGTCCGGGCGAGGAGGCCGAGCTCGAGGTCGAGGTCTGGGCGCCCGCCGACAAGAGATCGATCGCACACGGCAAGCAGCGGTCCATTCCGCGAGACGACTACGACGGCGTCTCCTTCACGCCGACATCCGGGATCTGGCAGAGCGTCTGGCTCGAAGCCCGCGGCCGCAACTTCGCCCAACACGTCGCGGTGCGAGGCGACTCTCTGACGGGTATCGACGTCGAAGTACGCGTCGCGGGGGATCGCCTGGCAGGCGTTGCCGTCACGGCACGTATCGCGGGTGGAGGGACGACAGAGACGGTCGAGCTGACGACAGACGGCGAGGGACGAGGCTCCGGCCGGATCGAGCTGGCCGCGCCGCGGCTCTGGTCGCCTGATGATCCGCACCTCTACCGGATAGACGTGGTCACAGGCACAGGCACAGGCACAGGCACCGGCACCGGAGGCCCCTACGATCGCGTCACGGTGACCACGGGTCTGCGCCGGATCGAGGTCCGCGGCGAGGAGTTGTACCTGAACGACGAGCGACTGTATGTGCGAGGGGTCCTCGACCAGGGCTACTGGCCGAGGTCGGGGCTCACCGCCCCGGACGAGACGGCCCTCCGCGCGGATCTCGGGCTGGCGCGAGAACTCGGCTTCAACCTGGTGCGCAAGCACCTGAAGTTCGAGGATCCACGTTGGCTGCACGCCGCCGATGAGCTGGGGATGCTCGTTTGGGCCGAACCCGCCTGCCCGAGCCGGTTCAGCGCGGAGGCCGCTGCCGCATTCGAGGCGCAGATCGGGCCGATGGTCGAACGGGATGGCAACCATCCGTCGATCGTGATCTGGGGTCTCTACAACGAGGAATGGGGTCTCGACTGGGACATCCCCGGAAGCCCCAGCCGCTCTGACGCCGCGGCGACCGCGTACGGTCTGCTCGCGGCGCTCGATCGCTCACGCCCGATCGTCGAGAACTCCGGGTGGGCTCACGTGCGGACTGATCTGGTCGACTGGCATTACTACGAGGCGGACCCCGCCATCTGGGCTCGAAACGTGGCCGAACTCGCGTCGGGCGATCGGGTCGACTTCCCCGTGAAGCTCGGCCCCGACTTCGTGGTCGACAAGAACCTCTACGGGGCGGGAGACCATCCCCGAACCGGGTTGCCCATACTCAACAGCGAGTTCGGCGAAGGGTTCACCAGTTTGGAGCGTGCGTGGCACGTGCGGTGGCAGACGCAGGAACTGCGGCGGCACGACCGCTTCGCGGGCTACGTATATACGGAGCTCACCGACGTGGAGCACGAAGGAGCGGGTCTGCTCGACGCGGACCGGCGCCGGAAGGACTGGGGCGGCCTCGAACCGGCCGATGTGAACGCCGAGACGACGCTGATCGTCGACCTGATACCGAGGTGCGCCGGAGCCGACGTGCCTGTTCCCACCGAACGCACCATCATCGGGGTGCGGGTATCCCACCACGGACGTGCTCGACTCCAGGGGCGGATCCGCGCGGGCTGGGTCGAGCCCGGGCGCCCCTTCCGCGGAGGCGCGGCGGATCGATCCGGCACACCGCCGGTCGCCGACCCGGTCGAATCCGAACCAGTAGCAGTTGCTCCGTTCGAAGTCAGCCCGCCCATTGCCATCGTCGTCGAGCCGCCGGCAGGTGCTGCACGTCTGCTGCTCTGGTTCGAATCGGATGACGGGCGCATCCTCGCGCGGACGTTCCTCGACGCTGCGCCGATCGAGCCGCCGAATCGCCGCGGAGCCAGACCGGCATCCGCCCACTGAGCCGTGGCGCGCGTCTCATCCGCCAACGCGGCGCGCGCCACGCTGTCCGACGATCACTCCGAGACGTCCCGGTGTGTCCCATCTCCTCGATAGGTTGCCGTACGACCTCTACCAGGGAGCGCGGGTGCCATCCCACGACCACAGGGCTCCGGTGGGACCGTCATCGGGCAGGAGGGCGAGGCGGACCGCTCCCGTGGCCGCCTCCGCCGGGTCGCCGCCCGCCGACATGCCCGCAATGAGGTTGGTGAGGCGCAGACCTGGTGCCAGGGCGTTGACCTTGAACTTCTCATCGAGGGCCTGAGCCGTCAGCATCGTGACGGCATTGACGGCGGTCTTGGAGCTTCGGTAGGCCAAGCCGCCGCCCTTCACTCGTTCCCAGTCGAACTGCGGGTTCGGGCTGCTGTTCCAGGTGAGTGATCCGGTTCCGCTGGAGATGTTGACGATGCGCGGGTGCGCGGACCTCTGCAGGGCGGGAAGGAACGCCTGAGTGATGGAAATGAGGCCGAAGACGTTGGTCTCGTACGCGGTACGCAACTGCTCGAGCGTGGTGCCGTCGATGTCTTCGCCACCGGGGTTCACTCCCGCGTTGTTGACGAGTATGTCCAGTGCGCCGACCTGCTGCACGGCTGCGGCGATTGATGAAGGGTCCGTGACGTCGAGTTGCACAACGCGCGCGGCCGGGCCGAGTTCAGTGGCCGCGCGTCGTCCTCTATCGAGATCGCGAGCTCCCATCCATACAGTGACGCCGATACTCAGCAGCTGTCGCGCTGTCTCGAGACCGATGCCACTGTTCGCTCCGGTCACGAGGGCGACCGAGCCCGGATCCGGTGAATGGACCTCCATGGGAAGGCGTTCTACTTGCATCATGATCCTCTCCAACTGCAACGGTGTGGTTGGAATAGTAGCTCGAGCGCCGACGATCTCCAACTCAATAGTTGGTAATCTTGCGGGATGGGCTGGGATACCGACGGGACACGGCGTCGGCTTCGTGACGCCGCGCTGGTGGAGTTCGCAGCTCACGGGTTCGACGGCACGACCGTCGCTTCGATCGCAACCCGATCAGGCGTCAACAAGGAGAGGCTCTACAGCTACTTCGGCGACAAGAAGGCCCTCTGGGATCTCGTGCTGGCCACCGAATTGGAGCGCCTCGCCGCCGGCGTCGAGCTCACCGGGGTCGACTTGGACGACATCGGCGAGTTCGCCGGCGCGACTTACGACTACCACGCGGCCCATCCCGAACTGGGTCGTCTGCTGCAGTGGGAGGGTCTGCAGCCGGGCCCACCGGCTCACGCCGAGGTGCGGACGACGCACTACCGCGAGAAAGTGGCACGCTTCGCGGACGCCCAGCGAGACGGCCTCCTCGACCCGGAGCTCGATACCGGGAACCTGGTCTTCGCTCTGATCGCGCTGGCCGCCTGGTGGCAGACCGTGCCGCAGTTGGCCGAGATGATCACGGGCGCGCAGCAACACGATCAGCAGGCGCGGGCAGCACGTCGCCGCTTCGTCGTCGAGGCAGCGAGACGAATCGCATCGCCCCCTCGGGCCTGATGATTCGGCCTCGTCCCCGCGCCCTTGGCTTTTCCGTCAACGCAGCGCGCGCCACGCTACCCCCGACCACGAACCGGTCAAGGCCTAGACCAGTTGCGCCGGAACTCCCTAGCGTCGAGTGATGGGAACACCGGCACTGACCCAGCACGCCACCGTCATCGTCAACGGTGAGGCGTTCTACCTGACGAATGAGCGCGACATCCCCGCACTGCAACAAGATGTCGTCGATGCCGCTCGAGCCGGGGGCGACCTCATCGACGTCAGTCCGAACGGTGACAAGACGCGGTGCGTGCTCGTCACGCCGGCGTCGAACGTCAAGTTCGCGCTCGACGAGGTGGAGGCATCGGTCGACCCGCAGGACCATGGTTCTCGTACGTGGGTCTACGACGAGTTCGAGTGACGCAACGCGCGATCGCTATCCGCAGGTAAGTTCGCACGGTGACCTACCACCACGGCGCCCTCCGGGATTCGGTACTCCAGGCCGCGGCCACGGTCATCGAGCGCGACGGGGTCGCGGCGTTGAGTCTCCGCTCTGTAGCCGCCGACCTCGGCGTGAGTCACACCGCCTTCCGTCATCACTTCGGCTCCCGCGAGGGAGTGCTCAATGCACTCGCGACCGCCGGGCACCTGAGCCTCGCGGACGAGCTGCGCGAGACGTCCGCAGCCACGGGGTCGTTTCTCGAGGTCGGAGTCGCATACGTACGGTGGGCGCTGGTTCACCGCGGTGAGTTCGCGGTGATGTTCCAGCCGGATCTCCTCGATACGACCGAGCCCGGCCTCCGGGCTGCCCGCGCCGAGACGTTCGCAGTGCTCGGCGCCGGAGTCGCCGGGCTGAGTGCGGCGGGAGCGCAGGAGGATGCGGCGGCGGCGGTGATCGCCGGCTGGTCGATCGTCCACGGGATCGCGACACTGGCGATCACGGGCAACCTGGACGCGGCGGCCGTGGGACCGCTCGTGGCAGGGGGCGACGTGGAGCAGATCACGCGGCGCGCAGCCGGCATGCTCTTCGGGTCTCCCCGACCCTCCGGTTCTGAATCTTTACAACGGTAACTTTCCGGTGGTAGTTTTCCTCCATGACCCTGGGAACGCGCCGCCTCGCCGCCGACGCTGTGCGCGGGTTCGTGGTCTTCACGCTCACCGGCGTCGCGCTGCTGACAGTGTCGGCTCAGTTCGCACCCGGTTATCGTGCCGGCGGACACGAGGCGTCCCTGCAGCCGGAGCCGATCCCGGCGACACCGATCTGGAACCCGGCTGCCGTGCTCCGCGAGCCGGTCGAGATCGATTCGCACGGCGGATCGGTGCGAGGTTGGATCCTGCGTCCGGCGGATGCAGTGAGCACTCCGGGCGTGGTGCTGGTCAGCGGGGCGGGAGCCGCCGATCGCCAAACCATGCTCGACGAGGCGACCGCACTCGCGACCGGTGGCGTCGCAGCCATCGTCTACGACAAACGCTCGGTCGGCTACTCCTTCCTCTCGCGGGACTACGGTGCCTTGGCCGGCGATGCCATCGCGGCCGCCGACGTGCTCCGCGCGGCGCCGACGGTCGATCCGGCGCGCGTCGGGATAGCCGGATGGAGCGAGGGCGGCTGGGTAGCGCCACTCGCGATCGAGCGCGCCCCGGACCGGTTCTCCTTCATGATCCTCGCCTCCGCGTCGATCGTCACCCCACTTGCTCAGACGGCATGGACCGCCGATCGCGCGATCGCGTGGGCACCGGAGTGGGCCAGGCGCATCCCCGCGACAGCTCTCAGTGCTGGTCGTCCCTTCGTCGACTACCTCGAGTTCGACGTCACCACAGCGCTGCGCTCCGTGCGGGTGCCCGTCTACGCGGTATGGGGGGCGGATGACCCGACGGTTCCCGTCGCGTCGGCCGCCCGACAGCTCATCGCGACACTCGAGGCCCCGCCGAGTGTCCTCGTACTCGACCGAGTGGCACATGGACTTCCTACCGACAACGGGTGGCGGGCGGGAGTCGCCACGTGGATCGGTGAGCTTCCCGATGCTCCGCCCGCCGAGATCCGAGGTGTCGAACCGACGTCGCTCCTCGCCATATCCGGCCTACCCGAGCCCGCATGGTTCACGTCGCCCGCGACGCACCTGCCCGTGGCAGTGCTAATGGCCGTCGCATCCGTCCTCGTGCCCCGACTGCATCGCCGACGATCCGATCACACCGAAGGAGCCTCATGACCTCGACGACTCTCATCTCATCGGGCGCGGTACTGCTTTCGGTCGTCGCGATCGCGTACGGCGGTCGATTCCTCGTCTCCGTGACCACCGGCGGGGTGAGCGCCAACGACCTGCAGCGCAGCTTCTTCCGCGCGGGTCACGCGCACGCCGGGGTACTCGTCATTCTGGGACTGGTCGTACGGCTGCTCCTGGACGAGCCGCGGGTACCCGGATGGAGCTCGGCGATCGCCGACGGCGTGCTGTTCGCCGCGATCCTGATGCCCGCCGGGTTCTTTCTGTCGGTCGTCGGGCGCAACCCGCAGAAGCCCAACCGATGGCGCGCGCTCATCTGGGTCGGAGCGGCGAGCCTGACGATCGGGCTGGTCGCCGCCGGCATCGGGTTGATCGTCGCTGGGACCGCCTCCTGAACTGCTCCTAGTCGGGAGAGCCGCTGTGCGCGTCGAGGAAGGCGTAGAGCTCGGTGTCGTCCACGCCGGGGAACGCCCCCGACGGAAGCGGTGACAGGATGTGGGCGTGCAGGCGGGCGCTTGGCCATGCACGATCGGCCCACCTCGACGTGGAGGCGGCATCCGGGCGGCGACAGCACCCGTCATCCGGACACCTCGACTGCTCGCGCACCGTGGTGTCCCGACCGCGGAACCACTGCGAATCGGCGAACGGCACCCCGAAGGTGATGGAGAACTCCTCCTTCGAGCTGGAGCCGGTCTGAGTAGAGCACCAGAACGTGCCGGTCGGAGTATCGGTCAGCTGGTAGAACTCCGTGGTGCGGTTCGTGCGGCCGAAGGCTCGGCGCGCGCTCCATCGCCGGCAGACCAGCTGCCCCTCCGCGGCGCCGCTCACGTCCGCCGGCAGCATGAGGCCGTCGTTCTCGTACCCCTTGTGCAGGGCTCCGTCCTCTCCGACCCGGAGGAAGTGGACGGACATCCCGAGATGGGTCGTGGCGAGGTTGGTGAAGCGAAGAGCGGCCGCCTCGTGCGTCACTCCGAACGCGTCGCGGAAGTCCTCGATGGCCAGATCGCGACGATTCTTCGCCGCGGCCAGGAATTCGACAGATTGCCCGAGCGGCATGAGGCACGCGGCCGCGAAGTAGTTGATCTCGAGCCGCTGGCGCAGAAACTCGGCGTAGCTGGCCGGTTCCCGATGACCGAGCAGCCGATGCGCTATCGCCTGCAGCGCCATCGACCGCAGCCCATGCCCACCGGGGATCGATGCCGGCGGGAGGTAGATGCGGCCGTTCTCGAGGTCGGTGACGGATCGAGTCGAGTGGGGCAGGTCGTCGACGAACACCAGCTCGAAGCCGAGCCGCTGTGCGATCAACCTGACGGAGCGGTGAGTCAACGCTCCGGTGCGGTGATCGACGCTGTGCACGGTCTCCTCGGCGAGTGCTTCGATCTCGGGCATGTGATTGTCGCGAGTCCGCATGTGCAGGCGCAGCTCCGTGTTGGCGCGCCGCGCCTCCTCGGGTGTCGCCACCGCCTGCTCCGCTCGCCTCGTCAGTTCCCGGTGCAGCCCGACCAGCGCCTCGAGTGCGTCGTCCGCCATCGTCCTGCTCGGTCGCACCGCCGGGAGACCAAGCCTCCGGTAGACGGCTCCCTGCTGCATCCGCTGCAACTCGATCTCCAGGCCCGCTCGATGCGTCGGAGCACGATCGTCGAGAAGTTCGGAGACCGGGATGCCGAGCACGTCGCTGATCGAATGCAGTAGGGAGAGCCGCGGCTCGCGCTTGCCGTTCTCCATCAGAGACAGCTGACTGCCGGCAATCCCGGTCGCTTCGCCCAGCCGGTCGAGAGTGAACCCGGCAGTGGTGCGGAAGTGCCGGATGCGCTGCCCGAGGGTCACCAGATCGGTCATGTTCTTGACGATAGCGAAAGATCAGCCGATATTGCGACGGCAGAAGCGCGCTGAACACTCATTCAGACGCTCAGAGTGGAAGGAAGCCCGGAACTGAACGGAGACACCATGACGATCCTCGAAGACGACCGACCACTACCGCCCGGTGCGCATGAACGGCCGACGACGGAGAGCGTCGATGCGTGGGTCCGGCGGATGGCAGCGCTCGCGCAGCCCGACTCGATCGTCTGGTGCGACGGCTCGACGGGCGAGCGCGACCGTCTGCTGAGGCAGATGGTCGCGGACGGGACCCTCATCCGGCTCAACGCGGAGCATCGGCCGTACAGCTTCCTCGCGCGGAGCGATCCGGAAGATGTGGCGAGAGTGGAGGCTCGCACGTTCATCTGCTCCACCGACGAGCTCGACGCCGGGCCGACGAACAACTGGCGAGACCCGGCCGAGATGCGGGAGACGCTCCGCGGTGTGTTCGCCGGCAGTATGCGCGGGCGCACGATGTACGTGTTGCCGTTCTCGATGGGTCCGATCGGCAGTGCCTTCGCTCGGCTCGGCGTGCAGCTGACCGACTCGCCCTACGTCGTGGTGAGTATGGGCGTGATGACCAGGATGGGTTCCGCGGCGCTCGATCGCATCGTCGGCGGAGCGCCGTGGGTGCCCGCGATGCACAGCGTCGGGGCTCCGCTCATCGACGATGCCGGAGTGCGTCATCCGGATGTGGCGTGGCCGTGCAATCCGCTGAAGTACATCTCCCACTTCCCAGAGTCGAGAGAGATCTGGTCGTTCGGTTCGGCGTACGGAGGGAACGCCATCCTCGCCAAGAAGTCATTCGCCCTGCGGATCGCATCGATCATGGGCCGCGACGAGGGGTGGCTCGCTGAGCACATGCTCATCCTTAAGGTCACCGATCCTGGCGGGCGGGTGTTCCACCTGGCCGCCGCGTTCCCCTCGGCCTGTGGAAAGACCAATCTCGCGATGCTCGACTCGTCGCTGCCGGGATGGACGGTAGAGACCATCGGCGACGACATCGCCTGGCTCGCGACTGACGACGACGGACGTCTCCGTGCCATCAACCCCGAGGCGGGGTTCTTCGGCGTCGCGCCGGGTACCAGCGAGCGCACGAACCCGAATGCCATCCAGATGCTGTGGGGTCACACGATCTTCACCAACGTCGCGTTGCGAGACGACGGTGATGTCTGGTGGGAGGGGATGACGACGCATCCGCCCGACCACCTGACCGACTGGCGCGGAGAGGACTGGACGCCGGCAGCGACAGCCTCGGCGGCACATCCGAACTCCCGCTTCACAGTCGACGCGAGCCAGTGTCCGTCCATCGCGTCGAGTTGGGAGGACCCGGAAGGCGTCGTCATCGACGCGATCGTGTTCGGCGGGCGACGTGCCACCAACGTGCCGCTGGTGATCGAGGCGCGTGACTGGGAGCACGGCATCTTCATGGGTGCGACGATCTCGTCGGAGCAAACCGCGACCGCCGACGGCCGGGTTGGCGAGCTGCGACGCGATCCGTTCGCGATGACGCCGTTCTGCGGCTACAACATGGCTGACCACTGGTCGCACTGGCTGCGCATCGGGGATCGGCTGCGGCAGGGCGGGTCGATGCCCCGGATCTTCCAGGTCAACTGGTTCCGGACGGACGAGGATGGTGGATACCTCTGGCCCGGGTTCGGCGAGAACATCCGCGTGCTCGAGTGGATCCTGTCGCGGGTCGACGGACGCCGCGGAGCGCGAGAGACCGCGCTCGGCTGGGCACCGCTGACGGGCGATCTCGAGCTCGAAGGACTGGATGTGACCGAGAGCGCTGTCGCCCAGCTGTTCGATATCGACTCCGATGCCTGGCGGGAGGAGCTGGCGGCGACGAGCGAGTTCTTCGATCTCTTCGGCGATCGGATGCCGACGCCGCTCCGCGATCAGCTGGCCGACATTCGAGAGCGGCTTGTCCCGGTCGGAGTAGGAGTCGGCGCGGACCGACAGGAAAAGACCCCGGTCAGCCGAAGCTGACCGGGGCCTCCGGGTAGTGCTAGGGCTAGCGGGTGGTGGTGCCGTCGACGTCGGTGCCGTCGACGTAGTCGATCTCTTCCTTGCGGAC
>CAXTLO010000090.1:0-1859 GCA_964244965.1 uncultured Marisediminicola sp.
GTACCGGCCTGTTCGATGACTCCATCGGGCACTACGAGGACAACCGCGTGGTCTTCGCCCGCCGCGTGTAACCCGCCACCGATGTACGCATTTGCCGCGCCGGAACGTGCGTAACGCCGTACTCGTGCGGCAAAGACGTACTCTCGGGCGGCGGCGGGGGCACTGGCGGCTGGGGCAAGGGCTGCTGGGGCACGGCGCGATCACCAACCCCGCCCGTAGACCTGGAACGCGCTGACCCTGCCGAGGGCCGAAGTGGCTGCGACGACAGCATCCGATGTCGCCTCCCCGGCCGCTAAGCGCTCATGCACCGCGGCGAGCATCTCGCCGGCGTGCGCGTCGTTCACACTCGCAGGTGCCGCGACCACGCAGCGGGCCCCGGCGTGCAGCCAGGCCTGAGCCATCCCGAGCGATTCGCGCCCCCATCCGACCGCCGACCGGCCCGCTTCGCAGGCGGACAGGATCACCAGCGCCGGCACACGGTCGAGGCGGTCCACGTCGAAGCCGAACCAGGGTCCGTCGACGAGTTCGAGTCCGGAGAACAGTGGATTCTCGGCGGAGTGCCGGCCGTGCGCGGAGACATGCAGCAGATCGGCGTCGCGGGCTAGCGCGGTCGCGGCCTCCACCGTCGACTTCGGGCCGAGCAGCGTGCGGGAATGCGTCCAGTGCGCCGCCGCGGAGAGCACTTCGTCCTCGGCGCGGGCGACATCCGGTCCCGCGACGAAGGCGGTGCGGGACGGATGCTTCGGCGCAGGTCCCCGCTCACGCCAGGCGCCGACCGACGGCGGAAGGGTCAACGCACGGCCGGCGAGGCTCGGCAGCATCCCCCACGGCACGCCGGCCAGCACTCCCGGCGCCGAGACGATCAGCCGACGCGCGCTGAGCCGCTCTCGAAATGGTCGCACCAGCAGAGCGTCCAGCTGCTCGAGCCGGGCATTGAGCGCTGTCCGCACCGGTGCGGCCAACGCGGTGGGAAGGTCTGCTGCGACCATGTCGAGGTCGGCGAGCAGACCTGCAAGCAGCCGGTCGATCGGCTCCCACGCTCCGAGGTCGACCAGAGTCGTCGCCTCGCCGACCACGAGGGCGACGAGCGTCGTACCTGTCCAGAGGTAGCAGACCAGCTCGGCATCGGAGTCGCGGATGTCGCGTCGGGCGTCGTCGAGGGTCGTCAGCCCGGAGACGTCGCGTGCCGACGCGGTGAGCCAGCCGCGGTGTCGGATGGCCGCGATCAGATCGGCCTCGCGCGCCGGGTCCGGATCGCCGAGCCGGAGTCGGCGCAGCTCCGATAGCAGTGCCGACGTCTCAGGGTCGGCCGGCGGGCGCACCGGCACCATCCGACTGGCGATGCTGCGGGCGAGCTCCGACCATTCGAACACCGTCTCGGGATCCTCTGTGGAGATCGCGGCACGGATGCCTGCGAGTGCGAGGCGACGCCCACGAGCCGAGGTGCTGCTGAGCAGATCGATGTTGCCGAATGAGGACTGCCAGTCCGCGAGCTCGTCGAGCCCGGCACGCGCCTCGGCGAGGATCTCCGTGGTCGCAGCGCGCTTCTCCGCGATCTCCGTGGCGATCTCGTGAGCCAGCAGTCTGGTGGTGATCGGCCAAGCTGCGGTGTCGGCTCGGAGACGGCTCAGGATGCGTTGCGCGGCGGGCGGATCGCCGGCGCGGAGGTCCAGCCGGGCGCCGTGGAGGGCGAGCCTCGCAGCGTCCGGGCGCAGGTCTCGGTTCGCCAGCGCCTGTCCGGCCCTCTCGACGCCGTGCCTCAGGTTCGGACCGCCGGCACCTCCCAGGATGCGCGCGATGAGCGCCGTGGCATCCGCCCGTAGCGCCGCCGTCTCATTGCCGCGCCCTCGGTACCGCCG
>CAXTLO010000090.1:1869-10019 GCA_964244965.1 uncultured Marisediminicola sp.
ACGTCGTCTCGCTGGCACCAGGGCTCGGAGCCCCCGCCGCAGCGGCAGCCGACGGGTCGGAGTCCAGGAGCGTACCGGCGAGCGTGAATTCGGCGTCGGCCTGCATCTGCCGGAGTCGACGCAGTCCGAAGCTCCGGGCCGCGGACGCGATCAGGATCACCGCATCAGAGGTCATTCCCGCGGCTCGGAGCACTTCCGCACGGTCGAGATCGCAGACGGCGAGGAACACCGGGGACTGCTCGGCGAGCACGACCCTCGCAGCATCCATCGCGTGGAGGGCGCTCACGAGATCTCCTCGAAGCAGCGCGGCGTAGCCCTGGTTGTGCAGCGCCTTCGCGCCCTCGACAGCGTCGCCCATGCTGTCGAACGCCGTGACGGCAGCGCCGAAATCGAGCTCTGACCGGTGGATGTCCCCGCTCTCGAGGTGAGCCAGTCCGCGATTGAGCAAAATGCGCCCGACCCGCGCGGGATCGTCGGCGAGCCCGGCGATCGCGGCGTCGAGATGCGGGAGCGCGACGGCGAAGTCGCCTCTCCGGAGCTCGATCAGCCCGAGCTGACCGGTGAGAATGGCGCGGGTGGACGCGGCGAGATCCTGCTCGGCGAGCGCGGCGGCGCACCTGCTGAGCGCCGCATCCACATCGCCGGTCTCCGCCTCGAGGTAGGCGAGCGTGCCGGCGATCCGCGCCGAGAGATCGATGCCGGTAGAGCGGGCCGACGCCGCGGCGAGAGTGCGGATCGCGACCGCGTGCCGTCCCGCATTCGAATGCACGACGGCGCGCTGGTAGAGCTCCGCCGCCGAAAGCATGCCCCATTATGGCGGGGTTGAGAGGAAGCGAAGGGAGATCTCGACAGGCTCGATCGGCCGGAGGGGCTCGATCAGCTGGAGAGGCCCGATCAGCCAAAGCGGCTGATCAGCAGGACGGGCCCGATCAGCTGGAGGGGCTCGAGTTACCGGGGCGCCTTCACCGGCGGAGCGGGGTGTGCTCCTCCAGTATCTTCCAGGCGCGCTCGACCGCGTCCGGCCCGGACGGCTCGTCATCGGGGATGGAATCGCACAGCGCCGCCGCGATCCGCCCGGCCACCACCGGCGCGGCGAACGAGGTACCGCTCCAGATCGCGAAGCCCCCGCTGAAGTCGTCTGGGTCGATCGACTCGCGGGTGCGGTCACCGAGCCGCCTACGCGCGACGGGTTGCGCGCCACCTTGGAAAGCGGGAAGCGTGCTCAGTACGGACGCTCCGGTATCGTGCACCCGCACCCAGGGCCCGGCATTGCTGAACAAGGCATCGGTTCCGTTGGGATTGAGCGCTCCGGCCGAGACGATGGCCACGGCATCCGGGTAGCGGCGCCCCTCTAGCGGGTCGCGGTCGCCTGGAGACATGCGGGCCGGATCCCAAGGGGCGAAGGCGGCCGGGAACATCGGTCTCTCCGTCGCGTCGTTGCCCGCGGAGCACACCACGACGGTGCCCCGCCTGCCGAGTGCGGCCAGCAGTTCGTACATCGTCGGATCGAACAGGCCGTCCTCCGGGGTCTCGTGGTAGTACCCCATCGACAGGTTGAGCACATCCAGCCGGATGCCCTGGTCGTCGAGCGCGATGAGGTCGACGAGGTTCTGCACGAGGTGCGACTCCTCGATCGTGCCATCGGAGTGCACGCCACGGAACGCGAGGATCTCGGCATCCGGGCAGAGCTGGCGGATGAGCCCGGCGATGAAGGTACCGTGCCCGGAAACGCCGTCGATTCCCCCGTCGAGCGGTCCGGTCTGGTCTGGGTGCAGTTCGGGATCGTCCGAGGAGGTGAGGTAGCCGATCGTCGGGCCACCCGGCAGGAGGCTGTTCACGTCGGTCAACCAGGGGTGGCTGCCGCATCCGGAGTCCAGGATGCCGACCACAGGTCGACGCCCCTCGATCTCGGAGCGGCGCACCGGTGCCGGGCCGACATAGGCGACGGGCTGCAGTCCTCCCCCGCCCTGCCCGGCGTAACCCGCGATCGCGCCGGACACGCCCCCGGAGTCGAACGGATTCGTCGAATGGAACGGGTTGGTGGAGTGGAAGGGATTGGTGGAGTGGAACGGGTTCGTCGAATGGAACGGGTTCGCCGCGATACCGGTGGTCAGCGTGAGGATGTGATCCAGGCCGATGCCCTGCAACTCCGGTGCGCGAGCGTCGCCGACATCCTGCCGTGCGCGCTGCAACAGCGTCCACGCGTCGGGCGGCGCCGCTCCGTCGCGGCCGACGAGCGTCAGACGCGACACTCCGGGTGAGCCGGTCGCCCACGAGAAACGGCGAGCGCGAGTGACGGCGGCCTCCCGCAACTCCTCGAGTTGCACCTGGCCGAAGCGCTCGTCGGGTTCGAGCGTGATGCCGAGCGCCTTGGCGGATCCCGCGAGAACTCGGAGCGCCGAGTCGAGGGCCGAGTCCCGCCCACGGAGGGTGGACACGAGCAATCGGTTGCGCACGTACGCCGTCGGTGCCGGAAAGACTCCGTCGACCGGTGCGGCGGTGGGATTCAGTAACGCACCGCGCGGCCCGTCCCCCTCCAGTCGGCGATACCAACTCGGTCGTGGACGGCGACGATCGGACATCGGATGCTCCTCGGCGGATGTGGGTTCAGAGGTCGAAGTGGGGCGTGGCGAAGCGCGGTTCGAGCCGGATGCTTGCCGCGCCGGCGGGCACGTCGGCGAACTCGAAGCGCCCGTCGACCGTCGATTCGGTTGTGCGATCGTCACCCTCGGGCGACATCAACCGCACGGTGAGGGCTGATGGCGGAGACAGCCAACCATCCACCCGACGGCGGCCCTCACCGAGCACGCTTACCCTCAGCATCACCGTGATGTCGCCTGCCGCGAAGGTGAGGGTGACGGCGTCGCCTCCGCCGCGCACGCCGGAGAGGCGGTCGGTGGATTCGAGCAGGGTCAGCAGTTCGTACTCCGCGCTGAGGTCGGCGGTCGCGAGGGCTACGAGCACCGAGTCGGCCAGCCCGGGCGGCACCGGATCGCGCCGCTCCCACATGCGCCGGAGCCGGAGGAACAGGTCGTCGCTCATGCCGCTCCCCCGCCGGCCACGAGCGCGGCGCGGAGTTTCGCGAGGCAGCGACCTCGGGTGGGGCCGATGCTGCCGACCGGGATGTCGAGATCGACGGCGATGCGCGCGTAGTCGGGCCGCTCGTCGAACGCGACCACGCGCAGCAGACGCTGGCAGCGGTCGGAGAGCGAGCGCACGCACGCCCACAGCAGGCTCTCCCCGTCACGCGCGACGGCGGCATCCTCAGCCGACTCCTGCTCGCCGGCGACGTACTCGAGCACCTCGTCGTCGACCGTCACGGTGGTGCGTGATCTGGTGGACACCCGCCACGCCTCCCTCCGAGCGGTCGTAGTCAGCCAGGCGGCGACCGCCGTCGGGTCGGCGATCGCCCCGGAGCGTTGAACGAGCGCCAACCATGTGGTCTGCACGACATCCTCGGTATGGGTGTGGTCGAGTCCATACGCGCGGACGACGTGCCAGAGAACGGGTGTCATGGTGTGGACGAGCTCGTCCATCGCTCCGGGGGTCTGCGAACGCCACGCGTCGAATGCCCGCGCCGCCTGTTCCCAGATCGCCGATGACTCGCCACGCACGCCGTCGGGTCGACGGTGCGGCGAGAC
The DNA here is from genome assembly GCA_964244965.1 of uncultured Marisediminicola sp. Taxonomy (GTDB): domain Bacteria; phylum Actinomycetota; class Actinomycetes; order Actinomycetales; family Microbacteriaceae; genus Marisediminicola. Next base: position 5,511 of record CAXTLO010000090.1, read on the forward strand.
TCGGTCTTCCATCGTCTGATTTCTCATTGCCCATCAGGAGCGAAGCGGTGCTCGGATGATACATCCGCCACCGAATCCGTCGGAAAAAGTTTTCGGGACTTCTCCACAGGCGGCCGCTCCCGACCAATGCGGCCGGCGCCCGAGCACACCTCGGTACTGGTCACTCTCGCGGTCGCGGCGTGTATTTTCCCGCCCCGTTCACGCTCCTTCTCCTGTGACGGATGCCGCCGCGACCGCGCCGGCTCGAGCAAGGGAGTCCCGATGTCCACCAGCACGCGCGCGCACGCCGCCCTGAGCGACGCCATCCGCTCGGAGTTCCGCACCCTGCAACTGCACGAGATCATGCACAAACCGCCACGGGTGCTGCTCGGCGTCACCGAGGAGGCGGAGAAGGCGCTCGCCAAGCTCGACGTGCTCACCGTGTTCGACCTGGCAACGTCGGCGGCCTTCGCCGGGGCGCTGAAGATCCTCGAGGCCGGCACGGACCTGCATTCCGCCTACGCGATCCACGGCACCGCGACCGCCGACATCGTGCGGGATACGAAGACCGCCGGGGTGAAGGTCGACGAGTTGCAGTTCCTTCCGATCGACGCGCTTCAGCAGGTGCCGGAAGCGGATGCGGCGGCGATCGCGCAGGCGCTCGACGCGGCCAACGTGCGTGACCTCGCGCTCTACCGGCCGTTCCGCACCGCGACGGAGCTGCTCACCGCCCTCTACTTCCCCGAGAACGCGGAGGACTTCGACCCCGAACGCCCCGCCGACCTCATCCCACGCACCGGTGAGTACCCGACGGAGCGGGTGCAGTACACGACCCTGCTGATGGACGTGATCGGACGGCGCGACGGAGCGGACCTCATCGAGGTGACCGGGCAGGAGTTCGGTCCGATCGACCTTGCGACGCTGGCGAAGAACGACGCGGGGTTCCAGACCGTCGCGTTCGGGGCACTGCTCACATTCACCCAGTCCTGGTTCGCGCAGGGGGTCACCCTGGGGCAACTGCTGCACTCGACGAGCCTCGCCCCCGGAGAGAGCACCCGGATCGCGGTGGTCGACTGGTCCCGTCGCAGCCGCGCCGGCGAGACCGAGGTCATCTCGGAGACCGACGACCTCACCAACGACACCTCGCACAACCGCTCGATCTCGGAGGTGACCAAAGCCGTCGCGACGGAGGCTCAGAGCGGGTTCTCGCACGCCAGGACCAACAGCACCTCGACGCAGGAGGGCACTTCGGCTGCGGGCGAGCTGTCCGCGCCACTCGGAGGGCTGTTCGGCGGTCCCAGCGGCTCGATGGGCCACACCTCGTCTAGCGCGACGACCGACGCGACCGCCGACAGCTACTCCAGCTCGTTCGGCCGGCGGGACGTCGCCAGCTCCATGATGCAGAACGTCAACGACCGCACCCACCAGCACGCCCACTCGTCCCGCACCCGCCGCGCGTCGGTGGTGAAGGAGGTGGCGCAGTCGGAGCACGAGGGCGTCTCCACCAGGGTGCTGGCGAACTACAACCACATGCACGCGCTCACGATCCAGTACTACGAGGTCGTGCAGATCTACCGCGTCGAAGTGGCGGTGAGCAAGGCGGAGCGAGTGGTGTTCATCCCAGTGAAACTGCTCGACTTCACCGTCGACGACATGGTGCGCCGGTTCCGCGGGCCGCTCGCACGTGCGGCGTTGACCTGGGACATCCGCGAGGCCCTCGACAATCTCGACGTGGTGGAGATCAAGCCGGACCGCACCACGCGGTTCACCGCACTCGACACCGGAATCACCTCGTGGTTGCGCTCAGCGGTGCTGAAGCCGGTGTCGCTCGCCGCCGCATCCGCCACCATCTCAGCTGCCTCATCCGCCGTATCGAAGCCGGTGGGGCAGGATGCCGCTGCTCCGGTCACCGTGACACCCGGAGTCTCTCCGATCGGCACGCCGATCGACTCGGCGGCGATCAAGGTGCGAGCCGCGACCGCGATCCCGCTCGTGCAGCGGGTGAACGACCAGCTCTGGTCGACCGGTCAGTCGGCGCGGCTGTCGGGCCTGCTCAGCCGGGCCATCCTGCGTCCGGACTCCGCGTCGCTGTACCTGCCCACCGACGTGTCGATCGAGGCGGTCACCGTGGATGCCGGCGGAGCTCCGGTGACGGCGGTGCTCGGGCTGCGCGGCGGCGGTGTCGACACCAGCGTCAGCGCGTCGGACCCGCTGCCGATCGCCGACGTCACCCGCATCGCGCTGAAAGGATCGAGCCCGGAACGCGACGCGACGGTCGAGGTCACCCTCACCGTCAATCGCAACGGGGTGCGCTTCCCGGTGCAGCTGCCCGCGGTGACAGTCACGAAGGGCCGCACCACCGAGACTCCGCTGGTCACCGTCGAACCGGGCGGCGTCAACGCGAACCTCAGACGACACCTGGCCGAGAACCGTCTGCACTACAGCCAGGCCGCGCTGCGGTCGCTCGACTCCGCCCAGATCGCTCTGCTGCTCGCGGGGCTCGGTGTGGAAGTGGACAACGAGATCGTGCCGGTCGCGCAGGTCATCGATCCGCTACCCATCCGGTACGTGGGCAACTACCTCGCCTTCACGATGAGCTCGAATGCCCAGCGTGACGGGGTGTGGAAGAAGTGGCTCGACGAACACGACGTGCGGGTCGGTGACGCCACCTTCGACGTCGTGCCGCTCGGCACCGGCGGCACCTTCGCCGAAGCCGTGCTCGGACGCTCGAACTCTGCCGAGAAGCTCGACATCACCCGGTTCTGGGATTGGCAGGATTCGCCGATTCCTCTTCAGCCGACCGAGATCTCCGCGATCCAGACGGGGTCCCGTGCCACCCAGGAAGACACCAGTCCCGGACAGCTCAGCTCTCCGATCATCAACATCACCTCGCCGACGTCGCTGCCCGATCCGGTCGGTACCGCGGCCATCCTGCAGGCGGTGCAGAACGGCTCGATGTTCCGCGACATGAGCGGCCTGCAGGCGACGATCGGCCTCGCGCAGGCTGGGCTGCAGGCCACCTCGGCCGGCGCGAGCACCGCCGGACAGCAGGCGGGAGAGAACATGAACAACCTGCTCAAGGCCAACACCGACCGGCAGCGGATCGCCGCGGAGATGATCACGAGCCTCGCGAAGACCGCGGCGTCCGCGTACACCGGAGGCGCCGTGCCCGCGGGCGGCGGCATCTCCGGCGGAGGAGGCGCGTCACAGCAGGGCGCGAAGATCAACTACTTCGACAAGACCACGACACCGGCGGGTGGGACGACGGATGCCGGCGCAGCAGGCTCCGGAGCCGGTGGCGTGATCGGCGGCGGGTCGAGCTCGGGTGGCTCGGGTACGGGAGGGTCCGGTACCGGCGGCACGGGCTCGGGCGGTACCGGCGCCGCGGCATCCGGCCCCTCGTATTCGCAGAACCCGGCGGCGCTCCAAGCACTCTGGGGCGACACCCAATCACCGTCCGGGATGATCGGCGGGATCATCGACAAGGTGGGGCTCGGCGCCGACGACCCGACAGCGCCGGCCGGTGGCGCGCTGACCACGAGGAAGGCCTGGCCGCACCTGGATGCGACCGCGGTCACCACGCGCATCCACGATCTGGCGGCGAACGCGAACCTGTTCAACCAGGGCGCGCTCGGCCTGTGCACGTCGGCGGCGTTCTTCCATCACGTGCTGCAGCGCCAATCCGCAGAGTTCACCTCGTTCGCCAACGCCCTGTACGGCGCCGGCGTGGGGTTCCTGGGCAAGATGAAGGTCGCGCCCGGATCCGATCTCCGCAACGTCGACTACGCGGCACTGCTGACCCGCTTCCCCGGGCTGCCTCCGCAGGCGGACTGGATGGTGATGTCGGCGCTGCGCGATTCGGCGAACTGGTTCTTCGACTTCGAGGGGGCACCGGATGAGAGCTTCGCGATGTCGACCTCGGCGAAGGAGCTCAGCGGCTGGTACAAGGACACCGGGTTCTACTCCGACGTCACCTTCAGCGACAGCACCGGAGTCGCCGCGGTGAAGAACATCGCGAAGACGGCGAGCAACCACGTCGCCCTCTGGATCCGCGCCGATCTGGTCGCCGCCGGATCGAAGGCGACCCACATGATCACCATCGAGAGCCCGCTCGTGATCGACGAACCCGCCGACAAGGTGAGCTTCGACTACTGGACCTGGGGTCAGCCGGTGAAGACGATGGCGACGAAGCTCTCCACGCTGGTCGCGGCGCACCTCGGCACCATCACGGCGAAGTTCTGAGCGGCTCGCGTTCACAACTCCGGCTGCATCGCCGGTCCGGCGGGTGTACCCCGGTGTCTCCGGGGGCGCCGCGGGAGCGGCCGCCGTTCCGCCTGAGTTGTGAACGGGTGGGGGCGTCGGAGCGGCGGACAGAGCCGGCGGGCGGGGTCTCGACAGGTTCGACCAGCGGGTAGGGCCAGCCCGGGCGGGAGGGTGCGGGATAGGCTCGCCGGGTGAGCGTACGCGTCGAGAAAGTCGATCTGCCGGGCATCGGCACCCGCATGGATGTGATCACCAAGAAGGGCAGGC
>CAXTLO010000091.1:0-9927 GCA_964244965.1 uncultured Marisediminicola sp.
GTTATGGTGTGACCATGTCCCACAGAACCGACGGTCTCGACCGCTTCTACAGCATCATCCCGGCCGGCGGGATCGGGTCGCGGCTGTGGCCGCTGTCGCGCGCCGACGCTCCCAAGTTCCTCCACGACCTGACCGGGTCCGGCAGCACGCTGCTCCGTGCGACGTGGGATCGTCTTGCGCCGCTGGCGGGGAAGAACCGGATCATGGTCGTTACCGGGCGCGCGCACCGCGCCGCCGTCGAGGGGCAGTTGCCGGATCTCGAAGACCACAACGTCGTGCTCGAGAGCGAGCCCCGCGAGTCGTCCGCGGCGATCGGACTCGCCGCCGCGATCCTCGAACGTCGCGAGCCGGGTGTCATCGTCGGGTCCTTCGCGGCCGATCACGTCATCTCCGACCGGCGCGGGTTCCGTCGTGCGGTCGTGGAGGCGGTCGCGGCAGCGGACGCCGGCTACATCGCCACCATCGGGATCACACCGGTCGAGCCGGCCATCGGATTCGGGTACATCCACTGCGGAAGCGCTCTGGACATCGCGGCCGCACCGAGTGCGGTGCGAGCCGATGCGTTCGTCGAGAAACCCGATCTGCCGACCGCGACCCGCTACCTCGCCGAGGGGAACTACCTCTGGAACGGTGGCATGTTCATCTCCCGCGCTGACGTGCTGCTCGCGCAGCTGGGCGAGAGCGAGCCGGAGCTGCTCGCTGGGCTCACCGAGCTCGCCGACGCCTGGGACACCCCTCGGCGGGGTGCCGTCGTCGACCAGGTGTGGCCGGGTCTCACCAAGATCGCCATCGACTACACCGTTGCCGAGCCGGCTGCCGCGGCGGGCAGGCTCGCTGTCATCCCAGGCCACTTCGACTGGGACGACGTCGGCGACTTCGCCGCGATCGCGAAGCTGCACTCCGGCGGTCGTAAGAGCGACCTCGCCATCCTGGGTGAGAACGCGCGCGTATTGTCCGACGCCTCCAGCGGCGTGGTCGTCAGCCAGAGCGGCCGTCTGATCTCCCTGATCGGGGTGACCGACATCATCGTGGTCGATACCCCGGATGCCCTCCTGGTCACCACGAGCGCGAACGCGCAGCGCGTGAAAGCGGTCGTGGACGCGCTGAAACTGTCGGGGCGCGACGACGTGCTCTGACCATTCCGTCTCGACCACCATGCCTTGGTAACGACTGGGTAACGAAGGATCCGGGGCCCGCATCCGGCCCGACGGTGCAATGCACCGGATGACTACGGTTCGAACCATGCCCAGAATCTCCCTTCCGCAGGCCATGACCCCCGCCATCCGTCTCACGGTGCTCGGGGCATCGGTCGTCCTGCTCGCCGGTTGCGCCGCCCCTCCCGCCGAGTCCGAGGACACCGCCGACGCCGAGTTCTGCGCCGTCATGGTCACCAATTCCGGTGGACTCGAAGACCGGTCCTTCAACCAGTCGAGCTGGGCCGGACTGCAGGAGGCGGAAGACGCCGGAGACGTTGCCGCCCAGGTGCTGGTGTCGACCTCGGAGACAGACCTCGCGCCGAACGTGCAGGAAGCGGTCGACAGCGGATGCGGCTTCGTTCTGACAGTCGGATACGAACTCGCCGCGGCCACGGGCGAACAAGCGGAGCAGAACCCAGACATCGACTTCGCCATCGTGGACGAGGTGGTCGAGGGCGACAACGTCAAACCGATCGTCTTCGACACCGCTCAGGCCTCATACCTCGCCGGCTATCTCGCGGCAGGCGTCAGCAAGACGGGCGTCGTCGGCACCTTCGGAGGTGGCAACCAGCCGCCGGTGACCCTGTTCATGGACGGCTTCGTCGACGGCGTGGCCAAGTACAACGAGGTGCACGGCACCGCGGTGCGTGCACTCGGGTGGGACAAAGAGGCACAGGACGGCGTCTTCACCGGCGACTTCGAAGACACCGGGAAGGGGCTGACCACCGCGCAGAGCTTCATCGACCAGGGCGCAGATGTCATCCTGCCCGTCGCCGGCCAGGTCGGGGAGGGCGCGGCGGCGGCGGCGCTCGCCGCGGGCGGAGTGTCGCTGATCTGGGTGGACAACGACGGCTACGAGACGCTCCCGACCGAGTACCAGGGCATCGTGCTGACCTCGGTGCTCAAGAACACCGGCGACGCGGTCGCCGGGATCGCGGTGCAGAGCCGTGACGACGAGTTCTCGAGCGAGCCGTTCATCGGCACGCTCGACAACGGCGGTGTCGGCCTCGCGCCGTACCACGACCTCGAGGCGAGCGTGCCGGCCGAATTGACCGCCGAGATCGAGGCGTTGACCGCGCAGATCGTGGACGGCACCCTCGAGATCACCTCTCCCAGCGCGCCGTGATCGAGCACGCTCCCGGGTCGCGGCGGTTTCCGCGCTGTTACGCGTCGATCGCGGCTTTGTAACCATTGGGCGACGGCGCGAACGTGGGCCGGGCGGGGGTGGTCCGGTCGGGTACCGTGGTCGCATCATCGGCCCGGTATCCGAGTCCGGCCGCACCCTTGGAGGACATCTTGAGAAACACCACGCGCAGGGCCGTCTTCGCCGGCCTCGCCCTGGCCAGTGCGGGCGTCATGCTCGCCGGCTGTGCCACCGCTCCCGAGGAGGACACATCCGGCGGAGGAGAGGCCGAATCGGACTTCCTGCCCTGCATGGTCTCCGACTCCGGCGGCTTCGACGACCAGTCGTTCAACCAGGCGGGCTTCGAGGGCCTGACCGAGGCAGCGGAGGAGCTCGGCGTCGAGCCCATCACCGTCGAGTCGGCCGACGACACCGTGTACGAGTCGAACATCACCAACCTCGTGGACCAGGGCTGCAGCCTGATCATCACCGTCGGCTTCCTCCTCGCCGATGCCACCAAGGCCGCCGGTGAGCAGAACCCCGACATCGACTTCGCCATCGTCGACGACGCGGCCGAGGGCGCGACCGACAACATCAAGCCGATCACGTTCAACACGTCGGAGGCCGCGTTCCTGGCCGGATACGCCGCAGCCAGTCACTCCGAGACGGGTGTCGTCGGTACCTTCGGCGGCATCCAGATCCCGACCGTCACGATCTTCATGGACGGATTCGCCGACGGTGTTGCGTACTTCAATGAGCAGAAGGGCGAAGACGTCCAGGTCATCGGCTGGGACGTCGCCGCCCAGACCGGCTCGTTCACGGGAGGCTTCTCAGCAGGCGTCGAAGCGCGCAACGCCGCGCAGGCGCTCATCGACCAGAACGCCGACGTGATCCTCCCGGTCGGAGGACCGATCTTCGTCTCCGCTGGTGAGGCGATCCGCGACGCGGGCGACGGCGTCGCGCTGATCGGCGTGGACTCGGATGGATACGAGAGCGCGCCGGACTTCGCGGACCTGTTCCTCACCTCCATCCTCAAGGGTGTGAGCGTCGGCGTGTCCGACACCGTCGCCGCCTCAGAGGCCGACGAGTTCAGCAACGAGCCGTTCGTCGGCACGCTCGAGAACGACGGAGTCGGCATCGCGCCGTTCCACGACTTCGAAGACGCCGTCGACCCCGCCCTCACCGATGAACTCGACGCGATCCGCGCCGGCATCATCGATGGATCGATCACCGTTGAATCGCCCTCCGCGATCGGCTAGCAGTACAAGACGCACACCGGGGAGGTCAGCCACGCTGACCTCCCCGGTGTCGTGTTGGCGCCGCGGGTCCCGACCGGCGCGGAAAGGTAAGTTGACAGCATGAAACTCGAGCTCCGCGGCATCACGAAGCGCTTCGGCGCGCTCGTGGCCAACGATCACATCGACCTCACCGTGCAGCCCGGCGAGATCCACTGCCTCCTCGGCGAGAACGGCGCGGGCAAGTCCACTCTCATGAACGTGCTCTACGGGCTGTACCAGTCCGACGAGGGCGAGATCCTCCTCGATGACGAGGTGAAGCACTTCGCAGGCCCGGGTGATGCCATGGGCGCCGGGATCGGCATGGTGCACCAGCACTTCATGCTCATTCCCGTATTCACCGTGGCGGAGAACGTGATGTTGGGCCACGAGAAGACCAGGGGCGCCGGCGTACTCGACCTCGCAGCCGCGCGCAGCCGAGTGCGGGAGATCTCCGCCCGCTTCGGCTTCGACGTCGACCCGGATGCCCTCGTCGAGGACCTGCCCGTGGGCGTGCAGCAGCGCGTGGAGATCATCAAGGCGCTATCACGTGACGCGAAGGTGCTCGTGTTCGACGAGCCGACCGCAGTGCTGACTCCGCAGGAGACCGACGAGTTGATCGTCATCATGCGTCAGCTGCGGGATGCGGGCACATCCATCGTCTTCATCACCCACAAGCTGCGCGAGGTGCGCGAGGTCGCCGACCGCATCACCGTCATCCGTCTGGGCAAGGTGGTCGGCGAGGCCGAGCCCACGGCCACCAACGCGGAGCTCGCCTCGCTCATGGTCGGGCGCTCCGTCGAGCTGGTCGTGAACCGGGGCACCGGGACGCCCGGCGCCCCCGCCCTGGTCGTGCGCAACCTCTCGGTGACTGACGCGATCGGGCAGCTGGTCGTCAATGATGTGGACTTCGATGTGCGAGCGGGCGAGGTCCTCGCGATCGCGGGCGTGCAGGGCAACGGTCAGACCGAACTCACCGAGGCGCTGCTCGGACTCCAACCGCACGTCACCGGGGAGGTGACTCTCGACGGGCGTTCCATCCGCGGGCTCAGCGTGCGCAAGGTCCTCGACACGGGGGTCGGCTTCGTCCCAGAGGACCGCAAGGAAGATGGCCTCGTCTCCGAGTTCACCATCGCCGAGAACCTCATGCTCGACCGGTCCGCCGGAGCACCGTTCGTGAAGGGCGCGAACTTGCAGCTCGGCTTCCTCGCCGAGTTCGCCGAGGACAAAGTGCGCGAGTTCGACATCCGCGCGCAGGGCATCGGCACGAACGTCGGTCGGCTGTCGGGCGGGAACCAGCAGAAGGTCGTGCTCGCGCGCGAACTGAGCCGCGACCTCAGACTCTTCGTCGCGGCGCAGCCTACGCGCGGCCTCGACGTCGGCTCGATCGAGTTCGTGCACCAGCGCATCATCGCCACTCGCGACGCCGGCACCCCGGTGATCGTCGTCTCCACCGAGCTCGACGAGGTCGTCGCGCTCGCCGATCGCATCGCCGTGATGTATCGCGGCAGCATCGTCGGGATCGTGCCGGGTTCGACCTCCCGCGAAGTGCTCGGACTCATGATGGCCGGCGAACTACCCGAAGGAACGGAGATCGCCGCATGACGGACGACAGCGCACCCGGAGCGCCCAGCGACAGGCCTGACGACGCTCGACGGGCATCGACGCCCGCCGACGCCCAGATCCCCGCGCGGGGTCAGGCACCGGTCGACACGCTCGATCCGCGGATCGACCGGCAGCAGCTCGAAGATCCGGGTTCGCGCTGGTCTCAGGCCGGGCGCGACATCATCGGGGGTAACGCGATGATCTCGGTTCTGGCGGTCGTGATCGCCCTGGTCATCGGCGCGATCCTCATCGCGGCGACGGATGAGGACATCCAGGCCGCCGCCGGGTACTTCTTCTCCCGGCCGGCGGATACGCTCCGTGCGCTCGGCGACGCCGTCGGAGGTGCCTACTCCTCCCTGTTCCAGGGTGCGATCTACAACTTCCGCCGTCCGTCGTTCGTCGACGGCATCCGCCCTCTCACTCAGACGCTCGCCTTCGCCACCCCGCTGATCGCCGCGGGCCTCGGGGTCGCGCTGGCCTTCCGGGTGGGATTGTTCAACATCGGTGGGCGCGGTCAGATCCTCATCGCGGCCGCCGCGGCCGGGTGGGTGGGGTTCTCATTCGAGCTGCCTCCGGTCATCCACCTGATCCTCGCGCTCGTCGCCGGCATCGCTGGAGGCGCGATCTGGGGCGGCATAGTCGGGCTCCTGAAGGCCCGGACCGGCGCGCACGAGGTCATCGTGACGATCATGCTCAACTACATCGCGTTCTACCTCGTCTCGTACATGCTGCGTACACCCGGTCTGCTGCAGGCGCCGGGCTCGAACAATCCGCAGTCCCCCGCGATGAACGACAACGCGATCTACCCCGGGCTCTTCGGCCCCGAGTACACGCTCGATGTCGGCTTCCTCATCGTGATCGGCGCGACGGTCTTCGTGTGGTGGCTGATCAACCGGTCGAACCTCGGGTTCCAGTTCCGCGCCGTGGGCGAGAATCCGCACGCCGCGAGGGTCGCCGGGATGAACGTCAAGAACCTCTACGTGTACGCGATGCTCCTCTCCGGCGGGCTCGCCGGGGTCGCCGGGGCGTACCAGGTGCAGGGCAACATCACGAGCGGATTCAGCGCAGGGATCGACGCGGGTATCGGCTTCGATGCCATCACCGTCGCTCTCCTCGGCCGGTCGCGCCCGTGGGGCGTGTTCGCCGCAGGGCTCCTCTTCGGCGCTCTCCGGGCGGGCGGGTTCTCGATGCAGGCGGCGCAGGGCGTGCCGATCGATATCGTGCTCGTGCTGCAGTCGATCATCGTGCTCTTCATCGCCGCACCGCCGCTGGTTCGCGCGATCTTCCGACTGCCGACGCCCGGTGCTCCGGCGCGGCGACCCTCGACCAAGACGGCGGTGGTGGCATGACCACGATGCAGCAGGCAGCGGCGGTCGTTCCCGCCTCCCTCGAGCGGGCGCAGGTGCGCAAGTGGAAGGTCACGATCGCCCTCGCCATCTTCTCCGTCATCGCCCTCGTGCTGTTCGTCGCGCTCGGGCGAGACGGCACGACCACGTTCCGGCTCGCTACCGAAGGCGACTTCTTCGCGCTACCACCACTCGAGCTGCCGAGTCGAGCGGCCTGCCTCGTGCTCACGGTCGTGCTGGTCGCCGCGACCGCTCTGGCCGGATGGCTGACCTACCACTACCGACCGGTGAGTCTCTGGCTCATCACAGCATTCGGCTTCCTCTTCCTCGTCGCCTTCCTCACCTGGGCCGCCGCCGGAGCCACCATCCCCGTGACCGGCCTCCTGCTCGGGGCTCTCGCCCTGAGCGCCCCGCTGATCTTCGGTGCCCTCGGCGGCGTGATCTCCGAGCGGGTCGGCGTGGTCAACGTCGCGATCGAGGGGCAGCTGCTGGCCGGTGCCTTCGTCTCCGCGATGGTCGCCTCCATCACCGGGAGCTCGATCGCCGGACTGCTGGCCGCGATGGTCGCCGGCGTGCTGGTGTCGTTCGTGCTCGCAGCGTTCTCGATCAAGTACCTCGTCGACCAGGTGATCGTCGGTGTGGTTCTCAACGTGCTCGTCACCGGGCTGACGAGCTTCCTCTACTCGCAGGTGCTCACCGCCAACTCGGACGCGTTGAACTCTCCGCCCCGGTTCCCGCGTATCAGCATCCCCGGGCTCAGCTCAATACCCGTAATCGGTCCGGTGCTGTTCGAGCAGACGCTCATCGTGTACATCATGTACATCGCGGTCGCCGCCGTCTGGTTCGCCCTGTTCAAGACGAAGTGGGGTCTGCGGCTCCGCTCGGTCGGCGAACATCCTCAGGCGGCGGACACGGTCGGGATCAACGTCAACCGCACCCGCTTCTGGAACGTCTCGCTCGCCGGCGCGATCGCAGGACTCGGCGGTGCGTACTTCACCCTCGGGTCGGTGGGGGCGTTCAACAAGGAGATGACAGCCGGCGCCGGCTTCATCGCGCTGGCCGCGGTGATCTTCGGTCGGTGGGATCCGATCCGGGCGACTCTGGCTGCCCTGCTCTTCGGCTTCGCCAGCAACCTGCAGAACGTGCTCGGCGTCATCGGCTCGCCGGTCCCCAGCGAGTTCATGTTGATGCTGCCGTACGTCGTCACGATCTTCGCCGTCGCCGGGCTGGTCGGGCAATCACGGGGGCCTGCCGCATCCGGCAAGCCGTATATCAAGTCATGACCCTTCAACCAGCTCAGGACGGCGCCCCCGACATCGACTGGGCCGCGCTCGAAGCGACCGCACTCGAGGCCATGGGCAAGGCATACGTCCCGTATTCGAAGTTCCCCGTCGGCGTCGCCGCACTGGTCGACGACGGGCGCGTCATCGCGGGCTGCAACGTCGAGAACGCCTCGTACGGGTTGACGCTGTGTGCGGAGTGCGCGCTCGTGTCGACCCTGCACATGACCGGTGGCGGCAAGCTCGTCGCCTTCACCTGCGTCGACGGCCACGGCAACCGGCTCATGCCGTGCGGGCGATGCCGCCAGCTGCTGTTCGAACACTCCGCAGAGGGGATGCTGCTGCAAACCGTCTCCGGCGTGCGAACGATCGACGAAGTCATCCCCGACGCGTTCGGCCCTCGCACACTCGAGGAGTACCGCCAATGACCTCGGAAGCATTCGACGTCGTCGACCTGATCCACGCCAAGCGCGATCGAGCCGAGCTCGGCACAGCGCAGATCGACTGGATGATCGACGCATACACCCGCGGGTACATCGCAGACGAGCAGATGGCGGCGATGGCGATGGCGATCTTCCTGAACGGGATGGAGCGCCGCGAGATCCGCGACCTCACCCTCGCGATGATCTCCAGTGGCGAGCGGATGAATTTCGACGCCCTGCCGAAGCGCACCGCAGACAAGCACTCCACCGGCGGCGTCGGCGACAAGATCACCCTTCCGCTTGCTCCGCTGGTCGCCTCATTCGGCATGGCCGTGCCGCAGTTGTCCGGGCGCGGCCTCGGTCACACCGGCGGCACACTCGACAAGCTCGAGTCGATACCCGGCTGGCAGGCGTCGGTGTCCATAGAGCGGATGACCCGCATCCTCGCCGAGGTCGGCGCCGTCATCTGCGCCGCCGGGTCGGGTCTCGCGCCGGCAGACGGCAAGCTCTACGCCCTCCGCGACATCACCGGCACCGTGGAATCCATCCCGCTCATCGCCTCGTCGATCATGAGCAAGAAGATCGCGGAGGGCACGTCGGCTCTCGTCCTGGACGTCAAATTCGGCTCCGGGGCGTTCCTCAAGGACATCGACCAGAGCCGGGAGCTGGCGCGTACCATGGTCGCGCTCGGCGAGGACGCGGGCGTCGCGACATCCGCTCTGCTCACCAACATGAACGTGCCGCTCGGTCTCGCAATCGGGAACGCGAACGAGGTGCGCGAATCGGTCGAGGTGCTCGCAGGAGGGGGACCGGCGGATGTGGTGGAGCTCACCATCGCGCTGGCGCGCGAGATGCTCGCCCTGGCAGGTCAGCCCGACGCGGACGTCGCAGCAGCTCTGACCGACGGTCGCGCGATGGACACCTGGCGTGCGATGATCCGCGCGCAGGATGGCGACCCCGATGCCGCACTCCCGGTGGCGCGGGAAACGCAGGTCGTGACCGCCGCCCGATCCGGAGTGCTGGTCGAGCAGGCGGCGCTTCCGTTCGGGATCGCCGCGTGGCGGCTCGGCGCCGGTCGCGCACGGAAGCAGGACCCCGTGCAGCACGCAGCCGGGATCGACCTGCACGCGAAGCCTGGCGACGCCGTCACCGAGGGGCAGCCGCTGTTCACCCTCAGTGCCGACGAGCCGTCGCGATTCGTCCGTGCGCTCGAGTCGCTGGAGGGCGCGTACCGGATCGGCGATGCCGGCGACGAGATCGTCACGGGCGGCCCGCTCATCGTTGAAAGGATCGGCACATGAACCTGTTCGAATGGTTGTTCCGGAACCGGCATACCGGTGACATCGTGATGGCTCAGGCCCCGAATGGGCCCATCTCGATCTTCACCCTGTCGGCGGTCGCGCACTGGCTCTTTCCCGACGACACGGTCGGTCGGGTCGCCGGAGCGGTATCGCGCGCGGCTCTGGCCTGGTGGGCGCTCGACGAGGTGCTCCGCGGCGCCAACCCGTCCCGGAGACTGCTCGGCGCGGGAACGCTCGTGCTGCTCCTGGCCCGCATCATCCGCTGACCGCCGCGACGACTCGCTGATCGATTCAGCGCTGAGAGTACGCACTTCGTCGACGTCAGGGCGCCAGGGCTGGCCGCGGTCAGAGCTCCACGTCGCCGATACGTTCGAGGGCGT
>CAXTLO010000092.1:0-9873 GCA_964244965.1 uncultured Marisediminicola sp.
TGCCTTCGATGTGATCGCGAAGCGCGATCAACTGGTCGTCGGTCAGATCCTTCACACGGATCTCGCCGCTGATCTCGGTGTCGGCGAGGACCTTGAGGGCCCGGGTGCGACCGACCCCGTAGATGTAGGTCAATGCGACTTCGACGCGCTTGTCGCGCGGGATGTCGACGCCTGCTAGACGTGCCATGGTGACTTCTCCTGGTGCTTTGTAGAGGTGTGGGGCGACTCCGGTGCAGTGGCCTCTCCCACTGGTGTCCCCGCCGAAACGGTTCTGGAATCGCTGTCGATATTCAGTTGTTCGTGGTGCTCAGCCCTGGCGCTGTTTGTGACGCGGGTTGGACTTGCAGATGACCATGACGTTGCCATTGCGGCGAATCACCTTGCAGTGCTCGCAGATCGGCTTGACGCTGGGGTTGACCTTCATGTGTGTTCTCTCTTCGCTGTCATCGTGCACCGCGCCGCTTCCGGTATCGGAGTCGGCGACGGGCCGTTACTTTCCAGCAGGCTTACTTGTAGCGGTAGACGATCCGGCCGCGAGTCAGGTCGTAGGGGCTCAACTCCACGATCACGCGGTCCTCGGGGAGGATGCGGATGTAGTGCTGACGCATCTTCCCGGAGATGTGGGCGAGGACCTTGTGGCCGTTGCTCAACTCGACGCGGAACATCGCGTTGGGAAGCGCCTCGGTGATCGCGCCTTCGATCTCGATGACGCCGTCTTTTTTGGCCATATCCTCTTCGTCGCTGTAAGTATCGTCTGCTGGTCGTGCGGATGGGATCGGTATCCCGGGCGGAGCGGATCGGTCAGCGCAGTCGGGATGGAGATTCACGACGTGCTGTCCGAGGGCACGCTGAAACCGGCCCAAGACACCAAAGAGCAAGCTTAGGCGATGAAACGCCTATTCGCCAACCTCGCTCTATACTGACGCCCCGCGTTCGCGCTGAGCGTCGTCGACCTCTTCTGCGATCCAGCCGAACAAGGCAGACGATCTGTCCACACCGGTGACCCGCTCTGTGAAGTCCTCGGCATCGAGGGTGCCCAGCAACTCCTGCAATTCGACGCTCTCCGGGTCGGTCGGCACGTCGAAACGCAGCGCCGCTCCCATCGCGCGGACCAGGGCATGCGGGTGGACTCCCTGCTCGGTGAGAGCGGCCGCGGGGGCCACCAGCCGCTCAGCGCGACTGAGCTTGCGCAGCGGCTGCCGGCCGACCCGGTCTGGGGTGTCGGGCAGGTGCGGGTTCGCGAAACGCGCCAGAGCCCGTTCCACGTAGGCGCCGTGTTCATCCGCATCGAACCCGTGTCGCAACACCAGCAGTTGCGACGTCTCCTCCAAGACCCCGGCGACCTCGGCGCGTACGTCCGGATGCTGCATCGCAGCCGACAGTGTCGGCGCGTGTCGCACGAAGCCGTGGTAGGCCACGGTGGCGTGTCCGGTGTTGACAGTGAACAGCTTGCGCTCGATGTACGGGGCGAGGTCGGCGACGAAGTGCGCTTCGGGGATCGTCGGAGCGGTGTCGCCGAAAGGGCCGGATTCGATAGCCCACTCGAAGAAGTCCTCGACCGTGACATCCAGTCCCGCGTCCGGATCCTGCGCCGGAACGATGCGGTCCACCGCGGTGTTGGCGAACACCGCCCGCTCGGCGAGGCGGAACGTGCTGTCATCTCCCAGCCGTGCGCGTACCTCGGCCTCGAGCACGTCGGTCGCGTTGATCGCGTTCTCGCATGCCATCACCGTAAGCGGCGGCAGCTCCGCACCGCGCGCCTGAATGCCGCGAGCGATCAGCGGTGCGACGAATCCGAGGATCCGCGGTCCGACCGCCGTCGTGACGATGTCGGCGGTGGCGATCTCCTTGACCACCGCCCCCTCATCGGAACCGCTGTTGAGAGCGCGATACCCCCCGACGGTCCAACTCCGGGCGGATGAGCCGACCTCGTGCACCTGATAGCTCTCACTCGCGGCGAGCGCATCGATGACCGGTGCCGCCACATCCGCGAACACCACCTCGTAGCCGGCGTTGTGCAGGATCAGACCCACGAAGCCCCTGCCGATATTGCCGGCGCCGAAATGGACGGCTTTCACTGGTCGTTGACCTCCGATAGGAGAGCGTAGATCTCGTCCTCGTCGGCCGCGCCGACCAGTTTCTGCACTTCGTCCTCCTCGCTGAAGATCAGCGCGATCTTCGACAGGATCTCGAGATGCCCGTTGTCCTTCCCGGCGATGCCGACCACGAAGCGCACCTCGTTGCCGTCCCAATCGAGGCCGGCCGGATACCGCACGAACGAGAGCGCCGATTCCAAGATCGTGTCTTTGCCCTCGTTCGTGCCGTGCGGAATGGCGAGGAGGTTGCCCATGTAGGTCGAGGTGAGCACCTCGCGTTGACGCATGTAGCCGAGATAGTCATCGGTCACGGCGCCGACCCTGACGAGGATCGCGCCTGCTTCCGCGATCGCCTCGTCCTTCGTCGTCGCCGTGCCCGTGGCGACGATCTGATCGTGTTCGAGTACCTGTCTGGTCATTATTTTCCCGCCTCCGCGTCTGGTCTCAGGCCCGCTGGCTTCTGACCAGCTCGACCACTTCGTCGTACTTCGGGCTGCCCATGAAGTTGTCCACGGACACGTGCGCGGCGTGATCGTTCTTCTCGCGGGCCCGGTCGGTGAGGTTCTGCTGGGTGATGATCAGATCCTCTGTGCCGTCGAGGTTCGCGATGGACTTGTTCACGACCGTCACACCCTCGACGCCCGCCTTCTTGAGCTTGTTGCGCAGCACACTCGCACCCATCGCGCTCGATCCCATGCCGGCGTCGCACGCGAACACGATGTTCTCGTACTTGACGTCGGTCGCTGCGGCGTTGGACGCCGCGGCCGCCGTTCCGGCACCGGTGGCGAACAGGGCGCCGGTCACCGAGCTGTCCTTGCCCTTGAGGCTGTTCATACGCGTCGCGGCATCCGACAGCGTGTTCTGACCCGCGGCCTCGGCCGCGAGGTCGCTCTTCCGGGTAGCCCGGAGGATGAGCGTGGCGACGAGGAACGACACGGCGGCCGAGAACAGCACGGACAGGATGACTCCGACGTAGCTGTCGCGAGCGGTCGCCGCGAGAATCGCGAAGATGCTGCCCGGAGAGGCCACCGTCACCAGTCCCGACTGGAACGCGACATTGGTGAAGACGCCGGTCGCGCCGCCCGCGATGACCGCCAAGAGAAGAGCGGGCTTCGCGAGCACGTAGGGGAAGTAGATCTCGTGAATGCCGCCCAGGAACTGGATGATGATGGCACCGGGAGCGGTCGCCTTCGAGATACCCACGCCGAAGATCGCGAACGCGAGCAGCAGCCCGAGGCCCGGGCCGGGGTTCGCCTCGAGCAAGAACAGGATGGACTTCCCGTCGACCGAGACCTCTTGCGCTCCGAGCGGGGTGAGTACTCCCTGGTTGATCGCGTTGTTGAGGAACAGGACCTTTGCGGGCTCGATGATGAGGCTCGCCAGCGGAAGCAGCCCCGCCTCGGTCAAGAAGCTCACCGCCGCGCCGAGACCATCGCTGACAGCTTTCAGGATCGGCGCAAGACCGAAGAAGGCGGCCAGGGCGAGGATCAGGCCCACGATGCCCGCGGAGAAGTTGTTCACCAGCATCTCGAAGCCGGTGCGGATCTTGCCTTCCCAGATCGCATCGACCTTCTTCATGATGAACGCGGCCAGGGGGCCGACGATGAGCGCGCCCAGGAACATCGGTGTTCCCGCCGCCCCCACGATCACGCCCATGGTCGCTGCGGCTCCGACCACTCCGCCGCGATGCCCATAGACCATCTTGCCGCCCGTGAAGGCGATCAGCAGCGGGAGGAGGTACGTGATCATCGGCCCGACCAGACCGGTCCACGCGACGCCTTCCGAGTCCTCGAACCCGCCGAGCTGAGCTACTGGAATCCAGCCGGTCTCGATGAACAAGGCCGTGATCAGCCCCCAGGCGATGAATGCGGGGATGTTCGGCATGACCATCCCCGAGAGGAAGGCTCCGAACTTCTGAATGCGCACCCGCATTCCGCCCTGGGTGGCGGCGACCGCGGTCGCCGAGTTCGACGTCGTCGTCATGATGTGGCTCCTCTTTCTTTGTGCGCTGTGGTGGTGGTGGCGTGCTGTGATGGATCGGATGCTGCTGTGGTGGCCGCCAGGACGGCGGCCCTCGCCTCCGCGGCGCTGTTGGCGGAGAGTGCGGCCTCGGCGAATCGGTGGGCGTCGGCCAGGGTGTGCTGGGCGAGCTCCGCGCGCACGTCGGCCAACGCGGCCGGCGACATCGACAGGGTGGTGGCGCCCAGTCCGACCAGCACGGTGGCCAGCACTGGGTCGGCGGCGGCCTCGCCGCAGATGCCGACCGGCTTGCCGAGTACACGCCCCGCGTCGCCGACCTCCTTCACCAGCCGCAGCACGGCAGGGTGCCATGGGTCCTGGAAGGATGCGACGGATCCCAGCAGCCGGTCGGCGGCGAGCGTGTACTGGGTGAGATCGTTGGTGCCGATGCTCGCGAAGTCGGCCTCGGCGAGGATCCGGTCCGCGAGAAGAGCCGATGACGGCACCTCCACCATGACGCCCGCGGTCGTCAGCCCGCTCTCGCGCGCCAGCCGGGTGAAATAGCGGGCTTCCTCGACGGTGGAGACCATCGGTGCCATCACCCAGAGATCCGCATCGGTCGCGGCGTCCGCCTCCGCGAGGGCGGTGAGCTGATCTCGCAGGATCTGCTCACTCGCGCGCAGCGCTCGCAGGCCGCGGAGGCCGAGGGCCGGATTCTCCTCCGGCTCGGCGTTGAGGAAGCTCAGCGGCTTGTCCGCACCCGCGTCGAGCACACGCACCACGACCTTCTTTCCCGGGAACGCCTCGAGCAGACGCGTGTAATGGCCGCGCTGCTCCTCGACGGTGGGCGCGCTGGTCGCATCGAGAAAGAGGAACTCCGTGCGGAACAGCCCCACTCCTTCCGCGCCCTTCTCGACGGCGTCCGCGGCACCGTCGGCCGAGCCGAGATTTGCCAGTAGCGGGATCGCGGTTCCGTCGCCGAGAGCGCCCGGGCCGACGGGCACGGGCGCGCGATCGGCGAGCGCAGCCTGTCCGGCCCGCGCTGAGGAGAGTTGGTCGTCGGTCGGGTCGACGGTGACGGTCCCGGTCGCCGCATCCACGATCGCGACCGACCCGTCTTCGACGGTCAGCGCACCGGTCGCGCCGACGATGGCGACGATGGCTTTCTCGCGAGCGAGGATCGCGGTGTGGGATGTGGGACCGCCGTCACTGGTCACCAGCGCGAGAACCTTACCGAGGTCGAGGAGCGCGGTATCGGCCGGGGCGAGGTCGCGCGCGATGAGCACGAACGGATGATCCGGATCCGGCACCCCGGGAACCGGCACGTCGAGGAGCGCTGCCACGACCCGCTGAGAGACATCGTCGAGGTCGGTCGCGCGCTCGGCCATGTAGCCACCCATGCCCTTGAGCAGGTCGCGGAACGCGGCGAAGGCTTCGTAGACCGCGCGCTCGGCGGTCTTGCCCCCGCTGATGCGGGCGGTCACGTCGTCGATGAGCGTGGGGTCCTCGGCCATGAACGCCTGCGCCTCGAGCACGTCCTTCGCCGACCCGCCCGCGCGTTCGCCGCGTAGCCGGATGACGGCTGCGGTTGCAGCGAGCGCGGCCCTGGCCCGCTCACCTTCGGCGCCGCGGTCGGCGGCGCTGGGCTCATCCGGAGGCTCGGGAAGCGGATCGGGCATCCGGAGGACCGGACCGATCGCGAGACCGCGCCCGATGCCGACGCCCTGCAGGGTGGTCACGCTGCAACGCCCAGTGGTGAGCGGTGTGGCCGGGAGGGTGCGGAATCATCCATGGACGTTCTCCGATCGCGTGACGTTGTCGAGGGAAATCGGGCTGGTGTGTGCCGGTGCGTGGCCGAGGGCGAGGGTGATCGCCGAGTCGGCGCCGTCCTGGTCGAAGGTGACGGGAGGAAGCAAGGCGGCCCGCGCACCTGCGGCGCCTGCGATGGCGGCGATATCGACGAACGACTCGCTGAGGTGATGGCCGACGAGCACGACGTCGGTCTCCCCGACGCGGCGGGGCAGATCGTCCAAGACGCCGGCCGAGATGGTGAGGCCAAGGTCCCGGTCGGTGGACAGCCGCCGCATCCAATGGACGAGGAAGGTACTCGACGCTCCGGCGCCGCAGATCACGAGCACTCGCTGCATGATGCCTCCTCGCGCCGTCGCGGTCTTCTCCTCATAATCGCCGGACCGTCGGACATCGGCCAGCAGTGCTGCTTCCGCACCCCCGGAAGAAACGCTCAGTGCGTCATGCTGTACTTGAGCCGACTGACCTGCGACGAGGCAGAGGCGACGGAGGACCATGGTTCAGCGGCAGGAGCGGATGCTCACACTGCTCGCCGATGCCGACGGCTGGGTGACCGCGACCGAGCTGGCGGACCGTCTCGCCGTGAGTACCCGGAGTGTGCGCAGCTATGTCACCGCCCTGAAGGCGACCGCGGCTCCGTTCGACGTCGTGCAGTCGTCGACGAACGGCTACCGACTGGACCGCGACGCCTACGCCGGGTTCATCGCCGGGCGAGACGGCGACTCCGTCCCGTCGGAGTCTCCGCGTGAACGGGTGTACCACCTGCTCAGGCGACTCGGCGAGGCACCGGACGGCCTCGACGTCTATGCGCTCGCCGCTGCCATGTATGTCAGCGAGTCGACTGTCGAGTCGGATTTGAGGAAGCTGCGAGCGCACTTCGAGCAGACGGGCCTCGCACTCGAACGCACCGGTGACACGGTGCGGATCGTAGGTCCCGAGCAGGAGTTCCGACGCCTGCTCGGGCGGCTGTTCCACGACGAGGAAGCGCAGGGCTTCCTCCAGCTCGCGAGCATCGAGCGCGAGTTCGCATCGTCCGACCTCGGCGGATTCAAGACCGGCCTCATCGCGATGCTCGATTCACACGGATACCTCGTGAACGAGTACGGCGTCGACAATGTCCTCCTCCACGTCGCGATCGCCGTCGACCGCACGGACCGGGGGCTGAGCGACGATCACGGCGTCCCCTCCCCCGGCACCGATATCACCGAAGAGCTCGCCGAGCTCGTGCGGCAGCATTTCGGTACGGTGCTGACCGCCACCGATCTGAGCTACCTCACCCTCCTGCTCACCACCCGCGTGATCACGACCGGGTATACGGGAACCGGCGACGTGAAGGTCACCGGAACCGTTCAGCACGAAGTCGCCGTCGTGCGGAGCATCGTGGCTCGCGTCGAGGAGGAGTACCTCGTCGACCTCGACGACGAGGACTTCATCGTCCGACTCGCTCTCCACCTGCACAATCTCCTCGCGCGGGCGAAGGACAAGTCCTTCTCGCGCAACCCGATGTCGCGATCGATCAAGACGTCGTATCCGATGATCTACGAGCTGGCCGTGTTCATCGCGAGCGAGGTGCAGCGCAGCGAGAGCATCGTGATCAACGACGACGAGATCTCCTACATCGCGCTCCACGTCGGGTCGCATCTGGAGAGGCGGTCTCAGCTCGAGGAGCGGGTCACCTGCTCCATCGTCTGCCCCAACTACTACGACCTTCAGGTTGTTCTCCGCGACCGACTCGAGGGTCTACTCGGCGATCAGCTAGAGATCGAGACGGTGATCACGCGCACCGACGTCGACTGGTCGGCTCTGGCCACCGACATCGTGGTGACGACCATGGATGCCACCGCGTTCGCGAGCAATGTGGTGCGGATCGGTCCGTTCATCACCGAGAACGACGTCGACGCCATCCGGCGGGCAATCGGGAGGGTCAGGCGCCAGCGTCGCCGACTCCGGCTCGCCGATGAGCTGCTGGTGTTCTTCGACGAGTCGCTGTTCCTGCGCGACTTCGTCGCCGACGACGAAGAGTCGATGATCCGGGCGCTCGGGCAGCGGATGATCGATGCGGAGATCATCACGGAGGAGTACCTCGACGCGGCGATCGCTCGGGAGCGGATGTCGTCGACCGCCTTCACGGACACTCTCGCCGTGCCGCACGCGATGACCATGACGGCGACGAGGACCGCGATCTGCATCGCCGTGAACGAGTCACCGATGGAGTGGGGCGGCAGCCGAGTCAATGTCATCGCCCTGATCGCGTTCAGCGCCAGCGACCGTGAACGGTTCCAGGCGGTGTTCGACCAGTTCGTGTCGGTGTTCGCGGACCGCGCCGAGGCTCAACAGCTCGTTCGCCGAGGCGTCGACCTGCCGTCGTTCATCGGCGAGATCGTGCGAGCTGTCGAGCGCTGAGGTCGCGGCCGCGCAATGATCGCGCCCGTTCCAGCTGCTGGTGGATCCTCCCACCCGCTGAGATCTCGACAAGCTCGATCGACAGGGCTTCCCTCAGGCGCTGATGCCGCGAGCGGCAAGGCCATCCGCGATTCGACCGGCGACGGCGTCGATCTCCCCGAGTCCGTCGACCTCGACGACCAGGTGCCGATCGCGGTAGACGGCGACGATCGGTGCGGTCTCGCGGATGAAGACGTCCTGGCGGTGGCGGATGGCCTCTTCCGAGTCATCCATCCGTCCCTGTTCCACGGCCCGGCGGCGCAGGCGCCCGACGAGCTCGTCGGTGTCCGCGACGAGGAGGATGACGGCGTCGAGCTCCTGGTTCCGCGTCGCGAGGAGCTGGTCGAGGTACGACACCTGATCAGGGGTGCGCGGGTACCCATCCAGGAGGAAACCGTCCATGGCGTCGGGTTCCATCAGTCGCGTCTTGACGATCTCGTTGGTGAGCTCGTCGGGAACATAATCGCCGGCGTCCACGATGGCCTTGACCTTCGCGCCCAACTCCGTCTCGTTACGGATGTGATGGCGAAAGATGTCTCCCGTAGCGATCGCCGGTATGCCGTACTGACTCGACAACGTCGCGGCCTGCGTCCCCTTACCGGATCCGGGAGGACCCACGATGAGGAGATGACTCACCTGAGCAGACCTTCGTAGTGCCGCTGCTGGAGCTGGGAATCGATCTGCTTCACCGTCTCGAGCCCGACGCCGACGATGATCAAGATGCTGGCACCGCCGAACGGGAAGTTCTGGTTGGCACCGACTGTGGCGAGAGCGATCAACGGGATCAGGGCGATGAGCCCCAGGTAGATCGACCCTGGCAGCGTCACGCGGGTGAGCACGTAGTCGAGGTACTCGGCGGTCGGGCGTCCCGCGCGGATGCCGGGGATGAATCCGCCGTACTTCTTCATGTTGTCGGCGACCTCTTCTGGGTTGAAGGTGATGGCGACGTAGAAGTAGGTGAATCCGACGATGAGGAAGAAGTACAGGGCGATGTACAGCGGGTTGTCGCCGGTGCGGAGGTTGTCCGAGATCCAGCTGACCCAGGGAGCGGGCGCACTGCCGTCAGCGGGCTGGTTGAACTGCGCGACGAGCGCCGGCAGGTAGAGCAGTGACGAGGCGAAGATGACCGGCACCACGCCGGCCATGTTGACCTTGATCGGGATGTAGGTGTTGTTGCCGCCGTAGGTGCGGCGTCCCACCATCCGTTTCGCATACTGCACGGGGATGCGCCGCTGCGATTGTTCGACGAACACCACCGCGGCCATGATCAGGATGCCGACTGCGAGCACGAGCAGGAAGATCTCGAAGCCCTGGGTCTGCGCGATGCCCCACAGTGCACTCGGGAAGGTCGCCGCGATCGACGTGAAGATGAGCAGCGACATCCCGTTGCCGATACCGCGCTCGGTGATGAGCTCGCCGAGCCACATGATGAGGCCGGTACCCGCCGTCATGGTGACGACCATCAGAAGCGTCGAGTACCAGGAGGTGTCGCTGATCAGGCTGTTGCACTCCGGCGCCCCGTTGGTGGACGGGAAGAGCGCGCCGCTGCGGGCCACGGTGATGAGGG
>CAXTLO010000093.1:0-9803 GCA_964244965.1 uncultured Marisediminicola sp.
TCACCGGTGGTGGCGAGATCGTCGGCGCCTTCTCGAACGACGAGGACACCGTCGCCGTGCAGGAGTACCTGTCCAGCCCAGAGTGGGCCAACAGCCGGGTGAGCCTGGGCGGCGTCATCAGCGCCAACACCGGCCTCGACCCCGAGAGCGCCTCCAGCCCGATCCTTCAGGACGCCATCACGATCCTCCAGGACCCGGAAACGACGTTCCGCTTCGACGCCTCCGACCTGATGCCGGGCGCGGTCGGATCGGCCGGCTTCTTCGAGGGCATCATCAACTGGATCAACGGCGACTCGACAGAGGACGTCGTCGAGCAGATCGAATCCACCTGGCCCGCCGAATAAGCAGCTGGTGACCGACAAGCAGTGACAGAAGGGGCCGACGGGAGCGACCGTCGGCCCCTTCTATCGCCTCCCGCGGCGATAGGCTTCGTCTCACAGAGTCCACCGTCGTACTCGAAAGGGTTCATATGACCGAGTTCTTCGGGGTGCTGTCTCAGCTGCCCCCTCTGATCCAGATACCCCTGGTGATAGCGGCTTTCTTGGCCGTCGTGGGCATTCTGGTCTTCTTCATCGACGTCGCGCCCCGGAATGGGAAGCTCTACACCGGTATCCGGCTCGCGGCGTGCGTGCTCATCCCCGTCATCGTCTTCCTCGTGCTCGGCTCGGTCTGGTGGGCTGCCATCGTCGCGGCCGTCCTCGGCGGGGCATTCTTCCTCCTCGACTATCGCGCGAAGGAGGGTTCGGGTTACCTGTTCCAGCTCGTGGGCTTCCTCGCCCCCGCCATGGTGCTCTTGCTGATCGGCCTCGTGTACCCGTCGGTGCGAACGATCTTCGACGCATTCCTCAGCAGCCGCGGCAACTTCGTCGGTCTGGAGAACTTCATTTGGGTGTTCACCCAGCCCTCCGGAGTCCGCACGATCATCAACACCATCATCTGGGTGCTGATCGCCCCCATCGCCTCGACGATCTTCGGCCTCGCGTACGCCGTCTTCATCGACAAGTCCCGGGGTGAGAAATACTTCAAGATCCTCGTCTTCATGCCGATGGCCATCTCGTTCGTCGGGGCGAGCATCATCTGGCGGTTCGTCTACACCGCCCGTCCAGGCGGTGAGGAGCAGATCGGTCTGCTGAATCAGCTCGTCGTGCTCTTCGGTGGTCAGCCGATCGTGTTCCTCTCTCTGGCGCCCTGGAACACGGTCTT
This sequence comes from uncultured Marisediminicola sp., assembly GCA_964244965.1. Classification (GTDB taxonomy): domain Bacteria; phylum Actinomycetota; class Actinomycetes; order Actinomycetales; family Microbacteriaceae; genus Marisediminicola. The sequence continues at coordinate 1,204 of CAXTLO010000093.1, forward strand.
CCTGATCGTCGTGCTCGTGTGGGTGCAGACCGGATTCGCGATGGTCGTGCTCTCCGCCGCCATCAAGGGGGTGCCGGTGGAGCAGCTCGAGGCAGCGGAACTCGACGGCACCAATCCCTGGCAGCGCTTCATCAACGTGACAGTGCCGGGCATCCGCAGCTCGCTGGTGGTCGTGCTGACGACGATCTCGATCGCGTCGCTCAAGGTCTTCGACATCGTCCGGACGATGACCGCGGGGGCGAACGACACCAGCGTCATCGCCAACGAGGTCTATACCCAGTTCACGACGTTCGAGTACGGACGGGCATCGGCCTTCGCCGTCGTGCTGTTCATCCTCGTTCTGCCGATCGTCGTCTATAACGCACGTCAGCTCAAGCAGCAGAGGGAGATCCGATGAGCGCGGTACGTCCCATCGACCTGCCGGTCGGTACTCAGACCAAGAAGCAGGTCAGGACCGGCGAGAAGGTCGCCGAACGCACGACGTCCGGGAGGATGAAGAAGCGCCTCAGCAGCCGGGGGGCGACCATCGCGGCGCTCATCATCGCTCTGCTCTGGACGCTGCCGACCTTCGGTCTCCTCGTGTCGTCGTTCCGACCCGCCGCACTGGTCAACTCGACCGGTTGGTGGACGATCCTCGGCAACCCCGGCTTCACCCTGGACAACTACTTCACGGTGCTCGCCACCGGGAACAGCCAGCTCAACCTGGCCGGCGCGTTCATCAACTCGCTCGCGATCACCCTGCCCGCTACGGTGTTCCCGCTCGTGATCGCGACCCTCGCGGCCTACGCGTTCGCGTGGATCCCCTTCAAGGGCCGCAACTGGTTGTTCGTGGCGGTTTTCGCCCTGCAGATCGTGCCCATCCAGATGGCGCTCATCCCGTTGCTCAGCACGTTCTCCCGCGGCCTGCAGTTCGGCGGCGTACAGGTGTTCGACTCTCTTGGAGCGAGCGGCGGATACGCGCAGGTGTGGATCGCCCACACGATCTTCGCGCTTCCACTGGCGATCTTCCTGCTGCACAACTTCGTCTCAGAGATTCCGAACGATGTGATCGAGGCGGCACGGGTGGATGGGGCCAGTCACGGCCAGATCTTCTTCCGCATCGTGATGCCGCTGAGCATGCCCGCGATCGCCTCGTTCGCCATCTTCCAGTTCCTGTGGGTGTGGAACGACCTCCTCGTCGCGCTGGTCTTCGCCGACGGAGCCGTGGCTCCGATGACGAAGCTCCTCGCCGAGATCGTCGGGCAGCGCGGGCAGGACTGGTACCTGCTCACCGCGGGTGCCTTCATCTCCATCCTGGTGCCGCTCATCGTGTTCTTCTCCCTGCAGCGCTACTTCGTGCGGGGGCTGCTCGCCGGTTCCACGAAGGGCTAACCAGCTGCTGTTGTCCGAACGGCTCGATCCTGCGGGGATCGAGCCGTTCGTCGTTTCTTGACCCGCTGCCTTCCAGCGCGTACGCTCAACCCATTCGTTGATCAACTAATAAGTTGAATACAGGGAGATGGAGCCATCGACGACGCGCCGGAGGAAGTGCTCGACCGGGCGTTCCTCGCGCTGGCCGATCCGGTCCGGCGCAGCATCGTCGCGAGGCTGAGCCGAGGACCGGCCACGGTCAACGAGCTGGCCGAGCCGTTCGCGATCACCGTCCAGGCGGTCTCGAGGCACATCCGAGTGCTCGAGCTCGCCGGATTGGTGACGCGCACGCGCGAAGCTCAGCGTCGGCCGGTCCACCTGGATTCCGCCGCGCTCGAAACGCTCACGTCATGGATCGACACCCATCGGCTCGTCCATGAGCGTCGGTTCCGTCGCCTCGACGCCGTGCTGGAGCACATCACCCCGCATGACACCGCGACCGAGCACCACACCACGACCGAGCACCACACCACAACCCAGCACGACACCACACCACAGGAGGAGAAATGAGCAAGAATCCAGTCACCGTCATCGCCGACGCGGGAGTGCCGTTCGTCGACATCTCGCGCGAATTCGACGCTCCGGTGAGCGCCGTCTACCGCGCCCACGCCGAACCCGCACTCGTGAAGCAATGGCTCGGGCCGCACGGCTACGACATGGAGATCGAGGAATGGGACCTCCGCACCGGCGGACGGTACCGCTACACCCACAGCAACGAGGGTGAGGATTACCGCTTCAACGGCGTGTTCCACGTGGCTCGCGAGAACGAGTTCATCATCCAGACCTTCGAGTTCGAGGGTTTTCCCGATGTCGTCAGCATCGAGTCACTGAGGTTCGAAGAGCTCGACGGCGGGCGCACCCGGCTCGTCAACCACTCGGTGTTCCCGAGCATCGAAGCCCGAGACGGGATGGTCGAGAACGGGATGGAGCAGGGCGTGACCGAAGGCTACGAACGGCTGGACGGCCTGCTCGCGGAATCCTGAACCCTACCCGGGCTTGCCCGTTCGCCATCGGCGTCACCGCTCCCGGCGGTGGCGCCGATCGGCGGACGTAGGGTGAGAGCGTGAGTTCAGCGCCGCAGACCGGGAGATACGGCAAGCCGCGCTCCCGGATCAGTCGGGGGGATGCCGCGGCGCAACGGCAGGAGAACGCGGAGGCGCCGCGCATCCCGCATCTGCTCCGCCGGATCGGTGACCTGTTCGTCGACCACAAGTTCGCGCTCGGGCTCACCATCGCCCTCGTCGTCGTCGGGGCGGCTCTCACCGTACTGCCGCCGTTGCTCACGAAGCAGGCGTTCGACTTCGGGTTGTTCCCGGCGTCGGGTCGGCCGGATGTGCCTCTGCTCGTCGAGCTGGTGGTGCTGATGGTGGCCATCTACGTGGTCAGTGCCGCGCTCGGGGTGTGGCAGACCTACCTCACCGCCAGCGTCGGCAACAAGGTGATGGGCGACCTGCGGATGCGGCTGTTCGGTCATCTGCAGCGGATGGAGCTGGCGTTCTTCACCCGCACGAAGACGGGCATCATCCAGTCCCGCCTGCAGAACGACGTCGGCGGAGTGGCGGGTGTGCTCACCAACACCGTGTCGAGCGTGCTCGGCAACTCTGTCACCGTGCTGGCCGCGTTCGTGTCGATGCTCGTGCTCTCCTGGCAGCTGACGATCGTCGCCGTCATCCTGATGCCGGTGCTGGTGATCGCGCAGCGTCGCATCGGTCAGGTGCGGGCTCGGATCGCGACGCAGACGCAGGAGTCGCTGAGCGACATGACCGCGATCACCCAGGAGACCCTGTCGGTGTCGGGCATCCTGCTCGCGAAGAGCTTCAACCGGCAGCACACCGAGGTTCAGCGGTACGGCGACGAGAATCGCAACCAGATCGTGCTGCAGGTGCGGCAGCAGATGAGCGGCCAGTGGTTCTTCGCGATGGTGCAGATCTTCCTCGCGATCATCCCGGCGATCGTCTACCTCGTCGCCGCGTGGCTGCTGTTCGACGGAGTGACCGTGACCGCCGGCACGATCGTCGCTTTCACGACCGTGCAGGCGCGGCTGATGTGGCCGCTACTCGGGCTGATGCGCGTCGCGCTCGACCTGCAGACCTCCTCGGCACTGTTCGCGAGGATCTTCGAGTACCTCGACCTGAAGCCCGCGATCATCGAGGCTCCGAACGCACATCCCGTCGACCAGCGGATGCTCGGTGCCATCGCGTTCGACGATGTCGTGTTCTCCTACCCCGACTCCGGAGCGGATGCCGAGCCGACGCTGCGCGGGGTCTCGTTCCAGATCGAGCCAGGCCAGTACGCCGCATTCGTCGGTCCGTCTGGTGCGGGTAAGACCACCGTCTCGTACCTCATCCCGCGATTCCATGACGCGACGAGCGGACGCGTTCTGTTCGCCGGCTCCGACGTGCGGCAGCTCGAGCAGGAGTCACTCATCTCGCACGTGGGCATCGTGAGTCAGGAGACCTACCTGTTCCACGCCACGATCGGCGAGAATCTGCGCTACGCGAAACCGGATGCCACGCAGGAGGAGATCGAGTCCGCGGCGGTGGCCGCCAACATCCACGACACCATCGCGGGCTTCCCCGACGGGTACGACACCATCGTGGGCGAGCGCGGCTACCGGCTCTCCGGAGGCGAGAAGCAGCGCATCGCGATCGCGCGGGTGCTGCTGAAGGATCCGGCCGTGCTCATCCTCGACGAAGCCACCAGCTCGCTGGACTCGATCTCGGAACGCATCGTGCAGTCGGCACTCGACACCGCCGCCCGGGGCCGCACCACCATCGCGGTAGCGCACCGGCTGTCGACCATCGTCGAGGCCGATGTCATCTTCGTTGTCGACGCCGGGCGCATCGTCGAGCGTGGCACGCACGCCGAGCTTCTCGCCGCGGGCGGGGTCTACGCGGGTCTGTTCCGCGAGCAGGTGCGGGTCTAGCCGCGATGCCCGGCAGGAATACCGTCGACCTCTCGACGCCGCGGTCCGGAGCGGGCCACTTGAGATAACCGTACGTGGTTGCGTACTGCTAAAGTGACCAGGGTGAGCTCAGATGCCTTCGACCTCTCGACCGGATCCGATGCGCTCGATCGAGTGCAGCATGCGCGCAATAGGCAATTCGACCGCACACGGTGGTTCGGCCTCTGTCTAATCCTCGTCGGCCTCGTGCTCATTCCCTCCGGCTTCTCGCTGCCCTGGGAGCTTCCGCTACGCCTCGTTATCGTCGCCGTGACGGCCGTCGCCCTTCTCGCCGTCGCGGCGTACATCAGGCGGCACAGGGTCGTTCCGAGATCGGCCATCCCGTCGGTCGCTACGGCCGGCTGGCTGGGTATCTCGGCGCTGATGGGAGCGGTGTGGGACGATCTCGACCTCGTCGCCGGATTTGCGGTGGCCGTCGTCGCCTCCTCGCCCTTTTTCGTCGCAGGCACGTATTTCCTCGTGCGCCGCGCGGGAACGGATCGGGGCCATGGCTCACGCTCGACATGAGATCCATCCGGTCATCCACTCGCCCGTGCGCTTCTCCGTCATGGCATTCCTCATCGGCCTCGACGAGTGCGAGTTCGGGGTGCTGCGCGACGAGATCGAGCTGAGTGATTCCGGCTTGTCACAGCATCTCGCGGTGCTCGAGAACGCGGGCTTCGTCGAGATCGTGAAACGGCGCGTAGGGCGGCAGCCGAGAACCTATATCCGGAGCACGGATGAGGGAGAGGATGCCTTCCGGCGCAATCTCGCCGCCATCGGAGCCATCAGCGGCCCGTGAGCGCAGTGCCCTCGGTCGGCAGCGCCGTCAGTCGGCCGCGAAGGTGGCAAGAACATCGGGCAGCCGGCATCCGTCCGCGCTTCGATGTTGCTGGTCATGGCTTTGTCCGATCTGGTTGAGGAGTGTGACTTCCTGTCTATTACGACGCCCGAGAGTGGACTGATGGCGATCCTCAATCGGATGGGTGATCTCCGCCCAAGACTTGTCGGGTGACTTGCCCAGGTGATGCGCACAACTCCGCCATGTCGTCGATAAACGACGACCTCGGTTCCGCAATCTGACGGTCGACAAGAGGCTTCGCGCTGTCTAGCGTTAGAACGTGAGCGATCAGACCAAATCCAACAATGTCTTCGCCATGTGGCTCGTCGTGGGAGTCGCAATGGGAGCGGCCTTCGGAGTGGCCCTGGGTAATCCGCTCGCCGGTATGCTCATCGGTTTGGTGTTCGGCCTGGCTATTGCGGTCGGCGGCCGAATCGGCGAACGGGGCAGCGCCGGCGATGAAAAGACCGCGCTGAACGATCAGGGGACCTGACGGCACAGGCGCATCGTCAGCTGTCTCCGGCAACGATGCGGTCACCACGTCAGCGATCGGCCCATCGTCAGCGATCGGCCCACAGAATCGGCATCCACCTCGCGAGTCGCTCGCCGATCTCCGAGATCGGAGTCGTCGTCATCGTACTGACGACGACTGACCGCGAGTCCGACCGCGTGTGTCGTGCGTGGATCTACGGCACTGGCCGGCGTCGGGACCGACGACTCCGGCTGACCGCTGTGCGCGCTGCAGCGCTCAGTTCCGTGCGAGTAATTCACGCATATAGGCGATCTCGCCCTCCTGCACCGTGAGTATGCCGGTCGCGAGGGAGACGACGGCGCGCTCCTCGGAGCGGTCGAGGATCGCCTCCGCCATCTCCACCCCGCCGATGTGGTGGGCGATCATGAGCTCCAGGAAGATGCGGTCGGCCTCCGCGCCGGTCGCCGCTTCGAGTTCGTCGATCTGCCCGGCGGTCGCGAGGCCGGGCATCGGCTCGCCGGGGGTGTGCGCCATGTCCCCGCCGTGCTGGTGGTCGGCGCCGTCGAGCGCGGGTCGGGTCATCCACGTCATCGACGGTTCGGGTGCCGCGGGGGGCAGGCCCCAGGTGCTGAGCCACCCGTACATCTGCCCCGCCTGCTGCGCTTGGGAGGTCGCGATGTCGTAGGAGAGGGTGCGGATGTCGTCATCCGCCGTCTTCGCGTAGATGACCAGAGCCAGCTGCACCCCCTGGTTATGGTGCGTCTGCATGTCGCGCGAGAAGCCGGCCTCGGCGCTGGTGCTGCCCGGCATCGGGAGCGGGCCGGGTGCGCTGAGGCGTCCGATCAAAATGCCGCCTAGCAGCGCCAGGAGCGCGGCGAGTACTGCGGCGAGGATCAGGACCGGGCGTGCGCGCTTCGGTGCCCTCGAGGGGGTCTCGGTCATCCGTTGATCAGGTCACCAGGCCGGGCGCGTCGACGCCACCCGTGCAGGCGGCACCCGGCTCGGGAGCATCCGGCGACTGCCAGTACGCGTCGATGAACTGCTGCAGGCGTTCGTCGTCCACTCCGTCGAGGGCGACCTGCGCCCCCCAGGCGGAGGCGACCACCGGAGCATCGAGGTCGGGCCACGGCGACATCGTGAGGTAGGTGTCCGGCACGGCGTCGCGCAGGGCTTCGAGGTCGGCCCCGGTCACCTCGTCGGGGTTGTAGGTCACCCAGATGGCGCCGTGCTCGAGGTCGTGCACGGCGTTCTCCGTGGGTACCGGCTGGTCGTAGATGCCGCAGTTGAGCCAGGCCGCCGCGTGGTCTCCGCCCGCGGGAGGAGTCTGCTCGTACGTCACCGGACCCTCGACGTGATTGGCCGTCACGTCGGGGAACAGCTCGATGCCCTCGACGCTCGACCCGTCGCCGTCGCCCGCCGCCTGCTGTTGCTCACGGGTGCTGCCGCCGGTGACGACCAGCGTGATTACGAGGCCGATCACCGCGGCCACGGCGACGCTGCCGAGCACGATGGCGATGACCCGGTTGCGTTTCTCCGCGGCCTGCTTCTTCTTGAGCGCGGCGACCTTCTCGGCACGCCGCGCGTCGCGCTGCTGCTTGACCGTGAGTTCTCTCCGGGCGGCTGGAGGAACGGGCTGATTGGTGGGCGGCACGGCGGAGGTCCTGTCGTCGAGGCGGTGGGAACACTGCTGAGTGATTCATGTCAAGGATGCCCCATCCCGCTGGATCGGCGGTGTGAGCAGCGCCCGTGGCCCGTCATCACCGGATGCGGGTTGGTAAACTCATCCGCTGGGCCACGAGTCCAGCACCCCACCGACCGGTCACCGAACCGGGATCCTGCGAGGCGACACCACCGTGGAATACGCCATATGAAATACGCCCGTACCGTGCTCGACCTCATCGGCGACACCCCTCTTGTGCAGTTGAACAGCGTCACCGCGGGGATCAAGGCGACCGTGCTCGCGAAGGTGGAGTACTTGAATCCCGGCGGTTCCTCGAAGGACCGCATCGCGACGCGCATCATCGACGCTGCCGAGCGCGACGGGCACCTGTTGCCGGGCGGCACGATCGTCGAGCCGACCTCGGGCAACACGGGCGTCGGCTTGGCGTTGGTCGCGCAGCAGCGCGGCTACCGCTGCGTCTTCGTACTGCCGGACAAGGTCGGCGAGGACAAGCGCAATGTGCTGACCGCCTACGGCGCCGAGATCGTGATCACTCCGACCTCCGTCGCGCCGGACAGCCCCGAGTCGTATTACAGCGTCTCCGACCGCCTCGCCCGCGAGATCCCGGGTGCGTTCAAGCCCGACCAGTACTCCAATCCGAACGGCCCGCTCAGCCACTACGAGACCACCGGCCCGGAGATCTGGCGCGACACCGACGGCCGCATCACTCACTTCGTCGCCGGCGTCGGCACCGGCGGCACGATCAGCGGAGTCGGACGGTACCTCAAAGAGGTCTCCGGCGGCGCGGTGCAGATCGTCGGCGCGGATCCCGAGGGCTCGGTGTATTCCGGCGGTAGCGGCCGGCCCTATCTGGTCGAGGGAGTCGGGGAGGATTTCTGGCCGACCGCGTACGACCCGTCGGTCGTGGACCGGATCGTCGCGGCATCCGACGCCACCTCGTTCGAGTTGACCCGGCGTCTGGCCCGTGAGGAGGGCCTGCTCGTCGGCGGCTCCAGCGGACTGGCCGTCGCCGCGGCGCTCGAGGTCGGGCGGGAGGCAGGCCCCGACGATGTGATCGTCGTGCTGTTGCCCGATGGCGGCCGGGGCTACCTCGGCAAGATCTTCAACGACACCTGGATGCGCTCCTACGGGTTCGCCGAGGCGTCCGCCGAGGCCACCGTCGCCCAGGTGGTGAGCCGCAAGACCGGGGCGCTGCCCGAGCTCGTGCACGTGCATCCGTCCGACACCGTGCGCGACGCGATCCAGATCATGA
>CAXTLO010000094.1:0-9789 GCA_964244965.1 uncultured Marisediminicola sp.
GTCACATGGAGAAGCCGAGCGCCCGCATCATGTCGCGGCCGTCGTCGGTGATCTTCTCCGGTCCCCACGGTGGCATCCAGATCCAATTGATGCGGAACTGCTCCACGACGCCATCCAGTGCCTCAGCGGTCTCCTCTTCAATGACATCGGTGAGGGGACAGCCTGCGGAAGTAAGGGTCATGCTGATGATGAGCGCGTCGTTCTCGTCGTCCCAGGTGAGGTCGTAGATGAGACCGAGGTCGACGATATTGACGCCGAGTTCCGGATCCATGACCTCTTTCAGGGCATCCTCGACCTGGTCGAATAGCGCTGGTGCCAGTGCGGTAGCCATGATCCGACCCTACGCTTCGACCGTGGCAGGCACGGCGGGTTCGCTGACATCGGAGGGTAGGTAGCGGTCGTACCCCTCGTCCTCGAGGCGGTCGGCGAGTTCCGGGCCGCCCTCCTCGGCCACGCGACCGTCGACGAACACGTGCACGTAGTCGGGCGTGATGTAGCGCAGGATGCGGGTGTAGTGAGTGATGAGCAGGAGTCCGAGCCCGGTGTTCGCCTTCGCTCGGTTCACTCCCTCCGACACGATCTTGAGCGCGTCGACGTCGAGGCCTGAGTCCGTCTCATCCAGGATGGCGAACTTGGGCTTCAGGAGTTCGAGCTGGAGGATCTCGTGGCGCTTCTTCTCCCCGCCGGAGAACCCCTCGTTCACATTTCGCTGAGCGAAGGAGGCATCCATCCGGAGGTTCTTCATCGACTCTTTCACCTCTTTGCCCCAGGTGCGCAGCGGAGGCGCCTCGCCATCCAGCGCGGTCTTCGCGGTGCGCAGGAAGTTGGTGACTGCCACTCCCGGAATCTCCACCGGGTACTGCATGGCGAGGAAGAGACCGACCCGAGCCCGCTCGTCCACCGGCAGGTCGAGGATCTCCTGACCGTCGAGCGTGACAGATCCGCTGTCGACGTGGTACTTCGGGTGGCCGGCGATCGTGTAGGCGAGGGTGGATTTCCCGGAGCCGTTCGGCCCCATGATCGCGTGGATCTCGCCCTCCTTCACGGAGAGGTCGACTCCCTTGAGGATCTGCTTGTTTCCCTGCTCGGTCTCGACGCTGACATGGAGGTCGCGGACGGTCAGTACGGACATGGAATTCCTTCTGAGATGGATGCCGACGCTCAGGACGCGAGACGGCGAAGTGGATGGGTCAGACGTCGACGGTGCGGGTGGGGTCGATGAAGACCTCACCCCCGACGACGGTCACCGGATAGACGGGCACCGGCTCGTAGGCCGGCAGAGACGTGGGTCGACCGGTGCGCAAGGAGAACTTCGAGCCGTGTGCCCAGCACTCGAGGGTCTCTCCTTCGACGAAACCCTCCGACAACGAGATATCGCCGTGTGTGCAGGTATCGCCGATGGCGTGAATCGCTCCGTCGGAGTCGCGCACGAGTGCGATGGGCAGATCGTCGATCACCACGCGCACCGCGGCGCCGACCTCGAGATCGTCTTCGGAGCAGATCTTGATATCGGCCATCAGCGGCGTCCTTCCTCGGGTGTGGCGGTGCTCACGGGTGGGGCAGCATCCGGGGTGACGGATGTCAGAGCCGCTTCGATGGCGGCAGACAGACGTGACTCGAGCTGATCCTCACCGATCTTCTGCACGACCTCGGCGAGGAACCCGCGCACCACGAGGCGGCGTGCATCATGCTCGGGGATGCCCCGAGCCTGGAGATAGAACAGCTGCTCGTCATCGAATCGGCCCGACGCGCTCGCGTGCCCGGCGCCGGCGATGTCACCGGTCTCGATCTCGAGATTCGGGATGGAGTCGGCACGGGCGCCATCTGTGAGCATGAGATTGCGGTTCTGCTCGTAGCTGTCGGTCGCGACCGCGCTGCGCCGGATCAGCACGTCGCCGATCCAGACGGTGCGCGCACCCGTGCCCTGCAGCGCACCCTTGTAGGTGACGCGGGATCGCGTGTTCGGAGCGACATGATCGACGAACACCTGCTGCTCGATGTGCTGGCCGGTGCGGGAGAAGTAGGCACCGTACAGCTCGACATCCGATCCGTCGCCGACCAGGTGCGCAGCGGGATTGACCCGCACGACGCCGCCGCCGAGCGAGACGACCACATGACGGAGGCGCGCATTCCGTCCGAGGCGGATGAAGTGGCTGGCGAGGTGGATCGCCTCGTCGTCCCACTCCTGCACGGACACCACTGTGAGGTTCGCCCCGTCCTCGAGAACGATCTCGACGTTCTCGCTGAGGGTCGCCGGTCCTCGGTTGAGCAGGACCACCCGTCCGGCGCTGTTCGCCGTCGCGGTGATGACGGTGTGTGCGGCCCTCGGTGTCGTGCCGAGCGAGGATCGGGCAAGCGTGACCTCACCGGCCTCGCCCTCGATGGTCAAAGACAGGGCGTCGGTGAAGGACGACCAGGCATTGGCCGCTGCGCGGTCCTCCGGTTCGCCGGCGATGCCGATGCGGACATCGGTTCGCGGGATCCACTCGATGCTCACACCGGATGACCCGTCGGTGATCTCGACCGGCCATCGGTTCCCATCGAGCTCACCCGAGATGAGGGCGGACAACTTGGCGACCGGGCTGAACTTCCACTCCGGCTCCTGGCCGGTAACGTCAGCGAAATCGCCGACGTCGTACGACGCGAAGCGCTCGGATCGGGTCTGTACGGGCACGTAGCTAGACCCGCCATCCGTCCTGCCTGCCGGCTGCGGAACGATGGTGACGGTGGGCGTGGACATCTAGCCGACGCTGCCTTCCATGCCCATCTCGATGAGCTTGTTGAGTTCCAGCGCATACTCCATCGGCAGCTCGCGCGCGATGGGCTCGATGAACCCGCGCACGATCATCGCCATCGCCTCGTCCTCCGGCATGCCGCGGCTCTGCAGGTAAAACAGCTGCTCGGCACTGACGCGTGAGACCGTCGCCTCGTGCCCCATCTGCACATCATCTTCGCGGATGTCGGTCGTCGGGTAGGTGTCGGACCGCGAGATGGTGTCGACGAGCAGGGCGTCGCACCGCACCGTGTTCGCCGAGTGGTGGGCGCCCTCGGCGATCCGCACCTCGCCGCGGTAGCCGGTCCGTCCGCCGCCACGTGCGATCGACTTGGACACGATCGACGACTGCGTGTGCGGCGCCATGTGGATCATCTTGGCGCCGGCATCCTGATGCTGACCGGGTCCCGCAAAGGCGACCGACAGCGTCTCACCCTTGGCTCGCTCGCCGACGAGGTAGATCGACGGGTACTTCATCGTGACCTTGGAGCCGATGTTGCCGTCGACCCACTCCATCGTCGCGCCCTCGTGCGCGATCGCACGCTTGGTGACGAGGTTGTAGACGTTGTTCGACCAGTTCTGGATCGTCGTGTACCGCACCCTGGCGTTCTTCTTCACGATGATCTCGACAACGGCGGAGTGCAGCGAGTCGGACTTGTAGATCGGCGCGGTGCAGCCCTCGATGTAGTGCACATAACTGCCCTCATCGGCGATGATCAGCGTGCGCTCGAACTGGCCCATGTTCTCGGTGTTGATGCGGAAATAGGCCTGCAACGGGATCTCGACGTGCACACCGGGCGGCACGTAGACGAACGATCCGCCCGACCACACCGCGGTGTTCAGTGCGGCGAACTTGTTGTCGCCTTCGGGGATGACCGAACCGAAGTACTCCGTGAAGAACTCGGGGTGCTCACGGAGCGCCGTGTCGGTGTCCATGAAGATGACGCCCTTGGCCTCGAGCTCCGCGTTGATGGAGTGGAAGACCACCTCGGACTCGTACTGGGCGGCGACGCCGGAGACCAGGCGCTGACGCTCCGCCTCGGGGATACCGAGCTTCTCGTAGGTGTTGCGGATGTCCTCGGGGAGGTCTTCCCAGGTCTGCGCCTGCTTCTCGGTCGACCGTACGAAGTACTTGATGTTGTCGAAGTCGATGCCGGAGAGGTCGGCCCCCCACGCGGGCATCGGCTTGCGGCCGAACAGGGCCAGACCCTTGAGACGCTTCTTCAGCATCCATTCCGGCTCGTCCTTGAGGCGCGATATGTCCGCGACCACCTCGGGTGAGATACCGCGTTTCGCGGATGCGCCGGCCACGTCGGAGTCGGACCAGCCGAACTCGTAGACGCCGAGGCTCTCGAGCTCCGGTCGTTCAATCAGCACGTCTGACATCGGTACCACGCCTTCCATTGCATTGCCGGGCCGTTCGAAGTCCATCAGTCATCAACCGTCACGGCCACGGGCCTATTCCGTCCGAGTCGATGCACGGTCCGCTCCCGTAAACTTCGTACGCTGCGCGAATTCACGTCGGGGCAACCCATCCCGTTGATCGGGTCGCCATCGGTCACCGCCGGCGTTCCCAGGATCTGCCCCGGTCATCGGTGCGATTCTACAGGTCGGGACTGCGCGGAGAGGGAGCGGGTAACTGTGAAAGGCATGACCGTGGAGCGGACGGGCCGAACCCACCCGATCCGTCGCATCTGGTCTCGGCTGCCGACGGTCGTGGACCGGAGGGTGCGCGCCGCGGCCTGGGTCTCGCTCGCGGTGGAGATCCTGATCGTGCTGACGGGAGGAGCGGTGCGGCTCACCGACTCCGGCCTGGGGTGCCCGACCTGGCCGCAGTGCGAACCCGGCTCGTTCGTCGCGACGCCGGAGATGGGCATCCACGGCGCGATCGAATTCGGTAATCGCCTGCTCTTCTTCGTGCTCCAGCTCGTCGCGATCGTCGCCTTCCTCTTCGTGGTCCGAATGCGTCGCGAGCGTCGGGATCTGTTCTGGCTCGCGATCGTGCCCTGCTTCAGTGTCGTGCTCCAGGCGGTGCTCGGAGGCATCACCGTGCTGACCAACCTGAACCCCTGGGTGGTCGGCCTGCACTTCCTCTCCAGCATCGTGCTCGTCGCCATTGCCACGGTCTTCGTCTACCGCGTCTATTTCGGGCCACGCACCTCCGGTGTCCCGGCCGGGCCGCCGTGGGTGTCCCGCGTGACGCGGCTCACCGGGGCGTTCGTCGCCCTCACCGTGCTGGTGGGCATCGCGACCACCGGTTCCGGTCCGCACGCCGGTGATCACGGAGCGGCCAGGAACGGACTAGACCCGGAGCTGCTCCAGCACCTGCACAGTTATCCGGCGTACATCACCCTCGGGCTGACTGTGGTCCTGCTCGTCGCCACGAATCTCCTCCGTGCCCAGTGGCCGGGTCTGCGTCGGGCGCGCCGGTTCACCGCCATGCTGCTCGCCGTCGAACTAGTGCAGATCGCGGTTGGCGTCGGCCAGGCCAGGCTCGGCCTCCCCGAGGTGCTGGTGGGAATCCACATGGTTCTCGCGTGCCTACTGGTATCGGCGATGGTCGCGGTGACGCTGTCGTTGCACGGCTCACCCACCGTCCTGACCCGACCGACGGCTGTCGCTGACCGCGTCTCCGCGTGATTGGTTCCCGATGGAGTTGTTCGAGTGCGCGGCGAGCGAGCGGGCGTACTCGGCGTACGTCGTCGGCATCGTCAGCTCGGCGGTCCGAGGCTGCTGAGGTCTGATCCGGCCCTCGTTGATGGCGGCGGTCAAGCCAACATGCTGGAGTGCCACATCCTCCGTCCAGCCCTCGTCGACCAGGGCGGCGACCATGTCGTCGTCGGGCATCCTGACGTAGCTCAGCTCTGGTCGCCCCAGTGCGGAACCGAGCGCGACGGTAGCGGTCGTCTGATCGACGTCGACCGGACCGAGCAGCTCCCGGACGGCATGGTCGGTCCATCCGCCGCGCAGCAGGGCGTCCGCCGCGACCGCCGCAACATCACGCGTGGCGACCATCGGCACGGGAACGTGCGGGTCGAGCGAATCGACGACGATGCCGTCTGTTTCGATGAGAGGGAGATAGGTGCGGGCGTTGTCGTAGAACCACCCGGGACGAAGTGCGAGCACCGCCCGATCGGTCAGGGTCGCAAGTCGCTGCTCCTGCTGGTGCAGGCCGATCAGGAACCCGGTGCCATCGGGCAACTCGGCTCCTAAACTGCTGAGGGCGACCACGCGTTCGATGCCGGAGTCGCGGATCGCCCTGATGGCCGCCTCTCCGAAGAGACGCTGATCTGCCCGGTGGTCCGACGCGGCCGGGTCGATCGGCATCATCGTCCAGACCGCGTCGGCCCCGCGCATCGCCTGCGCGAGCGCGACGGGATCCCGTGCTTCCGCTGCATGCGGTTCCGCACCTAGCGCGGCGAGTCGAGACAATCCGTGCGGCGAGCGTCCGACGGCGCGCACCCGCGTGCCCGCGGCAAGAAGAGCAGAGGTCAGTTGCGAGCCGATGGTTCCGGTCGCACCGAGGACGGTGATGATCATGGTGCCTCCTATCGTGTCGAGCGTGGTGTGACGCAGACCTACTGTCTCGTCGGGCCCCAGCGCAATCCAGACCCGTTCCGCCGACGTTCTTGCTCATTCGTCCAGGCGCGTGAATCGGAGCGCGATCCGGGCCAGACTGTGAAGGGTGTTGGATCGTGTGCCATTCAGCTCCACCGACCTCCTCGGGGAGGCACTGCACGTCCTGCGTCTGAGAGGCGCGTTCTACTGCCGGTCCGAGTTGACCGGCCCGTGGGCGCTGCAGATGCCGACCTGGCCGGACTGCCTCACCCTCCACGTGGTGGTATCCGGTCGCGCCGTCCTCCAACTCGACGAGGCGGACGATGTCGACCTGCGTCCCGGTGAACTGGTGCTCGTGCCGCACGGACGTGGCCACGTCCTCTCCAGCACGGGATCGATCGCCGTGGAACGGGTGGAGGAGCTCTCACACCACTGGATCAGTGATCAATACGCGATACTCCGGCACGGCGGCCCGGGCGACATGACCGAGATCGTCTGCGCGATGGTGCGGTTCGATCACCCCGCCGCGCGGTCCCTCATCGACCTGCTTCCCCCGGTCCTGCACATGCGGACGGAGGGCGGCGACGATCGCGACAGGCTCGGTCGCGTGCTCGCCCTGGTCATAGAGGAGGCGAACGAGATGCGACCAGGCGGCGAGGCGGTCGTCGCCCGGCTATCCGATGTCCTCGTCATCCAGGCGGTCCGTTCGTGGCTGGAGCGGGAACCCGCGCGCAGCGGGTGGCTCGGCGCTCTCACGGACGTGCAAGTCGGCCGGGCGGTGGCCGCGGTTCATCGCGACCCGACGCGCCCGTGGACCGTCACGGCGCTCGCGCGGGTCAGCGCCATGTCCCGCTCCGCGTTCTCCGCTAGGTTCAGCGAGGTCGTGGGCGAGCCCGCGATGCGGTACGTCACCCGCTGGCGGATGTATCAGGCCGCCCTGGCGCTCCGCGATGAGCCGATCTCAGTCGCTGCGGCCGCCGATCGGTACGGCTACTCCTCTGAGGCGGCATTCAGCCGGGCGTTCACCAGGGTGATCGGACGGCTCCCCGGCGAGTTCCGGCGCACCGGGCGCCGCGATTCGGACTCGATGTGGCCCACGTAGCGCGAGCAGGACTTCGGCCTGACGGGGCTCGAACCGGCGTCAGAACGGGAGAAGCGGGTCGACGCCGACGGCGACGAACAGCAGCGTGAGGTACGAGATCGAGCTGTGGAATACACGCATCGGCCGCACCTCGTCGTGCCTGATCGCGCCGCTGTATAGACGGTGCGCCTCGACGACGAACCAGCTGCCGGCGCCGAGGGCGACCACGGTGTAGAGGACGCCCATGGACGCCACGGGGATGAGAAGGAGCGAACAGGCGACGGTAGCCCACGCGTAGAGGACCACTTGCAGCCCGACCACGGATCGGCCGCGCACGACGGCGAGCATCGGCACGTTGACCGAGGCGTAGTCCGCGCGGTACTTCATGGAAAGTGGCCAGTAGTGAGCAGGGGTCCACAGGAACACGACACCGAACAAGATGACCGGTGCCCAGGTCAGTGAGCTGGTGACCGCAGCCCACCCGATGAGCACGGGGAAGCATCCGGCGATCCCGCCCCACACGATGTTCTGCGCGGTGCGGCGCTTCAACCACATCGTGTAGATCACGACGTAGAACGCGATCGCGCTCGCTGACAACGCGGCGGCGAGGTAGTTCGTGGTGAGGGCGAGCCAGGCGATCGACGCGATCCCGATGATCCAGGCGAACACCAGCGCTTCCCGATCGCTGAGCTCCCCAGTGACCAGCGGCCGATTGCGGGTGCGCTCCATGATGCGATCGATGTCGCGGTCGAGGTAGCAGTTGAAGGCCCCGGCGGATCCGGCGCTGAGCGCACCGCCGACGAGGGTGGCGAGCACCAGCCACAGATCGGGGATGCCGCCGTGGGCGAGCACCATCACCGGTGCCGTGGTGACCAGCAGGAGTTCGATCACACGCGGTTTGGTCAGCGCGAGGTAGGCGCGAGCCTTGCGGGACATGAACCTCAGCGGTGTGCTGATCGCATCCGTGCCCGGTACTGCGCGATCACGCGTCTCGCGGCTGTCGACGGTCACCTTCGGTGCTCCACGGTCTGAATCGTTCGTGCTCGGGGAGGGACTGTGCTCGGGAGGGGTTGGGCGTCTCGCCTATCCGCCGAACTTCCGACTATCCAGTGTAGGCGACGTCGAGCACCGCTGGCCGCTCCCCGGCTGGGAGCGCATGCCCTCCCTATACTGGGAGGCGCTTGCCTGCTCCCCCTCTCGCGTTCCGGCTCATGTCCGACGGCGCGCCGATCGGGAGCCAGAGACGACGATGACGGCGCAAGCGGGAAACCTCAACAGTGGGGCGATCGTCCTCGGTCGGGCCTGCAGCGAATGAAGGGTCTGAATCCGTGCCAGCACTTGAGTGGGACAGCATCGACGATCGAGCGGTGGATACCGCGCGAGTGCTCGCCGCGGACGCGGTCGAGAAGGTCGGCAACGGACACCCCGGGACCGCGATGTCCCTTGCGCCCGCCGCCTATCTGCTCTTCCAGAAAGTCATGCGGCGTGACCCGACTGACAGCGAATGGATCGGCCGCGACCGGTTCATCCTCTCCGTCGGTCACAGCTCGCTGACCCAGTACACCCAGTTCTACCTCGGCGGGTACGGCCTCGAGATCGAGGACCTGAAGGCGCTTCGCACATTCGGGTCCAAGACCCCCGGGCATCCGGAATACCACCACACCGACGGCGTCGAGATCACCACCGGTCCTCTCGGCCAGGGCCTGGCATCCGCGGTCGGCTTCGCCTACGCCGCTCGTTTCGAGCGCGGACTCTTCGACCCGGATGCCGCCCCGGGAACCAGCGTGTTCGACCACTTCATCTATACGATCGCGGGCGACGGGGACCTCCAAGAGGGGATCACCAGCGAGGCGTCCTCGCTCGCCGGCCATCAAGAGCTCGGCAACCTGATCGCGATCTACGACAGTAACCAGATCTCGATCGAGGACGACACGAACATCGCGTTCACCGAAGACGTCCGGGCGCGGTACGAGGCCTACCACTGGCACGTTCAGGTCGTCGACTGGAAGAAGACCGGCGAGTACGTCGAGGACGTGCAGGCGCTCAACGACGCCGTGCTCGCCGCCCAGCAGGAGACCGGCCGCCCGTCGCTCATCATTCTCCGCACCATCATCGGCTGGCCAGCACCGAAGAAGCAGAACACCGGCAAGATCCACGGTTCCGCCCTCGGCGACGAGGAACTCCGCGCCGTGAAGGAGGTGCTCGGGTTCGACCCCGAGCAGACCTTCCAGGTCGACGACGACGTCCTCGCCCACACGCGCAAGGCCGTGGAGCGCGGCCAGGCCGCCCATGCGGAGTGGACCGAGCAGTTCGACGCCTGGGCGGCCGCGAACCCCGAGCGCAAGCAGCTGCTCGACCGGATGCTCGCCGGCGACCT